>MEKI01000001.1:0-67 GCA_001766905.1 Acidobacteria bacterium RBG_13_68_16
TTCAGACCGTGCACGAGGGTGTGCCAGATGAACCGGCTCTGGTTCCCCACACGGATCACGTCGGTGG
>MEKI01000001.1:234-542 GCA_001766905.1 Acidobacteria bacterium RBG_13_68_16
CCGTCAACCGGCGCGCGCGAGTATAGAGCTTGCCGCTACAATACCGGCGGAGGCGAAACCATGCTGGCACTCCTGCTCGTCCTTGCAGCAGCGGCACCCACGGAGGCCGCTCCCTCGTGCGTCGTCCCTGACGGAGTTCGACTTGTCCTCGAGTTGGCCCTGACCGATCAGGAGAAGGCGACCGGGCTCATGCACCGGGACTCGCTGGCGGCGGGTCACGGGATGCTGTTCGTCTTCGACACCGACGACATCCTCGCGTTCTGGATGAAGAACACCCTGATGCCGCTCGACATCGTCTGGTTCGACTC
>MEKI01000001.1:549-3782 GCA_001766905.1 Acidobacteria bacterium RBG_13_68_16
CGGGTCGCGGACGTCCGTCCCCATGCGCAGCCGTGTCGTGCGGACCCCTGTCCCAAGTTCTCGAATGCGCAGCCGGCGCGCGCCGTGCTCCTGGTCAACGCCGGCTACGCGGCCGCCCACGGCCTGAAACCGGGAGCCGCGGCGACGTTCCAGGGTGTCCCTCGTTTCCCGGCTGGCGAAACGGGCAAGTGACGCGGCAACCCGCAACGGCTAAGGCATGTGGTCACTGGTCGTGACGCGTGCCGCGACCCGGCGGGGAGACGTGATCAGCGTCAGGCCGGTGTGAGACGGCGGCCGGCGGCGCGGGCGAGCAGACGCAGGCGCTCCGACCATGGGAGTCGCCAGAAGTTGGTGGCGACGACGCCGCGGGTGAACCAGGTCTTGCGGGAGTAGTCGATGGCCGCCTCGACCATCACCGGCCGTCCATCGTGTGCGGTTTTCAGCGCCTCTGTGAGCGTGGCCCGCAATTCGACGTCGTTCCGAGCGGCAAGGTAGGCGCACCCGGCGGCCGCGGCAAACGCCTCGACGCTGAAGGGGGCGAGCCGGGAGCTCGTCGCGCGGTTGAGCAGCGTCCGCTGAAACTGGGCGATCTGCGCCAGCTCCTCGTCCCGGAGCACGACCACGACCACGCCGGCGCCGTACGCGGCGGCCGTGAGCAGCTCCAGGCCGGTCATCAGCAGCGCTCCGTCGCCGGCCAGCGCCACGACGTCCCTCCTCGGGTTGGCGAGCTTGGCCCCGATCGCGGCGGGGACGCCGTAGCCCATGCACGAGTAGTCCACGGGCGCCAGGAAACACCCCGGCGCTTCCAGGCGCAGGTGCTCCATCGCCAGAAACGTGCCGTTGCCGGAATCGGCGGTGAAGATCGCGTCGTCGCCGGCCAACACCTGCAGGGTCTCGAACAGGACAGCGGGCGTGACCTTCTCTGCGCTTTTCTGTCGTCGCCACTCGTCTTTCACTGTGCGGTGCCCCTCGGCGATGGCCCGCTCCATCGCCGCGTCGTGAGCACGCTGCGGCACGCTGCCCAGAAGCGCCGTCAGCGCCTCGCCCGCGTCCGCTTCGATCGTCACCGCTGCGGGGAAGTTGCGGTTGAAGACCGCGCGGTTGATGTCAACGTGGACGAGCCCCTCGGGCGGGGCGAAGCTCCAGCTTCCGGTGCCGACCTCTCCGAAGCGGCACCCGACCGCGAGCATCGCGTCGCACCCGCGCTCGATCTCCCGCACGAACGGCGGGGCGGCCTTGCCCAGACCGTTCCACAGGAACAGGGGGTGGGACTCGGGAAACACGCCCTTTCCCTGGATCGTGGTGGCGACCGGGGCGCCCAGCCGCTCGGCAAGGTCCTTCGCCTCGGCGGTTGCCCTCCGGCAACCGTAGCCGACGTACAGCAGCGGCCGCCTGGCTTCGCTCAGGGTTCGCGCGGCGACCTCAATGTCCCGGGGATCGGGACGGGACCGTGCGAAGTCCTCCGGTTTGTACCGCGGCTCGCCGAAGTCGTGGCGTAGGAGATATAGCTCGGCCGGGACCTCGACCACCACCGGACCGGGCGTCCCAGCTCGCGCCAGGGCGAACGCCCTGCGCACGGTGGCGTACAGCTCGCGCGGGTCGCGAACCGGTAGGACATCCTTGACCACCGGACGGGCTACCGCGAGCTGATCGATGTCGTGGAGCTGGAACGCTCGCCCGCTGTCGGTGCGGATACCGCAGGAAAGCACCACTAGCGGAATGCCGTCCATGAAGGCCTCGGCGACACCGGAGAGCGCGTGGGTGAGCCCGGCGCCGGGGACCAGGTTGACGACCCCGACCCGGTCCGAGCTTCGGGAGACTCCGTCCGCCATGAACGAGGCGGCCTGCTCGTCAGTGACCAGCACGGCCGTGACCCTCTCGGAGGCCGCGAGGGCGTCGTACAGCTCGATGTTGTGGGTTCCGGGGATGCCGAAGGTGAAGGCGGCGCCCTCGTCCTCGAGCGCCTTCACGACGAGTCGCGCGCCCGACTCGCTCATGCGGCGGGAAGCCCCGGAAGCCGCGTGCGCACCCGCTCGGCGACCCGGTCGGCGAGCGCCATGATCGTGACGTAGGGGTTGATCTCGGAGCACATCGGGAAGAGGCTGGCATCGGCGACGAACAGCCACGGCACACCGTGCACCTGCCCCCAGGCGTCGGTCACCGATGTCGCGGGGTCCGTCCCCATCCGGCACCCGCCCATGAGGTGGGCGCTCGAGATCGAGACCTTGCCGAGCTTGAACGCCTCGCGGGTGATCAGCTCCTCGAGCCGGTCGGCCTCGTTCGCTCCGATGAAGAAGCCCGTCCCGGCAGGCGCGTGCACTCGCGTGCACCCTGCGGCGAAGAAGATGCGCGCCGCTACGCGCTGCGACTCGATCAGGGCGTCCATGACTTCGTCGGTGAAGCGGTAGTGGACCACGGGATCGCCCGCGGCATCCACCGCGATCCGGTTCTCGGCGAGCGCAGGATCAACGGCGAGCACAAGGATCATCTGCATCCGGTCCATGCGGGACATCAGTCTGGCGTGCTCGGCGCCGAAGCCGATGAGGTTCTTGGCCGTGGTGAACGGGAAGTACATGCAGGTCTCGAGGAGGAACTTCGCGGACTCGACGAAATGGTCGCAGTAGTAACTCTTGGGGTGACCGTAGAAGTTGGAGATCGGCCGGTCGTGCTCCCCGACCAGGATGAGCGCGGGGTGGGCCGTGAAGTAGCGGCCGAGCGCCGGCAGCCGCGCCGGGAGCTGGGAGCGCAGCAGAAGGGCGGGAGAGTTCACCGCGCCCGCCGCCACCACGATCGCGCGCGCCCGGATTCGGTACCGTCCCTCGGGCCAGTGTGAGGGCTCGCCGAACGGCGGGTTTGTCACGGTCGCAAGGCAGTCGCGCTCGCCGATCCTCTCGACCTTGCAGTTGGTGACGACCTCCACCCCGGCGGCTTCGGCCGCGGGGAGTTGAACGCGGTGCGTCCCCTGCTTGGCCGCGTTGGGACAGCCGAGGTTGCAGAGGCCCGAGCCCTGGCACCCCTTCACGTTCACCGGGAACTGCTCCACCCGGTAGCCGAGCGTGCGGCACGCCTCGAAGAACCGCCGGTTGTTGTCGTTGATCGTTTCTTCCCCGAGCAGGTGGACGTTGTTCTCTCCGAGGTACTTCTCGGAACGGCGGCGCAGGTCCACGTGCCCGAGCCCCGGCACGCCCCAACGCGCGAGCACCTCCTCGGGGAGGGGAAGCGAGGTGCCGGTG
>MEKI01000001.1:3813-25510 GCA_001766905.1 Acidobacteria bacterium RBG_13_68_16
GCCGGCGCCCGAGCCGACGATCACGACGTCGTAGCGTCGCTCATCCATGGAGCATCTCATTCCCTCTGAACGATGGGGTGTAGCGAAGGCTCGGCCACACCTCGGGCTGGCCGTAGTAGCCCATGAACGCCAGCGCGCGCAGCGCCCAGAAGCCACTTCGCAGCTTGGCGACCGGCGCGTCGAGGAACCAGCGCAGCACCGTGTCCTCGTCTTCCGGCGGGAGACGGTCGAACGGCGAGCCGAAGCGCAGAAACGGCGCCCAGCGCAGAACGCCGAGGAATAGGCCGAACTGGTGCTGAATCGGGCGGGGCCGCTCGGCGAGGGCCTTGCTCACGATGGCGACGAAGCGCGAGCGCCCGGCGGCGTCGAGGTCGGCCACCGCGGGAACGATCCGCACGGCGACCCGCATCAGGAACGCCCACTGCCGCTCACTCAGGGGTGGCACCCGCGCATTAGAACGCCCCGCCATGGCGGGGTCAAGCGGCTAGGGAACCAGATCGACGTGCAACCCTGCATCTCCGCCCCAGGTGCCCCGCGGTCAAGAGGTACGGATCTAGACCCTGTTAACGGTCAACTGTCAACAGTTAACTGTTAACTGTTGACTGTCGTTCCCCCTCAGCCCTCGTCGTCGGGGGGGAAGAGGTCCGGCTGGGCCTCGGGGCCGCCGGGTTCGAAGCAGCGGCGGCAGCGCGCCTCGTAGATCTCGGCCGCCCCAACCACGACCTGCTCCTGGGCCTGGGTGAGGCGTTGGGTGTACGAGGCGGGGGCGCCGCAGCGGGCGCAGATCGCGTGCACCTTCTCGACTTCCTCGGCGATGGACAGCAGCTTCGGCATCGGGCCAAAAGGCTCGCCGCGGAAGTCCATGTCCAGCCCTGCGACGATGACTCGCTTGCCGAGGTCGGCCATGTGACTGCAGATCGTCACCAGCTCCTCGTCGAAGAACTGGGCCTCGTCGATCCCGACCACCTCCGTGCGAGGGTCCACCTTCTCGAGGATCTCCGCCGCCTTGTGAACCCTCTCCGCCTCCAGCCGCCAGCGCGAGTGGGAGACGACCTGGGCCGCCGTGAAGCGGTCGTCAAGCGCCGGCTTGAACACCTGCACCCGCTGCTTTGCGATGATCGCCCGGCGTAGCCGCCGGATCAGCTCCTCGGACTTGCCGGAGAACATGCTCCCGGTGATGACCTCGACCCAGCCGCCCCAGGGGGTGCGTGGCTGCATCATCCCTCCCACTCTCCTTTGTACCACGGCGCCAGGGCGGTGAGCACCGCCTGGACGTAGGCGTCGGCACGGGTGAGCACACCGGCCGTGAGCACGCCGAAGGCGCCCTGGCGGGAGCGCACGTCGTGCTCTTTGGCGTGGCGGTCGATGACGTCGGCCAGGTCTTCCCCCGCGAGCACCGCGGCCGCCACCCGCTCTGGCAGCAGGATGCCGGCGCTGGAGCCCACCCCCTCGCGTCGGCCGTCCCACGCCACCGCCCAGTTGCGCAGCACCACCTGCAGCGGGGCCCGGTTGAGCACCTCCACCCCGCCCTCGAGCCCGAGGGCGAGGGAAGCTCCGGGCACCACAGCGAGCGCGGCACGGGCCCGTGCCCGGGCGCCCGCCAACGTGGCCTCGCCGGAAAGCGGGGTGTCTGCCTGGCCGCTCGCGGCGTCCACCGGTTCGAGCGTGACTTCCTCCCCTGGCCATGGAAGCGCGGCCAGGCGCTCAAGGGCCATCGTGACGCCGGTGAGCTTGGGCTCCCGCAGACTGCCAACCGCAATCCTCATACCCCGATCCTCGGGCAGAACGGCGCGAGCGAGCATTGATCGCAAGCGGGCTTGCGCGCCTTGCACACCCTTCGCCCGTGAAGAATCAGGCGATGCCCGAGCGCCACCCAGGAGGCGGGTGGGAACAGCGCGATCAGGTCCTGCTCGATCTTCTCGGGGTCGCTTGCCTCGGACAATCCGAGGCGTTGCGCGAGGCGCGCGACGTGGGTGTCCACGACCACGCCGCTGGCCATCCCGAATGCGGTCCCCAGCACGACGTTGGCGGTCTTGCGGCCGACGCCTGGGAGCTTGGTGAGATCGTCCATGCGGGACGGGATCTCGCCACCGTGCCGTTCCACAACGGCGCTGGCCATGCCCAGCAGCGATCTCGCCTTGTTGCGGTAGAACCCGGTGGTGCGGATCATCCCCTCGAGCTCGACCTGATCGGCGCCTGCCAGGGCCGTGGCATCGGGGAAGCGGGCGAAGAGCGCCGGCGTCACCATGTTGACTCGCACATCCGTGCACTGGGCGGACAGGATCGTGGCGACCAGCAACTCGTAGGGGTTGCGGAACGCCAGCTCGGTGGTCGCTTCGGGGTAGGCGGCTGCGAGTCCCGCTTCGATTGCGGCGGCGCGCTTCGGCGTTGCGCCCTTCGCCCGGCTCACAGCGACTGTCCCGGACCGGGTGAGGAACGCGGGAAAACCCGGTCCTGGGTCGCGCTCACAAGGCCGCCCGAGATCACCAGGCGCAGCGCCTCCTCGACAGTGAGGGCGGTGGGCTTGAGCGAGGACTCGGGGTAGACGAGGAAGAAACCGGTGGTTGGGTTGGGCGTCGTGGGCATGAAAACGGAGATTAGGCGGCGCCGTCCTTCGGGGGTCGTCTCGTCGAACTCTCCGGTGACGAACGCAATCGCCCAGACTCCTTCGTTGGGGAATGGGATCAGCACCACCCGTCGAAAGCTCTTGGCGCGGTCGCCGGCGAACGCGCGTGTGACCTCGCGTGTGCCGAGGTAGATCGAACGGAGGATCGGGATGCGGGCGAAGATCGCGTCCCCGATGCGCAGCACGCGCCGCCCGAGCACGTTGTGGGCCAGCACGCCGAGGACGAAGATCAGCAGCACGAAGAGGGCTGTCCCGACCCCGGGAATTCGGCGCTCGAACAGGTACATGCTGATCGGATCGGTCCACCGGTCCACCAGCCCGAAAAGAAAGCGCCCGAAGAAGATCGTGACCACGAGCGGAAAGGCGACCAGCAGGCCGGTCACCAGGCGGCTGCGGAGAAAACCGAAGAAGCCGTGCCGCTTGCCCGGTTCCGGGAAGCGGATCGGTAGCCCCATCGAGTCCTGCGCCGGTGTTCGTTGCTCGTCCATCGCGCCGCTATTGTACCGACGTTGCCCAACACTGGAATATGTTCGAGGTTTTTTCTTTCACTGCGTGGCTTTGTTTTGGCCCGCGGGGCGGATCTCACCGTCACCCACTCGTTTCTGCGCCGATCTGCTGAAGTGTCATCGGGAACGTTGTTGGGGGGCGGATTCAATCCGCCGGGCGGGTGAGGCGGCCATCCCTCCGGAGGCTGCGGGGACCCGGCGCGCGGATCGGGCTGGGGTGTCGGTGACGCGGCTGTTCGCGGACACCGAGGGGTCCCCGGCCCCGAACGCGTTGCCGGGTCGCAGCCGGAGGAGTCTCGGCGCGCCGCGAGCGGGGACGAGCGAGCGCCGAGTAGCCACCCACCCGCCGGGCAAAGAAGAAAAGCCTCACGCAGTGAAAGAAAAGAGGAAGGCCCGCGGCGCGAACGCCGCGGGCCATGGAGATCTCGGGAGCGCCGCTCAGGACTGCGTCGTCCCGCCCTTGGCGTGGGGGCACTTGGGGGCGCCCGCCTGGCCCTTGGCGCAGGCCTTGCCGGCCTTGTGCGGGCAGTCCTTGTCCCACTGGGTGCCCGCGTGGTCCTGCAGCTTCTTGACCATTTCAGGGTCGCTCGCGGTCGCGGTGATCACCACGCCCGCGTCGGTCTTTTCGACCGTCCTGGTCACGCCCTCGGCCCGCATCGGGCAGTCCTTGGCGCACCCGGGCTTTGGGCAGGCGGCGGTTTCGTCCTGGATCATCGCGGCGAGCTTGGGGTCGCCACCGGTGATCGCGACCTTCACGCCGTTTTCGAGGTTGGTAACTGTGCGCTGGGCGCCGGCGCTCTTGAGACAGCAGGCCGCCGACGGCGTCGAGGGAGCATCCGCGGCGAAAAGCGGCACGGCGATCAGGGCGAACAGCACAGCAACGGTTGCGATAGGTCTCATCGGGTTTCCTCCTCGTCGGAATCGTGGTGGAGGTGACGGGCGGAGTCGAACCGCCGAATGAGGGCTTTGCAGGCCCCTGCCTTACCACTTGGCTACGTCACCGCACCGCGCAGTCTACCTACCGGTCCCGGGGGGTGTCAACGCGCCGGCCACGTCCGGCACCCAGCTAGGAGCTACGTTCCGCGGGTCCATGCGCCGGGCGCTAGGCTGCAGCGCGGTCGGTTCGGGCGAATGCGGGCGGAATGCGCCGACAGACTTCCCGGTTGGGGCTGGAAGGACATTCTCACCAGGGAGGCAGTCATGGCACGTGCCGAGCACAACGCGTTTGCTTCGCCGGATGAGACGCGGACTTTTGAGAAGGGCCGTCTGGATTTGATCAAGATCGGGGGCGGAATGGTCGGGCGTCTGACCCTGGAGCCCGGCTGGCGCTGGTCCAAGCACGTCAAACCGATCGCCGGCACCGAGTGGTGTGAGGCACCTCACTTTCAGTATCAGGTCTCGGGGAAGCTCCACGTCAAGATGATCGACGGTACCGAGTTCGATCTCGTTCCCGGCGAGGTGTCTGCACTTCCCCAGGGGCACGACGCCTGGGTGATCGGCAACGAGGCGGTCGTGCTGATCGACTGGGCCGGCGCCAGCAACTACGCCAAATCCTGAGTTCGCCGACACGGGGCTAGCGGTTCCACCGGCGCCGGCCGCGTCTCTGGCCGGCATCGGATGGGGATCGCCTCAGTGCGCGCCCGGGGCGCGTCTGCCTTTGCCGGTGGAGAGCAGCAGAATGAACGGGAGAAAGAGGACGAAGGCGAACATCAGCATTCGGAAGACGTCCACGAAGGCGAGCATGGCCGCCTGCTGCTGGACCTAACCGTACAACGCGCCCAACGAGAGCGCCGGCACTCCCCGGGATTTCAGCGCTGGATGCGGGCGGAGCCGCCCTTGGCGAAGGCCCGCACCTGCTGGAGCGTGGCCATCGTTGTGTCGCCGGGGAACGTCGTCAGCAGCGCTCCGTGCGCCCAGCCGAGCCTGAGCGCCTCCTCGGGCGACTCGCCCGCGAGGAGGCCGTAGAAAAACCCGGAGGCGAACCCGTCGCCGCCGCCCACCCGATCCAAGACTTCGAGCTCGACGGTCGGAGTCACGAGCGTGGCGCCGTTGACCCAGGCGACGGCTGCCCACGAGTGGTGGTTCGTCGAGTGGACCTCGCGCAGGGTCGTTGCGACGATCTTGACATGGGGGTGCTTGGCGAGCACCCGGTCGATCATGCCGAAGAAAGCGCTGGGATCGAGCTTGGATTTCGCTGCAACCTCGGGCCCCGGAATGCCGAGGCCCTTCTGCAGGTCCTCCTCGTTGCCGACCAGCACGTCCGCGTTCTTGACGATTCGGTCGATCACCTCAACCGCCTTTTTGGCTCCGCCCGAGACCTTCCAGAGCTTCTCGCGGAAGTTCAGGTCGAACGACACAACCGCGCCGCCAGCCTTTGCCGCCTTCATCCCCTCGACGATCAGCTCGGGCGTGGTGGGTGAGAGCGCAGCGAAGATCCCGCCGCTGTGAAACCAGCGAACGCCGCCGCCGAAAATCTTCGCCCAGTCGAAGTCGCCGGGCGCAAGCTGGGCCGCCGCCTCGTTGCAGCGGTTGTAGAAGACGACCGGAGCGCGAACGCCGAAGCCGCGGTCACTGTAGACGGCGGCCATGTTCGGTCCGCTGACGCCGTTGTGCTCGAAGTGCCTGTAAAACGGCTTGACCCCCATGGCCCGTACCCGCTCGGCGATCAGATCACCGATGGGGTAGTCCACCATCGCGGTGACGATGCCGGTCGTGAGGCCGAAGCAGTTGGCGAGGTTGGCAGCGCAGTTGAACTCACCCCCGCTCACGTGGATCTGGCAGCTCGTCGCCTTTCGGAACGGCACGACACCCGGGTCCAGGCGGTGGACCAGCGCTCCGAGCGAAACGAAGTCGAGCGCACCGGTCTTCGGGATAGTCAGTCCGTGGCTCATCGTTCCTCCCTCTGTCAGGCCTGTGCGGAAGCCGCCATGGCGGGCTGCGCCGCCCGCACCCTGTACAGCATCTCACCGGCGCGCTGCACCACGAGCACACCCTCATCCTCGCGCCCCTTCCACGTGTCGACGTCCACCTGCGCCGGGTCGAGGAAACCGAGGTTCAGGCGGTGGCACCGTTCTTCGGAGATTCCCGTGGCCAGTGTCACCCTGATGCGAGGGGTCTCGACACCCGTGGCGATGTCGTAGCGGCCGAGGCCCTTGAGATGAGTGGAGTGGGCGAGCACACCGCCCGGGACGTGTTTGAAGCGGTCCCACTGCGCCAGGAAGTAGTCCCGGCAGTGGTAGCCGATCGCCTCGATGGCCGGACCGTGCGTGTAGCTGACCTCGGTGAGGTGGGGGGCGTAGATGACGACTTCGCCCCCGTCGGCGACCGCCGGCTCCACCTTGTACATTCCCTTGGCGGCCGTCCATAGATCCTCGTACATCGAGGGCATGATCGAGAGGACGCGCCGGAGGGGTTTCTCGACCCAGACAACGTGGACCTGGGCAGAAAGAGCGGCGGCGGCCTGCCACGCCTCGTGAGGCTCGCCGAAGTACAGGCCCGCAAGGCTAGAGCGAGTCGCCACTGCGGCGAAACAGACCTTCGGGCGGTCAATCAGGGAGGCCGCGCGATCGATCACGGCGCGCACGGGGGTGTACCCCGCACCGATCACCTCGTAGCTGCTGATGAGGGCACCGAGCCAGTGGGTGAGGTTTATGACCTCCGGCCCCGCGATGCCGGGGAAGAAGTACTTGTTTCCGCCCGAGAACCCGACCACCTCATGCGGAAACACCGGACCGCAGACGAGGAGGGCGTCGTACTCCAGTACCAGGCGGTTGAGGCTCACGGTCAGGTCTTCCGCAAGGCGCCCACCCGTGAGCGAAGCGATCTCGGCCGCCGGGATCGTCCCGAGCCGTACCAGCTCTTGAGGGACCGAGCCGCGGTGGTTGAAGACACGACTCGAGCCCGCCCGTCCCCCGACCACCGTGCGGCCAATCAGGCGGCCCAGCTCCTCGTCGGTCATCGGCCGGTGGGTGCCGAGCGCCACGAGGTAGTCGAGCGCGTCGGTTCGACGGCCGAGCGTCTCGTCGAGCAGGTCCACCATGGTGGGAAGCGGCATGGTCCGCGTCCCATCGGGGATCACGACCAGGATCCGGCGCCAGCGGGAGTCGAACGTCGCGACGGAGCGCTCGACAATCCCGCGGACCTCGCTTGCCGACAGCAGCCGATCAGCGTGTCCGCTTCCGATGACCATCAACCGGACTCCGGATCCCGCACTCCGACTCGCCCCCCACCCGCTTTCCCTTCAAAGAGGGAGGATAGCAGGTGGCTAGACCAGGTGTCGAGACAGGTGAACATTGGTGTGGAACAAATGCGACTGCGGCTTGACAGGCCTGTATGCAGGTGCGATAAGTGAGCCCGGACTGGAGCGACCCCCGATGAGCGACCTTTTCCAGCTTGCAGGCAAGGTGGCTGTCGTCGTTGGCGGTGCCGGGGAGCTTTGCGGTGCCATGGCCGAGGGACTGGCCGCGGTCGGCGCGACCGTCGTTATGGCCGATCGTGATGCGGAAAAGGGACCCCACCGCGTGGAGCGAATCGCATCGGCAGGCGGAACGGCTTCTTTTGTGGCCTGCGACGCGACCAGCAAGGAGAGCCTTCGGGCGCTGCTCGCGGAGGTCGTACAGAAGCACGCGCGGGTCGACATCCTGATCAACGGAGCGGGTATCAACTCGGCCCGACCCTTCCTCGAGATCCCCGAAGACGAGTACGACCAGATTATGACGGTCAACGTCAAATCGGTGTTCCTCGCGTGCCAGGTGTTCGGGCGCTACTTTGTCGAGCGGGCGAAGGCCGACGGTGTGGGTGCCAGCATCATCAACGTCGGCTCGATGGCCGGCTTGACACCACTCTCGCGGGTTTTCACATACTCCGTCTCGAAGGCCGCGGTCCACAACCTCTCGAAGAACCTGGCGCGGGAGTGGGCTCCGCTCGGAATCCGCGTGAACGTCCTCGTGCCGGGGTTCTTCCCGGCCGAGCAAAACCGGAAGGTGCTGACCCCGGATCGGGTCGCATCGATCATGGGTCACACGCCGATGGGACGGTTCGGCGAGGCGCGCGAGCTGATCGGTGCGGTGCTCCTGATGGCCTCCGATCGGGCGGGTTCCTTCATTACGGGCGCGGAGCTGGTCGTCGACGGCGGCTTCAACGCCATGAGCATCTGATCGGGCCAGCGGGCATCTCGGACTCCCGCAGGCTCTGTGTGCAGGAATGAGAGCGACCAACGACCATTTGCATGGCGACGGACATCTACGCCGACCGGCTGGTCAATCGAAGATGCTGCGGCCCGCCCAAGTGATGGTCCGCGCGGGTGGATCGTGGTGACGAGGGGACGATGAAGACGACGAGCGCGATCAACGGCTTCCTGCTGGCCAACAAAATCCGGATTCGGACCAATCCGGCGATCTCTCCGGACCTCTGCCTGGATCCGGCAGGGCTGGAAGGAGCGGCACGCACGGCGCTGCCGGTCTTGAAAGAGCTCGTGCGGGCCGCGAAGGATGAACCTCGCAGCGCACAACCACGGGTCGCGGCCGATCGCCTCGACTTCTTCCCGGCCTCTGCACTCGACGCCGGACGCTGGCGTTTCTTCGTCGTCGAGGATCGCTCAACCGGCGATGCAGGCCTCCTCGTGGACGGCCCCGATGCGCTGCCGGTGCCCGGGGCGGTCGCGCTGGGCGAGGGCTTCCAGCTCCTGCCGATGCTGTGGGGCGGACTGGCCGCACTCAAGACCCTCGTCCAGAAGCACGACCCGGCGAGCACGGTTTTCCCCGTGGCCGGGGGAACCCTGGCTCGATCGAGCCTGGGGATAGGCGCCCGCTTCACCACGCTCCACTGGCCGGCAGTGGCCTGGGTGATGCAAAAGCTCGGCCTCTCCGTCACGGCGAACCAGAACTCGATCCCGCGGGAGCTGGTCTATGACGTCGATGCGATGCTGGAGGATCGCCTCGCGCAGGTCCCCTTTCCCTTCATCGGCGGGTCGGTGCCGGAGGGGCACCAGGGGCAGTCGGTGGAGGGGATGAGCCACGCGAGCATCCTCGCGTTTCTGAAGATCGGTTTCCACCGGCGACAGATTCCGTGGGGGTTCAACGCCGACCACCAGCCCATCGGCGGCCGATTCGATGCAATCGAGGAGGAGCTCGCCCGGGGTTGTGCCTTCGCCAGCTACATCACCTTCGATCTCTCGCCAGAGCTGGCGCTGCGCGCGCCGATCGAGAACGCGACGGAGCTCGAGCGCGCGTTCGCGACGCTCGGTGAGCCTGGCCTCTTCAGGCGTGTCGTGGAACGGTTGGGGCCACTCGGGCTCTCGCTCGACGAGACGCAGTCCATGCGCCTGTTCACGTACCTGCTGCCGGCGATGCGCAAGCTCGTCAGGCGGGATGAGGCCTACACGCGGGTGCGCCGCGACCTCTTCACCGAGGAGGTGGGCCGGAGGTACTTCCGGGAGCTCTCGATCGACGAGTTGCCGGGCCGCACTACGCCGGAGACGCTGGCTCTCTGCCTCGCGATGGCCGAGGCGCTCGGCGTCCAGATCCACTATGTCGCGCCGGCCATCGGTTTTCAGAAGAACTTCCCCTATCCCGACAACTCCGAGCTGCGGAGCACGGTGGATGCTCTTTACCGGGTGGCGCGGAGTTTCGGGGTCTCAATCGGTTTCCACTCGGGGAGCGGCAAGTCGGCAGAGAACTACCGCGTCGTTGGTGAGGTGACGGAGAAGAACCTCGAGATCAAGACGTCGGGCCGCTACACCTACGAGATGGGCGCCGCACTTGCCCGCTCGCACGCCCCTTCCGACCAGGCCCTTTGGCGCGAGTGGTACGAGTTCACGCGGGAGCTCGCCATCGAAGGTGCGTTCGCCGCCGACGCGACCCGGCAGCGGATGGCGCGCGAGTTCATCCGGCATGCGCTGGCCCACGAGAAGCGCGACGAGACGGGGGTGTTCGAAAACCCGGACACGCTCCGGTCGGCACTGGCGGCGCTCCAGTATTCACCCAATCACATGTTCTGGTTCGAGTACAACTTTCTGTACGTCCTGGCGGGCGACGGGTCCCCGCGGCGGCTCGGGGATCACGGGCCCCGAGGGTACGGTCAGAGGGCCCGCTTCTACGCCATCAGCGACGAGGCGCGGCTCGAGTACGCCCGGGGCGTCGCGAGCTACATCCTTTTCCTTGCCGAGGCGACGGGCCTGGCGGACGCGAAGCGGGTGTCCGAGGCGCGGGAACGGCTCGCCGCCCTGGCGGACTACGCCGCGTTCGAGCGGGACCTCGTGAGCTGAGCGGGACAGGATCGAAAGAGGGGAAAGCTCGATGTCACCTGCGACCGTTGCATCCGACGCCGCCTCCAAAGTGAGTCGCTACCGCTGGGTCGTGTGCGCGCTGGTGTTTTTCGCGACGACCGTCAACTACATCGACCGCCAGGTAATTGGGATCCTCGCGCCGACGCTGCAGCGGGAAATCGGATGGACCGAGGTGGAGTACGGCTACATCGTCACCGCGTTCCAGGCCGCCTACGCGATCGGGCTGCTGCTCGTCGGGCGGTTGCTGGATGTGCTCGGTACCAGGATCGGCTACGCGCTCGCTCTGGCGGTCTGGAGCGTCGCCGCGATGGCTCACGCGCTGGCGCGCACGCCGTTCGGCTTCGGCGCCGCCCGCTTCGCACTGGGTCTCGGCGAATCCGGCAACTTCCCGGCCGCGATCAAGACGATGGCGGAATGGTTCCCCCGGCGCGAGCGCGCACTGGCCACCGGGATATTCAACGCCGGCACCAACGTCGGCGCGGTCATTGCGCCACTGGCTGTCCCGTGGATCGCCGTCACCTACGGCTGGCGCTGGGCGTTCATCCTGACCGGCGCGGTCGGGCTGCTGTGGCTCCTATTCTGGCTGCCGATGTACGACCACCCCGATCGGCATCCGCGTGTGACACCCGCTGAGCTCGCACTCATCCGCTCGGACCCGGACGATCCCACACAGCGAATTCCATGGCTTCGCCTCCTGCCGCATCGCCAGACTTGGGCGTTCGCGGCCGGCAAGTTCATGACCGACCCGATCTGGTGGTTCTACTTGTACTGGATTCCGAAGTTCCTCCACGATAGGCATGGCCTGTCGTTGCTCAAGCTGGGTCCGCCGCTGGTAGCGATCTACCTGATCGCCGATATCGGCTCGATCGGCGGCGGTTGGCTGTCCTCGACGATGCTGCGCCGGGGCGTTTCGGTCAATCGGGCGCGCAAGCTCGCGATGCTCGTGTGCGCCGTGTGCGTCACCCCGATCGTTTTCGCGTCCGGTGTGACGAGCATGTGGGTTGCGGTTGCCCTCGTTGGTCTCGCTGCGGCGGCGCACCAAGGATGGTCCGCCAACTTGTTCACGCTCGCGTCCGACCTCTTCCCGCGTTCCGCCGTCGCTTCAGTGGTGGGGCTTGGCGGCATGGCAGGGGCGATCGGCGGCATGCTGATCGCCACGGCGACCGGATGGGTGCTCGAGCTGACCGGAAGCTATCGCCTGCTCTTCACGGTGGCCGGATCCGCATACCTCGTCGCCCTGCTGGTCGTCCACGTGCTGGCGCCGCGGCTCGAACCAGCACCGCTGGCCGATGCCGAGGGACCGAGACGCCCAGCAACGGGAAAGTAGGTTTGCTGGCACATGGACCGGGATTCTACGGCTGAGGTGTCCGGGCTGGAGGAGGGAGCCGTGGCGACGAGTGTAGCCGGCCGCTCGCTCGGCACAAGGCGAGTCTGGGTCCGTCGGTCGATCGGCCTGTTCGGTTGTCTTCTCGTCGTGCTCGGGCTGACGGTTGCGAGCGCCGCTGCCGATGAACCGAAGGTCGTTCCGCCGTGGCCCGAGGGCGTTCCAAACGCGCAGCCCGAGAGCGGCGACGAGCGCATCGAGGACGGCCGCGTCTACAACGTCCAGGTTCCCATCCTCACGATGTTTCGGGCCGCGGCCGATACGGCGGTGGGGACCGCCGTGATCATCTGTCCCGGCGGCAGCTACGGCCGCCTCGCCGTGGCAAAGGAGGGCAGCGAGCTGGTCAAGCGGTTCAGCGCTCTCGGAGTCTCCGCCTTCGTTCTCAAGTACCGTCTTGTGGAGTACGGGCACCCGGCCCCGCTCCGCGACGTGCTGCGCGCGATCCGAATCATCCGCTCACGGGCGGCTGAACTTGGCGTCCGCCCGGACCGCATCGGCGTGCTCGAGTCCTCGGCCGGCGGTCATCTGGCAGCCTGTGCCGGCACGCTCTTTGACGCGCAGGAGGAACGGACAGGGGCCGAGCTGGACGCCGTCAGCGCTCGGCCTGATTTTCTTGCGCTGCTCTACCCGGTGATCACGATGACTGCGCCGTCCACCCATGCCGCTTCCCGAAGGAACCTGATCGGCGATACCCCCTCACCGGCCCTCGTCGAGCGCCTGTCGCTCGAGACCCAGGTGAGCCGGGCCACTCCTCCAACGTTCCTCGTCCACACGGCTGAGGACACCTCCGTGCCGCTCGAAAACAGCTTGCTGTTCTTCAAGACGCTCCGACGGGCAGGAGTTCCCGCCGAGATGCACCTCTTCGAGAAGGGGCCGCACGGATTCGGCACGAAGCCGGGCCTTGGTCCGACGTCCGAGTGGCCGAAGCGCCTGGAGGAGTGGATGCGCTCGCACGGCTGGCTCGACCCCGCCCGCTGAGCCGGGCAGCGGCCTAGCCCCAAGGTATGGGCCGGCGGGTTAGGCCTGGTACGGATTCGAGGTCACATCGCCGCCATGCCCCGTCCAATTCGTGTGGAAGAACTGGCCGCGCGGCTTGTCCACACGCTCATAGGTGTGGGCGCCGAAATAGTCGCGCTGAGCCTGAAGCAGATTGGCGGGGAGCCATGCCCTGCGGTACCCATCGTAGAAGGCCAGCGCACTGGACATGGCCGGAACTGGGATTCCCCTCTCGGCGGCGTTCGCCACCACGCGCCGCCAGGCGGACTGCGCACCTTCGATTTGTTCCCTGAAGTACGAATCAAGCAACAAGTTGCTGAGGTTGGGGTCCTTGTCGAACGCTTCCTTGATCTTGCCCAGGAAGGCCGAACGAATGATGCACCCGCCGCGCCACATCAGAGCGACTCCGCCGTAGTTGAGGTTCCACTTGTACTCCTTCGCCGCCGCTCGCATCAGCATGTAGCCCTGAGTGTAGGAGATGATCTTGGAGGCATAGACTGCCTCTTGGAGATCCGCCACAAAGGACTTTCGATCGACGGAGAACTTCGGCCCGGGGCCGGGAAGCGCCTGGGAGGCCGCCACGCGCTCGTCCTTCAGTGCCGACAGGGCGCGTCCCAGTACGGCCTCGACGACCATGGTCAGTGGGATCCCCAACTCGAGCGCCGAAATGCCGGTCCACTTGCCGGTGCCCTTCTGCCCGGCGGTATCGAGAATCTTGTCCACGATCGGTTTGCCGTCCCTATCTTTGAAGCCCAGGATGTCGCGCGTGATCTCGATCAGGTACGAGTCGAGCTTGCCAGTGTTCCACTGGGAAAAGACCTCGTGCATCTCGTCGGCACTCAGGCCGAGCCCCTCCTTCATGAGGTGGTACGCTTCACAGATGAGCTGCATATCGCCATATTCGATGCCGTTGTGCACCATCTTGACGTAGTGACCCGCGCCGTTTTCGCCCACCCAATCGCAGCACGGCGAACCGTCGGCCACCTTGGCCGCGATGGCCTGGAAGATGGGTTTGACGTGCGGCCAGGCCGCCGGCGATCCGCCGGGCATGATGGACGGGCCGCGGCGTGCGCCCTCTTCACCGCCGGACACGCCCGTACCGATGTAGAGAAGCCCTTTGGACTCGACCAGCGCGGCACGGCGCATCGTGTCCTGGTAGTTGGAGTTGCCGCCGTCAATAATGATGTCGCCTGGCTCCAGGTGGGGAATGAGCGCCTCGATGAACTCGTCCACCGGTTTACCTGCCTTGACCATCAGCATGATCCGTCGAGGTTTCGCCAGCAGCCTCACCAGTTCCTCGATGGAACGCGCGCCGATGACGTTGGTGCCTTTGGCACCGCCACTCAGGAAATCACCCACCTTGGAAACCGTGCGGTTATAGACAGCCACCGTGAAGGAGTGGTCGTTCATGTTCAAGACTAGGTTTTGGCCCATCACAGCCAGACCGACAAGGCCGATATCTGCTTTCTTCACGTTCTGCTCCTTCTTGTTGCCTTATTCGTGTGCATGTTGGATTCGGTACCACGTCTCTCAAGCGCGAGGGGCAGCCGCACGACGATGCTCAGTTGCTCCGCGTTCTTTTCGCGGCAGAGTTCTTCTGCGAAGGCATGACCAGCTTGCTATCCTCCTTCTCCATTCTCTCGAGGGCGGCCTGGAGGTGGGCGTCCATCTCTCGCTCCGCAGCATCGGGATCTCGGTCGCGGATCGCCTGGTAGATTCTGCGATGCTGCTCGGCCGAGACTCGGAGGTCGCGGTCCCGGTTTGCCGTCTCCTTGCGGTGCTCGTAGAAGATCGCTGAGACCATCTCCACCAGAGCCGATAGAACCAGATTGCCGGCTGCCCGCGCCACCGCCCGGTGGAGGCGAATGTCATGCAGGAGAAACGTTTGCGCGTCATCGGTGGAGGCGAACATTCCCATCACCTCCTCCGAGATCTCGGCAAGCGATTCTCCAGCGGCGCGCTCGGCGGCAAGCCGCGCCGTCCTGCCCTCGAGGACACGACGGGCCTCGTAAATCTGGGTCCGGGGGATGCCGTGGAGGATCGCGAGGAGCTGAAGGGGGCCGCTGCTGAGGACCGGTGGGCCGGTGCTTATGTACGTTCCGGAGCCGCGTCGCGCCTCCACGACGCCCATCGCCGCCAGCGCCTGAAGCCCGGCGCGCACGCTCGGCCGGCTGACGCCAATCTGCAGCGCCAGCTCCCTCTCGGCCGGCAGCCGATCCCCTGGTTTGACCTCTCCTTTGGTGAGCAGATCACGGACGTGGGCGACCACATTCTCCGCGGCATCCGGTTTCACGGGGTTCTCGACCACGGTGTCCTTGACCATTCTCGTGTCCCTCACTGTCTCGCCGCGGCCGTCCTGCCCTCGGGCTCAACGGCCGTGAGCCGCCAGATGGGTCCCTCGACCGATCCCCTGGGCATCACCGCATCGACGCGCCAGAAGTATGTCACGCCCGGCGTCAGAGGGCCGGGTTCGTACGCCGTCCCCTTGACCCGAGCAACGAGGGGCGGCGGGTCCTTCCGGCCGAACCGGACGTCGTAGGCGACGGCGCCGCGCGCACCGATCCACCGCAGCAAGCCGACCTCAGACGGAACGACGCGAGCACCGTTTCGTGGAGTTGGGATGCTCGCAAACGGGAGCACCGCGGGCAGCGTCCCCTCGGGATCCCACTTTCCTCCGAACGTCCAGCGGGCATCAATCTCGTCGGCCCGCGGGGCGCCCCGGGCCTGGTACAGGCTGTCGGCAAACCAGGGGAAGTCACCGCCATCGCGTCGGCAGTTCCAGAAGTAGGCACGCAGGCCCCACCGGAACGTCTCCGGCTCGCGCGCGAGGTAGATCGGACGGTCGGCCATCGCCCCCGAAAATGTACAGTCGACGAGGTAGAACTGGCCGTCCCGAGTGATGCGCCCCAGTGCAAACCCGGCGTCCCCCTCGAAGTGCGAGCTCCTGATCACGAGCTTCTGTTCCTCCGCGGCGCTGCCGTCGTGCCAGATGCTGGCGCTCGTGCTGTGGCTGACGAAACGGCAATCCGTGGCATAGCTCCACCCTCGCGGGCAGAAGAAGTCCACGTAGCCCTCGAACGTCGAGCCGGCGTGGTAGTACATCCCCGAGGCGCTGTTCCACAGCGACATCGTGTCGCCCCCATCCGCGAGGACATTGGCATGGAGGACCGAGATGCGGGTCGTTCCCTTCCCGCTGCGCACGGCGAACTGATGGTCATGGCTCCCGCCGTGACTCCCGTAGTCGTTTCTGATCGTGAGGTTGGCAAGAACGAGGTCCTCGACGCCCTCACCCACGTTGACGACGGCGGCGCCCCAGTCGTCCGGATGCGTCTTGCGCCACTCGGACCGCAGTTCGGAGAAGACCACGCGCGTCCGTTCGCGGTTCTCCCCGACGAGCGCCACCCTGCTCTTCGTGATGAAGACCTTTTCCCTGTAGGTGCCGTTTCGCAGGAGGATGACCCGGTAGGCGGGCCCGTCCGCGGGAAGGGCGTCGAGAGCGTGCTGAATCGTCCGGAAGTCTCCCCTCCCGTCCTGCGCAACGACCAGGTCTGCTCGTTCGCCAGGCTCGCGTGCAGGAACGGCGGGGACGTCAGGGGCGCCCCCTCCGCCTATGCATGCCGCCACGAGGCCAACGGCGACCAGCAGGCCGGCGCCACGGAGGCGGATCCCCATGCGCGCTCCTACCGTACCGCTAGCTCCGCACGCGTCGCGCGCACGATCTCGATGAACTCGCGGGCGCGAGCGGACAGCGCCTCGTCGCCCCGTTGTTGCAGGGCGTTGAGGTCGACGAGCGCGGCGCCGAGGCCGAGCGCGGCGGCGCCGGCGCGGATGTAGTCGGCCGCCGTGTGCCGGTCGACGCCGCCGGTCGGCAGCAGCTTCACCTGTGGCAGAGGCACCCTGAGGGCGCGAACGTACTCGGCCCCCCCCACCGCCGAGCAGGGAAAGATCTTGACCATGTCGGCGCCGGCCTTCCACGCCGTCAGGACCTCGGTTGGCGTGAGCGCGCCCGGCAACACCGGCCTCTCGAGCTGATGTACCGCGCGGACCGTCTCGAGGTCGAGCCCGGGTGCCACGATGAACTCGGCTCCCGCCGCAATGCAGGCCCGAGCGGTGTCGGCGTCGAGGACGGTGCCCGCGCCGAGGACCACACGATCCCCCAACTCGGCAGCGAGCTGCCGCAAGACGTCGAGCGCGTCGGGGACCGTCATGGTGATCTCGAGGACATCGATCCCACCCGCGTAGACGGCCCGCGCCGCACGCAGCGCCACCACCGCCGACGGCGCCCGCACAACCGGGACGAGGCCGAGTTTCTCGATCCTCTCGATTGTTTGCGGCCGGCTCATCGCTCGATCCTCGCGCTTGAACCGCTCATGCGCCGCTCAACCTCGGAACGCGTGGCCATGGAGGCGTCGCCAGGCGTCGTCATGGCGAGGGCGCCGTGAGCCACGCCGCATCGGAGCGCCCACTCTGGACCTCGCCCTTCCAACAGGCCGCAGATGAAACCGGAGGCGAACGAATCACCCCCGCCCACGCGGTCGAGGATATCGATGTCGATCTGCTGGATCTCGAAGAACTCACCCGCGTAGGAGCACAGGGCTCCCCACCCGTTCCTGCCGGCACTCCGGGCGGTACGCAGCGTGGTCACCACCGCCGTTAGGTTCGGGAACGTCTCCATGACCTTCGCGATCATCCGGCGGAAGCCGGCCGTCGAAAGGGTTTCGAGGCCGGAATCGGTCCCGTCGACCGGGAACCCCAGCGCGGCGGAGAAGTCCTCCTCGTTGCCGAACAGGACGTCAGCCAAACCCACGAGGGCTCGATTGACCTCCTGCGCCTTGGCCTGGCCTCCGGCCGAACGCCAGAGGGAGTCGCGGTAGTTCAGGTCGTACGAGACGATCGTCCCGTGCCGCCTGGCGGCCTCGAAGGCGCTCCGCGCGACGTCGGGCGTCGACTCGCCCAGCGCGCAGAAGATCCCGCCGGAGTGCAGCCACCGGGCACCGAGCCGGCCAAAGATGTCCTCCCAGTCGAAGTCGCCAGGCTGTAGTTGGGAAACGGCGGTGTGCCCTCGGTCTGAGCAGCCCACTGCCGCGCGCGGTCCGAACCCCCGTTCCGTGAAGTTCACCCCGTTGCGCGCTGCTCGCCCGACGCCGTCGTAGGGGACCCAGCGCACGAGGGACAGGTCGACCCCGCCCTGGAGCATCAGATCCTCGACGAGCCGCCCGACGGGGTTGTCGGCGAGCGCGGTGAGGACCGCCGTGCGCTTTCCGAAGCAGCGCCGCAGCCCGCGCGCGACGTTGTACTCACCGCCTCCCTCCCACGCGGCAAAACGCCGGGTGGTATGGATGCGCGCCTCGCCGGGGTCCAACCTCAGCATGACCTCTCCGAGGCTGACGAGGTCCCAGCGGCACTCGGACTCACTCCTGAGCTTGAGTGTCATCCCAGCTCCGTGGTACCGAAGAAGTGGTCAACCACTCTTCCGTTCTGGCGACACAATACCACAAAACCAGCGGCGTCAACTCTTACCCATTCTGGCCGCGCAAGTCTACGAATGGCCGGATTTAGAGGGCACCCCTCCTTGACACGGGCGGGAAGGGGATGGTATCACTCTGCAGACCAATTTTGAGGGCACGACCATGACAGGTAAGACCTCTGGTGACCGGTCAACCGCCAATACGGTCGGTGGCAAGGTGGTGGAGTACGTCCTCAAGATGATCGAGGCCGGCCGCCTGAGGCCTGGAGACCGGCTCCCTCCGGAACGCGACCTCGCCGATCAGGTTGGGGTGAGCCGGGCCTCACTGCGCTCGGGCATCCGTTCGCTCCAGGCAATGGGTGTGATGGAAGCGCGCCAGGGCTCGGGAACCTACATCGTCGCGGGCCCTCCACGGCTCGGGGAAGGGCCCCTCCGCTTTCTCGCTGCCCTCCACGGCTTCACCCACGAAGAGATGTTCGAGGCACGCGCCGTGCTCGAGGTTGGGGGGACCTACCTTGCGGCAGCGAAAGCCACACCCGAGCAGATGGCCGCTATGGCGGACGAGGTCGCCGGTATGTTCGCGTCGATCGACAACCCGAGGGAGTACCTCCTCCACGATGTCCAGTTTCATCGCGCCGTGGCGGCCGCCTCGCAGAACCCTGTTTTGGCCACGCTGGTCGACACGCTCGCGCAGTTGGTCTGGGAGAGTCGGCGAGAGACCGCGGTCCACTCCACGAGCCTCAAGGAATCGGCCGAGATGCACCGCCGAATCTACCGGGCGATCCGGGCGCGAGACGTTGAGCGGGCCCGGCGCGAGATGGCCGAGCACCTGGAGAGGGCCCGCCGGGCGCAGTCCGGTGAGTCTGGGTCATCGCCGACGCGTCGCCGGCGTCGGGGGGGAGACGCCCAATGAAACCCTTCATTCACGACGACTTCCTGCTGGAAACGGATTTGGCTGCGGAGCTCTATCACGATCACGCTGAGAAACTTCCAATCATCGACTACCACTGCCACCTGCCCGTCGCGCAGATCGCACAGGACCACCGCTTTCGCTCGATAACCGAGATCTGGCTCGAGGGCGACCATTACAAGTGGAGGGCGATGCGCGCGAATGGGGTCCCGGAGCGGTTCTGTACGGGGGACGCGTCGGACTGGGAGAAGTTCGAAGCGTGGGCGCGGACGGTCCCGTTCGCCCTCCGCAACCCGCTCTACCACTGGACTCACATGGAGCTCAAGCACCCGTTCGGCATCGCGGAGCTCCTCGATGCGCGGACCGCGCGCGGCATCTTCGACCGTTGCAACGAGCTGCTCACCCAACCCGGCTTCTCCGCGCAGGGGCTCCTCCAACATTTCCGGGTCGCCGTGGTGTGTACCACCGACGACCCGATCGACTCGCTGGCGCATCACGCCACGCTGGCCGCGCAGGCGGATCGCGAGACGCGCGTGTATCCCACGTTCAGGCCCGACCGTGTCCTGGCGACGGGCGACCCGCGGGCCTGGAACGCCTGGGTGGATCGGCTGGGCGAAGCCGCGGGGCTCTCCGTCGGGACCTTCGCGTCTCTGCTCGAGGCCCTCGAGGCGCGCCATGCGTTCTTCCACGCGGCCGGTTGTCGTGCGTCCGACCACGGGCTCGAACAGATCGACGCGGAGCCTTGGACCGATGGGGAGGCCTCGAAGGTCTTCACCCGTCTTCGGAGAGGGGAGACACCCGAGTCCGGGGAGGCGCGCGGCTTTCGATCGGCGCTGCTCCATCGGCTTGCGCTCCTCGACCACGCTCGCGGCTGGGTTCAGCAGTTCCACCTGGGGGCGCTCCGCGACAACAACACCCGGCTGCGTCTCAGGCTTGGCGCCGACAGCGGCTTGGACTCAATCGGCGACTTCCCACAGGCCCGGTCGCTGGCGCGATTCCTCGATCGGCTGGACAGCACGGAACAACTCGCCAAGACGATCCTGTACAACCTGAACCCGGCTGACAACGAGGTGTTCGCAACGATGGCCGGCAACTTCCAGGACGGAACCCTGCCGGGCAAGATCCAGTACGGCCCGGCGTGGTGGTTCCTCGATCAACTGGACGGGATGCAAGCCCAGATGAGGGCGCTCTCGAGCATGGGCCTTTTCTCGCGGTTCGTAGGCATGGTGACCGACTCTCGCAGCTTCCTCTCCTACCCACGGCACGACTACTTCCGCCGTCTCCTCTGCAATCTCCTCGGCCACGACGTGAGGAGAGGGCTCGTTCCACATGACAGCGCGATGCTCGGTCGCCTCGTTGAGGCGATCTCGTTCTTCAACGCGAGGGAGTACCTCGGCCTCGAGCTCGGGACACTCGGACGCGGGCTCGAGCCCGCGAAATGAGGGCATCATGAACACCAACGGACTCGGCCTCTTTTCACTTGTTGGCCGGAGAGCTTTGGTGACGGGTGCTTCGGGCGGCCTCGGCGCCGCCATCGCCATCGGTCTCTCCAGGGCCGGCGCGGACGTCGTCGTCCACGCCGAGGTGCTGCCCGCGGACTGCGACGGGACCTGTGCGGCGATTCGCGCGGCAGGTGTCAGGGCCGCCGCAATCGCGGGAGACCTGTCCGATTTCACGACGCCCGGCAGGCTCGTGTCGGAGGCCATCGCGGCGGTTGGCGGCCTCGACATCCTCGTTAACAACGCCGGAACGATCCGGCGCGCGAGCGCAGAGGAGACCACCGACGAGGACTGGGACCACGTTCTCGACGTCAACCTCGGAAGCGTCTTCCGCCTCTGCCGCGAGGCGGGCCGGGGAATGCTCGCCGCCGGGCACGGCAAGATCATCAACATCGCCTCCCTCCTCTCCTTCCAGGGTGGGATCCTGGTCCCCGCTTACGCCGCTGCGAAGTCGGGAGTGGCGGCGATCACGAGATCGCTTGCGAACGAGTGGTCCGGACGTGGGGTGAACGTGAACGCCATCGCGCCCGGCTACATGCGAACGGCCAACACGGCGGCGCTCCGTGCCGACCCCGAGCGCAGCCGCCAGATCCTCGAACGGATCCCAGCGGCCCGCTGGGGCGAGCCCGAGGACCTCGTCGGAGCCGCCGTTTTCCTCGCCTCCCGCGCCTCCGACTACGTGCACGGACACGTTCTCATCGTCGACGGCGGCTGGATGGGCCGGTGATGAGCGGCAAAGGAGACGCGATGCGAACGCGCTCGGGAAGCATTCGGCGAGGGGCTCGCGCAGGCATGATCGTGCTCGGCCTCGCGACCGGCGTTGTGGGTGCCGTCGCGGCGACAACGCCGTCGCCGGAGCAGCCGTTCGCGGTCCGGCTCGCGGACAGCGTGCTCTCGCGATGGCCTAACGCCGAGGCCATCGGCAACAAAGGGTTCGAGTACACGACGGGGATCGCCCTGTGGGGGATCGCGGAGGTCTACCGCCACACACGGGACCCTCGGTACCTGGAGTACATCCGAGCCT
>MEKI01000002.1:0-19829 GCA_001766905.1 Acidobacteria bacterium RBG_13_68_16
GTGGGCCGGACGCGGCAGGCGCGATGCCTGACTTCTGTGCCTCCCCGCCGATGTTGATCTCGATGAAGACGGGAAGTACGCGACCGACCAACCCGAGCAGCGTCTCGAGGCGGTCGGCGAGCTCGGGTCGGTCCAGGGTTTCGACCACGTCGAAGTGCCCCAGCGCCAGCTTCGCCTTGTTGCGCTGGAGCGGCCCGACGAGGTGCCAGGGGATCGTCCCTGCCACCAGAGGCCGCTTGGCGGCCGCCTCCTGAACACGGTTCTCGCCGATGGCGTCCGCGCCGGCCGCGACCGCCGCGGCCACCACATCCGGGGGTTGAGTTTTGCTAACGGCCGCGATGCGCACGAAGCGTGGGTCGCGCCCCGCACGAGCGCAAGCAGCGGCGATCCTTGCTTTGGCCGCAGCGAGATTATCGGCTACGGCGGTCACGACAGTCCCTCGGGACGGGGAAGCGTCGAGGTGTGGTGCTCCATCGCGCGGTTGGCGAGTGCGTCGGCCTTCCGGTTACGCTCGCGCGGCACGTGGACGATGGAGAAGCGGCGCAGACCGGCAGCGAGAGTCCGCGCCCGCAGCCAGAGCGGCTTGAGGTGGGGTGCCTTGACCCGGTAGGCGCCGTTCATCTGCTCGACCAGGAGCTGCGAGTCGGAGCGGACCGCGAGCTCCTCGAGGCCCAGGAGGTGCGCGCGCTCCAGCGCCGCAAGAAGCGCCGCGTACTCAGCCACGTTGTTGGTGGTGATGCCGAGGTAGACGGTGTGCTCCTCGCGACGGCCGCCGGCGTCGAGGACGATGCCGCATCCCGCCTCACCGGGGTTGCCGCGGGCGCCCCCGTCGATAGCGACGCGGCCTGCCCGCACGGCGGTCATGCTGAGGCTTTGAACTTCTCGGGGTCGTAGAGCAGCCGGCGGCAGTGATCGCAGAACTGCAGCTCCTCGTTGGTGCGCACGAGCTGCACCAGCGAGGGGCGAAGATCGGCGTGGCAGGCGGAGCACGCGGTACCGTCCATCGGCACCACAGCGTTGGGCTTGCGCGATGCCCACAGCTTCTTGAAGGAAGCCATCCCGGCCTCGCCCAGCTCCCGCTGGACGTTGCTCAGTTCGCGCTCAACGTCTGCGAGCCCGGCCTCGGCCGCCTTGCGGCCGACATCCCAGGCTGCCTCGGCCTCCTCCCTCAGCGTTCTCTCCTCGTGGCTTTCCTCGCCGAGAGTGGCGATGTCGGCGTCGGTCACCTCGAGCTCCTGCCAGATCGCGAGCAACCGGTCCTCCTTGGCCTTGAGCTGGCTCTCCACGTGGTCGAGCTCGGAAACCACCGCCGAAAGCTGCTTCATGTTGGTGACCTGGCTCTTCTGCTTGCGGAAGTGCTCGCGCTCCTCGCGCAGCGCCTCGACCTCGGGCTGCAGCGAGCCCTGCTCTCCCTGCAGCGACTCGCGGCGCTTGTGTGCGTGCTCCAGCTTGTCGTGACGTTCGGCGAACTGGGTTCGAAGGGTGGTGAGTGCCTCGGGCGGGGTGTCCCGCTCCCGCTTCAGGGCGGTGCGGTGGTCCAAGAGACGCTGCAGCGCGATGTACCCGGAAAGTTGTTCCCGTGCCTTCAACACACCTCCCCGTACCGACAGGCGAAACCAATCCGGCCCGACCATGCCCCGGGGGCCAGAACCGTTCCCGCTCGAAGTGGGTCCACCAGGATTCGAACCTGGGACCAACCGGTTATGAGCCGGCAGCTCTGACCGCTGAGCTATGGACCCAGCAGCGCGGGATTGTAAGTCCTGCCGTGCCAGGAGGCAAGCGCCGAGGCGGGGAGAGGGAAGAGCGGAGAGCGGAGAGTTGAGAGCAGGCGAGACGGACGAGCGGGCCGCCCGGCCGGTATCTGCCCTCTTCCCTCTGCGCTCTCCCCTGCCGTTACCCGATCATGTCCAGGTACGGCTTGAGCAGCTTTGCACGGGTGGGGTGGCGCAACTTGCGCAACGCCTTCGACTCGATCTGGCGGATGCGCTCGCGCGTCACGTTGAACGCCTTGCCCACCTCCTCCAAGGTGTGCTCGGTGCCGTCCCCGATTCCGAAGCGCCGGCGCAGCACCTCGGCTTCGCGCGGGGTGAGGGTGCGGAGCACGCCCTCCGCCTGGGTCTTTAGGCTGGCCGCGATCACCGCGTCGATGGGGGAGACCGCCGAGCGGTCCTCGACAAAGTCGCCCAGGTGGGAGTCTTCCTCCTCCCCGATCGGCGTCTCGAGGGAGATGGGCTCCTGGGCTATCTTCATGATCTTGCGGACCTTGGTCACCGGGATCTCCATCTTCTCGGCGACCTCCTCGGCCGTCGCCTCACGCCCAAGTTCCTGCACGAGCTGACGTTGCGTGCGGGTCAGCTTGTTGATCGTCTCGATCATGTGCACCGGGATGCGGATCGTTCGGGCCTGGTCGGCGATGGCGCGCGTGATGGCCTGCCTGATCCACCACGTCGCATAGGTTGAGAACTTGTAGCCGCGACGATACTCGAACTTATCCACCGCCTTCATGAGGCCGATGTTCCCCTCCTGGATGAGGTCGAGGAACTGGAGCCCGCGGTTGGTGTACTTCTTCGCGATCGAGACCACCAGGCGTAGGTTGGCGACGATGAGTTGCTGCTTGGCGCTATCGGTCTCCTCCTCACCCTGCCGCACCTCGGCCACCACCCGCTTCAACTCCCCGTGGGGCACGCCGAAACGGTGCTCGAGAGAGCGCAGCTCCGCCCGGTAGCGCTTCACACGCTCCTTGTAATAGCTGTGGCGCTCGGCGTTGCGCTCTGTCTTGAGACGCGCCTCGTCCTTGCGAATGGTGTTGAGCGGGATGGAGAACTGGCGCTCCACCTCGGTCAGGAAGCGCACGAGACGGTTGCGAGTGGTGGTGGTGAAGTCCGTGGAGCGCACCGACACCGAGGTTTCGCCGGCCAGCGTATCAATCTTCCGGAGCAACTCGTCGGCCCGGCGGGTGCCCCGGTTGCAGCGGCGTAACCTCTCCTTGAACTGTTTCGACTGCTTGTCGAGCTCGAGGATGCGGTCGAACAGCTTCATGGTTTCCGCGACCCGCTGGAGTCCACGCTCGTCCAGGTCCCCGCTGAGGCCCGAGAGGATGTCCCTGATCATTCGGCGGTCGCGGCGCGCCATCTCGTTGGCGCGCAGGAACAGCTCCCGAACCTTGGGGCTCGAGGCGAGAGCAGCGAAGACCTTGGCTTCGCCGGACTCGATTCGCATCGCGATCGAGACCTCGCCGTCGCGGTCCAACAGCTTGACGGTGCCCATCTCGCGGAGGTACATGCGGACCGGGTCGTTGGTCTTCTCGAGCAGCGCGGGGTCCACGACCGTGACGCCCGGGAGGGGCTCGGGGGTTTCGTGCCTGTCGCCCTGGGCAGCCTCCTCCTCCATGGCGGCCAGCTTCTCGAGGCTCTCGACGATCTCGATCTCGTTCTCGGTGAAGCGGAGGTAGATCTCGTCCAGCTCCTCGGGTGTGGAGGCCACCTCCTCCGGCAGAACCTCGAGGATCTCGTCCACCAGGACGTAACCCCGCTCCCGCCCAAGGCCCAGCAGCCGGCCAAGCTCGACGTACTTCTCCTCCACGGTCAATGCCAGAGCCTCCCGTTCCCTCACCCCGGACTCGCCGGACGCCTCGCTCGGGCGGTGCTCCTTGGCCTTCTTGAGGGGGCGCTTGGGTCGCGTCGGAACGACGCGAACCTTTTTCTTTTCAACTACTTTGGTCTTTCGGCGCGCGCGATTTCGGTTACGGGGTGCGCGAGCCTTCTTTTTCGGTTTTTGTCGCAATGTTTTCCCTCAATTATGACAAGCGTGAGGCGCTCTTCGTCCCTCTCCGGCACCTCATGCATGAGAGCGGCCACCGGCCGCCGCACACCACTATCCGTCAATGTCGGGCGTAATCCCAGAAATTTCAAGGGCCTGGACCGTCCGGTGACCGGATTGGGGCCCGGCGGGCGGCCTTACTTGGCTTCCGGAACACCCGGGGATGGCGGCCCGAGCCTCTTGATCAGCTCGGTCTGCTCTGCCTTCAAGCGTTCCAGCGTCTCCTTGTCACCGGCGGACTCGGCCCGCCGCATCTTGTCGAGGATGTCGGCCCGTCGCGCCTCGTCTCTCCTCCGCATCAGCAGCGCGATCACGACTTCGAGCCGGTCCTCCGAGGTCGCGGGCGCCTCGTGCTCCAAGCCCGCGACGATGCGCCGCACGTTCGGGTCCTCGACCTCCGCGACGACCGCGGCGAGTTCGATAAGTGCCCCATTTTCAGTCAGTTTTCGCAGGACCCTCAGCACCTCCCGGGTCGCCGGGTGGAGAACCGCGTCGCCCGGCACACGGGCGAGGACATCAGACCTGCGGGTGGGCTCGATGTCGTGGAGCAGGGCACGCAGCAGAGCCAGCTCGCCCTTGTCCGGCAGCGCCTGGACGGTAGCCTGCTGGGCCACGACCGTCGGGGAGCCTATCTGACCGAGCTGTTCGAGCGGCACCCCCGCTCCCCGGGCAAGCGCCTCGCGCATCGAGAAGCGCCGCACCGGATCGGGGCATGCATTCACTATCTCTAAGGTTTGCAAAAGGTTGCGTCGGCGCTCCTCGCGTGTCGGACCCATCGACTCGAGCAGGAAGTCGGTGACAGCAAGCGCCCCATCGACCCGTCCCCGGAACGCCTCGCTCCCCTCGTGCCGGACGATGTCGTCGGGATCCTGGCCCTGCGGGAGCAGGAGCACGTCGACCTCGACCGCGGCGCCCAGCAGGGTTCGAACGGCACCAACGGCCGCCTGCCGGCCGGCGGCGTCGCCGTCGAAGCACACCACCACCTTCGGTACCCGCCGCGCGAGCTCCCTGGCGTGGTGTTCGGAGAGGGCGGTGCCGAGGGTGGCGACGGTCTCCGCGAACCCGTTGTGGTGCATGGCGATACAGTCGAAGTACCCTTCCACCACGATGGCCCGGCCGGCCTGGGCGAAGGTGCGGCTGGCCCGGTCGAGGGCGAAGAGCACGTGGCTCTTGGAGAACAGGCTGCTCTCGGGCGAGTTGAGGTATTTGGGCGTCTCGTCGCCCAGGACCCGCCCCCCGAACGCGACCAGCCGGCCGCGAGCGAGGCGGATGGGGATGGTGACCCTATCGCGGAAGCGGTCCCAGACCCGCCCGGCCTCCCCCTCCACCACCACGCCTGCGGCGATCAACGCGCGCTCGGAGAACCGTCGCCGCAGCTCGTCGTAGAGCGCTCGCCACTCTCCCTTGGCGTACCCGAGGCCGAAGTCGGCCGCGAGCTCGAGGCTGACGCCCCGGCGCTCGAGAAAGGCACGGGGCCGGTCCTCGCCGACCTGACGCACGAACACGGCCTGGGCCGCGTCCATCACCTCCACGAGCTGGTCGTGCTCGTCCTTGCGTCGCCTCGCCTCGGGGGAGGCGGGGGGCAGGCGGATGCCGAAGCGCTCGGCGAGCCGTTCCACCGCCTCGGCGAACGGCACTCGCTCCAACTCCATGACGAAGTCGATCACGTCGCCGCCGCGCTTGCAGCCAAAGCAGTAGTACGTCCCCTTCTCTCGAGAGACGTTGAAGGAGGGTGTCTTCTCGCCGTGGAACGGGCAGAGTCCGACGTAGTTTCGGCCGGTCTTGCGCAGCGTGAGGTGCTCGCCGACCACGGCGACGATGTCGGCGGCTTCCCGGACTTGGTCGAGCACCCGGCGCGAGAGGTCGTAGTCGCTCATCGCCCCCCTCCCGACCACGGGAGGTGGAAAAGGGGAGAGGCGGGAGGGGGATGTGGCAAACGTGTCATGGGTCTCTCTCCCCTCTTCCCCCTTGCCTCTGTCCGGTTCTCATTCCAGCTCTGCCTCGGTCACGCCAGTCCCGCCCCGGTACTGCGGCGGGTGGGCAAAGTGTGCCACGGCCGGGTGGGCGGCCAGCACTTCGCGCACTACCTTACGCAGGGCGCCAGTTCCGTGCCCGTGCACCACCCGCACGCGGGCGATGCCGGCGAGCACGGCGCGATCGAGGAAGCGCTCCAGCTCCTCACGCGCCTCCTCCTGCGTCATGCCGATGAGCTTCAACTCGGCCGGGGGGGCTCCCATTGCGGTGATCTCGACCCCGCCACTGGCGGGGGCGGGCGGCCCGACAACCGGTTCGCAGTCGGACCGCTCGACCCACACCCGTTTGTCCCCGACCTGGACCTCGATACGGTCACCGGCTACCCGGCTGACCTGGCCGGCTGCCACGGTTCCGCGCACCCGTACCGTTGCCCCCACGTCGAACGGCTCGGGGGGTGTTTGCGCGACCTCTTCCACTTCCATGTCCAAAGCGGTGCGCCGCACCGCGGCGAGCCTCTTTTTCCCGGGGAACTCGCCCCGCACACGGGCCTGCTCGAGCTCGGAAAGCGCCGCCGCGAGCTGCTCCTTCGCACGCCTTCGGAGCGCATCGCGCTCGTCGGCGAGGCGCTGACGGAACCTCTCCCGCTCGTGGACCAGCCGCTCCCGCTCGCCCTCGGTCTGGCGGCGCGCCTCCTCGACCTCGCGCTGTTGGCCCGCGAGGCCGTCGCGCTGGTTCTGCAAACGCTCGCGCTCCACCTGCAGCGCGGCGAGATAGGCATCGATCGCGAGGAAAGCCTTGGAGAGGAGCTCGCGGGCGCGCGCCAGCAACCCCGGCGGGACACCGCACGAGCTGGCGATCGCGAGACCCCGGGAACGGCCCGGCACGCCGAGGTGGAGGCGGTACGTTGGGCGGCCCGTCGCCTCGTCGTACCCCATCGCCGCGTTGACGGCGCCGGGGACTCCCTCGAGGTGCGCCGCGACCGTGATCAGATGGGCGGTCGCCACCGTCCAGCACCCCCGCCGCGCCAGGTCCTCGATCAGGGCGGCCGCCAGCGCCGCCCCCTCTTCGGGGTCGGTCCCGGAGCCCAACTCGTCGTAGAGCACGAGCGTGTTGGCGTCGGAATCGGCGAGCAGCGACGCGGTGGCGCGCATCGCCCCGGTGAAGGTGGAGAGGTCGGAGAAGAGGCTCTGCTCGTCCCCGAGGTGGCACCACAACCGGCCGAGCGGCGGCAACGTGCTGCCTTCCTCCGCAAGCACCGGGATTCCAACCTGGGCCATCAGGGCGGCAAGCCCGATCGTCTTGAGCGCAACGGTCTTTCCGCCGGCGTTCGGGCCGGAGAGGAGGACGAGCTTCGCACCTTCGGGGAATGCGAGGTCGAGGGGCACGACCGGCCGGGTGCTGCCCGCCGCCCCGAGCGCCTGGTGGCGAAGCGGCGCGAGGGCGGGATCGAGGAGCGGATGGCGGGCGCCGACGAGGCATAGGGAGCGACCGGCACCGGGCTGCAGCAGCGTTCCCCGGCAGGACTGGCCGAACAGGAGGCGCGCCTGACATGCATCGAGCCGGGCGAGCGCCTCGGCGGCCCGCAGCAACCCATCGCGCTCCCTGTGGAAGGCGGAGGCGAGCTCGGCTAGGACCCTTTCCTCCTCGGCGCGCGCGAGGGCGGCGGCCTCTGCCAGCGCGTTGTTGAGCTCCACCACCCCGAACGGTTCCAGGAACACCGTGGCGCCCGAGGAGGAGACGTCAAGAACCAGACCCGGCACCGTTCCCCGATCGTTTGCAGGGACGGGGATGCAGTAGCGCTCGCGGCGCACGGTGAACGGGGCGGACAGGTTCCTGTGCCGCCGGCGCAGCAGCTCCATGGCCGCTACGATCGCCCCCCGGTGGCGCTCCCGGCCCGCGCGGGCCTGGGCGAGCGCAGGGGACGCGCTGTCGAGGATCTCCCCTGCGGGTCCGATGCGGAGGGCGCAGAACGCGAGCAGCGCGTCGAGCTGAGGAAGCACCGAGAGGAGGCGGCCGAGCTCCGCCCCACTGCCTGCGGCGGCCAGCACCGCCCGCACCTCCACGATGCGGCGCACGAGCGCGACGAGGCGGGCGAGATCCGATCCATCTGTGGGACTCGCGAGGCCCTCCTCGAGCAGGCCTGCCGCGTCGAGGCCGGTGAAGGACAGCGTGCCGTGGGTCGAGAGCACCGCCTGCAGTTCGTGGGTGAGTTGAAAAGCCATCGACCCTTCCCCGGGTGAGAAACGGGGAAGGGTCGCGGTGACTGCCCGCCGCCCGCGTTCGCTCCGTGCGAACGTGGCGACCAACTCGAGAACCTGGTCAAACTCGAGCGCAGCGAGGTTCAAGGTGATCCCGAGGGCGCTAGAGCAACCCCGCCTTCCGCTGCTGGGCCAACTTGCGGAGGAGCTTCTTGCGCGCCTGGATAAGCTTACGCTTCCGCCTCACGCTCGGCTTCTCGTAATGCTGACGCTTCTTGATCTCGGAAAGGATTCCGGCCTTCTCACACTTCCTTTTGAAGCGACGCAGAGCCTGCTCGAACGACTCGTTGTCACGAACATGCACCATCGTGGGCATCGCGCGGTCTCACCCCCCCTCTGCGTCGGTCTTGCCGCGCCGGGAAAAAAAGTGGGCGCGGGTACGCGAAAGGGATGGAAGTCTAGCAAGAAGACCCGGTGCGGTCAATCCAAGGCAGAGGATTACCGGCGCGAGCGGGCAGAGCGGCGTTGGCGGGGACCCCCGGAGGCCGTGTCACGACCTGGCATCGTCGGGGTGGCGGTGGGTGGGCTGGCCTGGACCCGTCGGGCCCGTTCCAGCGTCGCCGCGAGGTCGTGCGGGACCGGTACGCCCAGGGCTCGGAAGAGGCGCTCGGCGCCCTCCAGACCCGCGATCGCGCGGTTCGCGTCGCCGCCGCGGTCGAGGAGGATTCGGGCGTTGGACACGGCGGCGTCGGCGTAAAGCCCCAACGCCTCCAACGTCTCGGGGCTGGCGGGCCTCTCGTTCAGCGCCACGGTGAGGAAGGCCGCCAGCACCTTCTGGTACCTCTCGTGGGCGGCGCCGAATTCCGACTGGGCAAGCCGCACCGCGTCGGCGTCCGCCTTTCCCCCCTGAGCCTCGGCGCGGGCCTGGTCCGACCTTTCGCGTGCGACGGCGAGCTCGGCACGGGCAACCTGGACCCTGGCAAACTCGCTGCTCGTCTGATGGGCACGGTGACCGGTTCCACGCGGCCGATCCCCGCACCCGAAGGCTAGAACGAGCAGTGCGATGGCCGCCAGGCGGGCTGCAATTGCTCCCATGGGTCTCCCGGCCGGCAAAGCTAGCAGAGGCGCCATCCCCAGGCAACACGGGAACTTTCTTGACACGCTTTGCGCGCCACGCCGATAATGATTGTTTGATCGGGCAGCAGGGAGGCGCTATGGAGAAGCACGAAGCGATCCTGGCTGAACTTGGGCAGCTGCGGGATAGTGCCGCGGCGAAGATCCGCGCGAAGGTTGAAGCGGCGTTGGGCCAGGTCCGCGAGCTCTCGGTGCGCGCCGCCGGGGAGTTGGGCGCGGTGATCCCCCCCGATCTGGAGACGCTGTTTCCCATGGCGGGGCTTTCGGAACGCCTGCAGGACCTCGCGAAGCCCGTGGCGCCGGCCGGTGTGAGCCTCGAGGTGATGCGGCGCCTCGACGCCGGGCGCGCCCAGTCGGAGGTGCTTCAGGACCTGCTGCGGGTGATCGGCGGCTGGTGCGGTCCCCGGGCGATCGTCGTGTTGCGCGACGGTAACGCCGTCCAGGGATGGGCGGGAGAAGGTTTCGGAGCCGGAAGTCCGGTGAAGACCTGGCACGGGGCTCTGGCGACCTCGGCCGGGCTTCGTCGGGTGGCGGATGGCGTCCCGGTCGTCGTTGACCTCGCCGACGAGGAGATGCTCTCCCGCTGGTTCGACGCTCCGAAGGGACGGCTGCTCCTGGTGCCCATGTCGCTCCGCGGCAAGGTCGTCGGGATGCTGCTGGCCCTCGAGGGTGAGTCGGGTCTCGACACCGCGATCGTGCAGCAGCTCACCTACACGGTGGGGCTGATGCTCGAGACCCTGAGCGGTCGAACGGTTCCGACTGCCGCGCTGCAGGAGGCCGAAGACTTAACGGGCACAAGAGCGGCCGTGGCGCCGCCGGTCGGTGTGCCAACCTCGAACCTCTTCGAGCTGGAGGAAGGTGCCCCGACCCCAGCGATGATGCGCATGGCGCCGCCGGAGGTCACGCCACCCGTGGCCGACGCCTCGGCCACCGTCCACCTCAAGGTCCCGGTGGCGCCCACGATGCCGCCACCAGCACCGCCGCCGCCACCGCCGGCGGTCGCACCACGGGCGCCGACCGCCCCGGCGCGGCCAGCGGAGGACGAGCGCAAGCACGAGGAGGCGCGGCGCTTCGCGCGCCTGCTGGTCTCCGAGATCAGGCTGTATAACGAGCAGGCGGTCCAGGCGGGGAAGATCTCGCGCGATATCTACCAGCGCCTCAAGGACGACATCGACCGCTCGCGCGAGATGTACGAGCAGCGCGTTTCGGCGGACGTGCGGGCGAGCACCAACTACTTCCACGACGAGTTGGTGCGCATTCTTGCGGATGGAGAGGCGGACGCCCTCGGAATCTAGGCGGGCCTGGCTGCGGGCGGCGGTCTCACTCTTCCTGCCGATCCTTCTCACATGCCGGGCAGCCCCGGTGCCTACGCTCGCCCAGGCATTCCTCACCAAGGGTGATTCGGCCACCCGCGCGAAGGCGTTCATGCGCGTGGTGGTTCAGGGTCGGGCGACCGAGCGAACGCGCGCGGCGCTGCTTTGGGGGTTGAATGCCTGCGATGCACGGTCACCGGTGGGTGCCCTCGCCGCCTTCAACGTCGCACGCCCTCAGCGGGGGCTCGCCCGTCTGGCGGCGCGGCGCCTGGAGGATGCGCTCGAGGCTTCGCGGTCGCCGGTCATCCCCTGGCGAGCCGCAGTTGCCGCACCGTGGCTCTCCGGAACGGACCGACTTCGCTTGAAGCTGCGGGGCGCCGAGATTCTCGCGGTGCGCGGTGAGGCGGCTGCGGGCGCCACTCTTCTGCCTGGCCTCGCCGAGCTCGGGCACGACGAGCTTGGCCGCGCACTCGCCGTGATTGCTCTCGCCGCCGGCGCCGAGCGGCCGGCCGCGGAACGCCGCCTGGCCGTCGAGTTCCCTCAGCTTTTCGCCGTAGCCTTTTCGGAGCGCACCCTGGAGCGGGTGGCGGCAGGGTTTAGCGCGAGGGAGTGGGCCGACCACGCCGAGGCGTGGCTGGACGCCGGGGAACCGCAGGGCGCGCTGCGTGCCGCGGGCCGTGCCGGTCGTTATGGTCTGGTGATCGGCGCGCGGGCCGCGCTGAGGTTGCGCCGTCCAGGCGTGGCCCTGAGCTGGGCAACACGCGGCGGCGAGGGGTGTGCGGAGTGCTGGGTCGAGCGGGCCGAGGCCCACCGCCAAATTGCGTGGAGCGGTCCCGACGGCACGCGCGGGCGCGCCTTCGGGGAGATGCTGCGGGTGGCACGCCGGGCGCGGCTGCTCTCACCGGGGGAGGGGCCGCAAGCGGGTCGCGTCGAGCTCCTGATCGGGGAGGCACTGGTCGAGACGGGTCGCTTCGCAGAAGCCCTGCCCCATCTTGGCGCGGCGGCCGCACAGGAGCAGCCGCGCTGGGAGTGGGTTGTCCGCCGGATGGCGATGCTGCAGGCCCGCCAGAAGGGAGGGGCGAGTCTCTCCCCCGACCTGGCGAGAACCACGCGCGGCCGGCGGGTCACAGGGTACTGGCGGGCCCGAGTGCTGGCACGGCGCGGCGACCGCTCAGCCCTCACGACGCTTTCCGGGAGCGGATTCCCGGACCTTCCCGCGCAGTGGGCCACCAGGGATCTCGGTGCGGCTGGGGTCGTCGTCGTGCCTTCGGTCGAGGCGCCGGCGAGCCCCCCGCCGCCGGCCTGGGCTGCGGACCTTCTGACGGCTGGGCGCGTTGCCGACGTGGTCTTCGCTTGGCGCTGGGAGCTCGAGGCTGCTGGTGGCAACGGGCCCGGGTGGCTGGGTCTGCTGGCACTTGCGGAGATGCCACCCCTCGAGGCGGTGTCCCTGCTGGTGCGGGGGGAGCCGAGGCTGCTCTCCGGTCCCTGGCATGGGCTCCCCCGCCAACTCCTGGAACGCTACCTTCCGCTGCCGTGGCAGCCTGAGGTCGAGGCCGCAGCGCGGCGCACCGGAGTGCCACCCTGGGTGCTGGCAGGCCTGGTGCGCCAGGAGTCGGCCTGGAACCCGCGGGCGCGCTCGGCTGCCGGGGCGCTCGGCCTCGCCCAGGTGATTCCCGAGTCGGGCGCCGAGGTGGCGAGGGAGCTGCCGGGTTTCTCGCGTTCCGGCGATATCCTCGAGCCGGCCCGCAACCTCACCCTGGGGGCTGCCCTCCTCGCGAGGTGGCGACGCGCGTTCAACGGCTCGTGGACCGCGGCGCTGGCAACCTACAACGCGGGCGAGAAGCGTGTGCGGGAGGTGTGGCAGACGAACGGTAGGCACGATGGCCCCGAGTTCGTGGAGTCCCTCGAAATCCCCGAAACCTGGGACTACGTGCACCGGGTCGTGGTGTTGGCGGAGGGCTACCGAATCCTGTACTGGCCGGAGGGGAGGGCATACCCATGGACGTGATCGAGGTCTCCTCGCAGCGTCGGCGCCAGCTCGTGGACGTGACGACGTTCATCCAGGAGGCCGTTGCGGCTTCCGGGGTCACCGACGGAATCTGTCACGTGGCGGTGCCCCACACCACGGCTGCCGTGTTGCTCAACGAGAACGCCGACCCGGCGGTGGGGGAGGACATCCTCAACGCCCTCACCGCCGTCCTCCCCACGATCAGCTGGCGCCACAGCGAGGGGAACTCAGACGCCCACTTCCTGAGCACACTGGTGGGCCACTCCGTGGCGGTCCCGATCAGCACCAGCGAGCTCTCGCTCGGGCGCTGGCAGGCCGTCTACCTCCTGGAACTCGACGGACCCAGGCGCCGGGAGATCTGGGTTACCTGCCTGAGGGCTTGAGGGGGAGAATCAGCGCGCGGGTTAAGGGGGCAGAATCCCGGCGCAGGCGGGACAGGCCCTGGTGACGGAAGCCGTTCTCACCAGTGGCGGCGTGGCGGCTTCTGACGGGTCTCGTGAGCCACGCGGAGGTACAGCGCCTCGAGGCGTGCAACGCGCGCTGCTGCCGAGAACTCCTGTCGCACACGCTCCTGGCCGGAGGCCGCGAGGCGAGCGGCCAGTTCTGAGTCGCGCAGGATCCGCGAGACTGCGGCGGCGAGAATCGGCACATCGCGCGGCGGAACCATGATCCCCGAAACCCCGTCCTCGACGAGCTCCGGGTTTCCTGCGACCGCGGTCGCCACCACGGGCTTCCCGAGGGCCATCGCCTCGCGAATCGTGCCCGTGATCCCGGTGCCGGCCCACGAGGCGTCCACCACCACGTCGCAGGCGGCGAGCACATCGGGCATGTCGCGACGCTCCATCGTTGCCGTCACCGCTCCGGTGAGGCCCATCTCCCGTGCGAGCTCGAGCACGCCCTCGCGCTGTGCCTCGCTTCTGCACGCCACCAGCAGCAGGTGCGACCTCGGGTGGTCGGCGCGGATGGCCGGGAAGGCCGTCAGGACCTCCTTCCACCCTTTCCAGTCGCGCATCCCGACGTGGCCCACCACGCTCGCTTCGGCCGGGATGCCCAGCTCCGCCCGCACAACTTCCGGGTGCGTGCGGGCGGGATCGAAGCGCTCCAGGTCCACCCCCGCGTAGATCACGCCCACCTTATGGGCCGGCACTCGGCCCGTGGCGATCACCACCCGACGGACGCTCTCGGCCACGCACACGATCCGGCTGACCCTGCGCGACCGATACTTCCAGCCTGAGAGGAAGTCCATGGGGAAGGAGACGCCGCGGTTGACCACCAGCCCGTAGTGGGCGCCGAGAAACGTGGCGCCCCACGCCACGGCGTGGGAGATCCCTTTGTGCACGTGGACGACATCCACCTTGCGGTCGCGGGCCAGGTGTGCGAACCGGTGCGCCGAGAGGACGTCGAACTCGTGGCGGAGCGGGAGGGACACATGCTCCACCTTGACCTCGGCGCACCGCTGGGCCATCTCGCGGTTGGGTCTCGTGACCGCCAGCACCGTGTGCCCGCGCGAAGCCAGTCCGGTTGCGGCCTCGAACATCTGCACCACCGAGCCGGTCGAGAAGTCGATCTTCTCGAGCATCTGGACGATGGTGAGGGGTTCCATCGCGCCCGGCTCTCGTCGTGGCTGTGCCTACATGACTGCGGTGGGGGGCGCCGGCTCGTCGGGGGCCCCGGCCTTGGAAAGCGGCACCCAGATGAGGTACGCCACCAGAACCACGGCGATGGGGATTGCCAGAGGCCTGGCAAACACCCAGGTGATCGATGGGAAACCCTCCCTCCGGAAGAACACCACCGCGGCCACCAGCAGGCCCATCAGCGCCTCACCGGCGATCAGGCCGGAGGCGGCCAGCACGCCTGCGTTCTCCACACGCGCCTTCTGGGCGTCGTTGTAGCCGCGCTTGGCGCGCATCCGGTCCACGATGCCGCGGATCACACCGCCGACGAAGATCGCGAATGTGGTCTCCAGCGGGAGATACATGCCCACCGAGAAGAGCATCGGCGACCGGACCTTGATGAGGATGAGGGAAACGCCCATCGCGATGCCGACCATGACGAGCGGCCACGCCATCTCTCCGCCGACGATCCCCTGTGAAAGCGCCGCCATCAGTCCGGCCTGGGGCGCGGGTAGCCGCGGGCTGCCGAAGCCGGCGCCTGCCCCGTACTGTTTAATGTCCGCGAAGTGCAGGACGTAGAGGGGGAAGAACATCACGGCGCCGGCCAGGACCACGCCGATCAGGTCACCGGCCTGCATCTTCCACGGCGTGCCGCCCAGGATGTGTCCGACCTTCAGGTCCTGCAGCATCTCGCCGGCGACCGCAGCAGAGACGCATCCGATCGCCGCCACCCCGAGCGTTGCCGCAATTCCCGCGGTCCCCTTGGCACCCACGATCACCATCGTGAGAGCCGCGACGATGGTGGTGGCGAGGGTCAAACCCGAGAGCGGGTTGTTGGAGGAGCCGATCATCCCCACCAGGTTTCCAGAGACGGCGGCAAAAAAGAACCCGGTGATCAACATGACGAGCGCCGCCACGATCGCCGGGGTAATCGCCTTGGTGAAGTATGAGTAGAGCGCGACCATCAACGCCAGCGTGAACAGGAGCCCCACGACCACGCTCTTGAAGTCGATGTCGCGGTCGGTGCGGCTCGTCGCCTCGTGGGCCTCAGCGGACTTCTTGAGATCGCCCACCGCACGCTTGAGGGCGGCGGCAAGGTTCTTGCGCATCCGGAAGAGGGTGTAGCAGGCGCCCACCAGCATGCCGCCGACCGCGATCGGCCGCACGATGAACCGCCACAGGTCGCCGACCATGGCGCCCCACGCCGCCGGCTCGTTGCCGCCGGAGCCCAGGAGGTACTGGTCGATGAGGCTGGGTCCGTGGAAGAAGATGAGCAGCGGCACGAACAGCCCCCACGCTAGAAGACCGCCGGCGAAGTTGAGCGCGCCAAGATCGGGGCCGATGATGTAGCCCACGCCGATGTACGCCGGACTCACGGCAGGGGCCGAGAAGCTTGAAACGCCGCCTGCGGCGATGATCTTCGCGTCCTTGGTGAGGCCGAGGCGCACCAGGCTCTCCCTGAGCTTGCCGACCGCGAGGGCGAAGGTGTTGGAGGAGGAGAAGATCCCGAAGGCATCGAGGAGCCGGACGGCTGCCCCCACGGCCATGCCCCGGAAGAGCTGGAGGGCAGCCTCGGCCCCGCGCTGCCCCGCCTTGTGGATCTCAGAGGCCGCAACGGACTCGGGGAACGGCAAGTCGGGGTCCTCGACCATCACCCGACGCAGCATCGTGACGAACATGATCCCCAGGATCCCGCCCAGGATCATCAGCGCCGTGGCCGTGAGGTAGTCGGTCAGGGTGCGGAACGTCCAGAGGTTGAGGATCACGAACGCCGGGATGGTGAAGATCGCGCCGGCCGCCACCGACTCGCCGATCGAGCCGACCGTACGGGCGAAGTTCTCCTCGAGGAGAGAGCCCTTCATGAGACGCAGCACTGCCATGCCGATGACCGCCGCGGGGTAGGTGGCCGCGATGGTCATCCCGGCCCGCAGACCCAGGTAGGCGTTGGCGGCCCCCAGGATCACGCACATGAACAGTCCGATGATCAGTGCGCGGAGGGTGAACTCGCGCATCTCGGAGTCGGCCGGCACGTACGGGGTGTGACGCTGTTCGCTCATGAGATGGTCTCCTCCGTCCTTGTGCCGCTCGTCGCCTTCGTGGGCGGTTGAGCGGGGGTGGTTCGCGCATTTTACACGCCCCTGCTGCGCCCTCCCCGCCACGGGACGAGGGCGGGCCGCGCTCCGCAGGGGTGCACGATCTTCGAGGTCGGATGGCCCTCTCGCAAATCTTATAGGGAGCAACTCATATTATGAAGAGTGGAACTTGACAAAGGAGCGCTAAGATTCTATCTTTAGTCTGTCCGGTCGCGGACCGGACCCAGCGAAGGGGTGGTAACATGGCCTCCAACAGCAACTTCACGATTAAGGCCGGAGAGGCACTCCAGGGTGCTTTCCGGCTCGCCAACGACCGCGGCAACCCCGAGGCGACCCCCGCCCACCTGCTCGAAGCGCTTCTCGAGCAGGAGGAAGGGTTGGCCCCCAGGCTGCTGGAGAAAGTTGGCGTGCCCCTGGCGCGCCTGCAGGACGACATCGCGCAGACGTTTGGCCGCCTGCCCGCCGCTCAGGGGGGCGCCGAGGCGCAACCGTCCCGCGACCTCCGCGCGGTCCTCGATGCGGCGGCCAAACTCGCCCCCCAGTTTCAGGACGAGTACGTTTCCGTCGAGCACCTGCTGCTCGCGCTCACCTCGGTGACCGGGAGCTCGGCGGCGCAACTGCTCGCGCGCTATGGCGTCAACCGCGACGCCTTGCTTTCCGCCATCCAGGAGCTTCGCGGCTCGCACCGCGTGACCGACGAGAATCCGGAGGGAAAGCTCGAGGCGCTCAAGAAGTACGGCCGTGACCTCACGGAGGTCGCCCGCGCGGGCAAGCTCGACCCGGTGATCGGGCGCGACGACGAGATCCGCCGCGTCATGCAGGTGCTCACACGCCGCACCAAGAACAACCCGGTGCTCATCGGTGAGCCCGGGGTCGGCAAGACCGCCGTGGCCGAAGGGCTGGCGAGCCGCATCGCGAACGGGGACGTGCCGGAGCTGCTGAAGAGGCGGCGAATCGTGGCGCTCGACCTGGGGGCGCTGATCGCGGGCACCAAGTACCGCGGCGAGTTCGAGGACCGCCTGAAGGCGGTGATCAAGGAGGTGGTGGACTCCGAGGGACAGGTGATCCTGTTCATCGACGAGATCCACACCCTGGTCGGCGCCGGGGCCGCGGAGGGTGCGATGGACGCCGCAAACCTCCTCAAGCCTGCCCTCGCCCGGGGTGAGCTGCGGGCCATCGGCGCAACGACCCTCTCGGAGTACCGCAAGCACATCGAGAAAGACGCCGCCCTGGAGCGCCGCTTCCAGCCGGTCTTCGTGGGAGAGCCCTCCGTCGAGGAAACGATCGCGATCCTGCGTGGCCTGAAGGAGAAGTACGAGGTTCACCACGGCGTGCGGATCACCGACACGGCGATCGTGGCCGCGGCCACGCTTTCCAACAGGTACATCACCGACCGGTTCCTGCCCGACAAGGCCATCGACCTGGTGGACGAGGCGGCGTCGCGCCTGCGCATCGAGATCGACTCCCTGCCCACCGGGATCGACGAGCTCGAGCGCAGCGCCCTAAGGCTCGAGATCGAGAAGCGCGCCCTCGCCAAGGAGAAGGACCGCGCCTCGAAGGAGCGCCTCGCCGAAATCGAGAAGGAGCTCTCCGAGAGCAAGGAACGCATCACCACCATGAAGGCCTCCTGGCAACGTGAGAAGGAGCTGATCGCCCGCATCCGGAAGGTCAAGGAGGAGGTCGAGAGCACAAGGGAGGCCGCCGAGCGTGCCGAGCGCGACGGCGACCTGGAGCGTGCCGCCGAGCTGCGGTACGGGGAGCAGGTCCGTTTGAACCGCGAGCTGGAAGAGGCGACGGCTGCCCTCAAGGGGCACCAGGCCGCCCATGGCTCGCTGCTGGCCGAGGAGGTCACCGAGGAGGCGATCGCCCAGGTCGTGGCGCACTGGACCGGCATCCCGGTATCGAAGCTCCTGGAGGGCGAGAAGGCCAAACTCCTGCACATGGAGGAGCGACTCACGGCCCGCGTGGTCGGCCAAGATGAAGCGGTGACGGCCGTTTCGACCGCGGTGCGGCGAGCGCGAGCGGGGTTGAAGGACCCCAACCGCCCCGTCGGCTCGTTCCTGTTCCTCGGCCCCACCGGGGTGGGGAAGACGGAGCTCGCGCGGGCACTTGCGGACTTCCTCTTCGACGACGAACGGGCGATGGTGCGTCTCGACATGTCCGAGTACATGGAGAAGCACGCGGTGGCCCGCATGATCGGCGCCCCGCCGGGGTACGTCGGCTACGAGGAGGGCGGCCAGCTCACCGAGGCGGTGCGGCGCCGGCCTTACTCGGTGGTGCTGCTGGACGAGGTCGAGAAGGCGCACCCCGACGTCTTCAATGTCCTGCTCCAGATCCTCGACGACGGCCGCCTCACCGACGGCAAGGGGCGCACCGTGGACCTCCGCAACACCGTCGTGATCATGACCTCCAACATCGCCTCCGCCGCGATCGCGGGGTTCACGGAGGCACAGCGCGACCGCATGCTGGAGCAGGTGCAGCGCGAGCTGAAGGCCCACTTCCGTCCCGAGTTCCTCAATCGCGTGGACGAGGTCCTCGTGTTCCACAGGCTGGCGCCCGAGCACATCAAGGCCATCGTCGGGATCCAGCTCGAGCGCCTCAACCGGCTGCTGGCCGACCGGCGGATCCGGGTGGAGGCCGACGAAGAGGCCGTGGAGTTCCTGGCTCGCGAGGGGTACGACGCCGACTTCGGCGCCCGGCCGCTCAAGCGCACGATCCAGCGCCTCGTGCAGGACCCACTCGCCCGCATGTCGCTGGCCGGGGAGATCGCGGACGGTGATGTCGTCGGTCTGGGCGTGAAGAACGGTGCGCTGGTGCTCGCGCCGAAGAAGGCGGCAGCCTCGGTCGCGTGAGTTCGCGGCTCGCGGAGCCGGGTGGCGGGGCAGTGCCTCGCGGCTCCTCTTTTCGGGCCCGAGGCTATGATCTTTCGGGAATGAGCGCGGGATCTGGCGCGGGGGTGCGCGTGGAGGGGCTCTCAGTCCGGTTGCCCGGCCATGCGCTTGCGGTGTTGTCTGACGCCGGTGTGTACCTGCGGCCGGGCGAGGTGGTGGGTGTGTGCGGCCGCTCGGGGTGCGGCAAGTCCACCCTGCTGCACGCCATCGCCGGCCTCCTCCCCTGGTCGCGGCCCGCCGAGGTGCGGGGCGTGATCGCACTGGGCGACGAGACCATCGGCGACCTTGACCCCGGCCAGCGCGCCCACCTCCTCGCGACGTGTCTGGACCGACCCGACGCCCAGCTCTTCCTGGGCACCGCCCGCCAGGAGCTGGAGGCGGCGCGGCGACTCCACGGGGATGGGCCGCTCGCCTCGAGCGTTGCCGAGGCTCTGGGGCTCGGATCGTTGCTGGAGCGCCGCGTTACCGAGCTCTCATCGGGCGAGCGGCAGCGGCTGGCGCTGGCGGTGACGTTGGCCGGAGCCCCGCGGCCGGTGCTGCTGGACGAGCCCACGGTGCACCTCGACGAGGGTGGGGTCGCGGCGCTCGTGCGCGTGCTGGGCGAGGTTCGCGAGTTGGGCGGCTCGGTGCTGCTCGCCGAGCAGGCGGGCTTCCGACTCGCAGGCGCGGTGGACCGCTGGCTGGCGCTCGAAGGCGGCAAGCTGCGCCCCTGTTCCCCTCCGGCCGCGCCGACGCTGGTCCGAACGGCAACCCCGCGCCGCGAGGCCGTGCTGGAGGCGAGCGACC
>MEKI01000002.1:19912-29396 GCA_001766905.1 Acidobacteria bacterium RBG_13_68_16
CACTGCGGCCGAGGTGCTGCGCGGTCACCGCCTCCAGCACCTGGGCGGGCGGGCACCCTGGATGCTCTCGCGGGGCGAGCGCCAGCGCCTCGTGCACGCCGCCATCGACACTCTGCAGCCCGCGGTGACGATCATCGACGAGCCCGGTCAGGGGCTCGACCCGGAAAGCCTGGCGGAGCTGGCGGAGTTGCTGGCCCGGCGGGCGGAGGGTGGGCGGGGCTACCTGATCGTCTCCCAAAGATTGGAGCTCGCGACGCTCGCCCATCGCCATCTGGTGATCGCTGACGGTGCCGTGGTCGAGGCCGGAGGAAGCCGGTGAGGGACGCCCGCGCGTGGACCCATGCCGCGCTGTTCGGCAGCCTCTGGGGAACAGCGGAGGCCTCACTCGGAACCGTGCTGAAGGCCGCCCACGTTCCGCTCGCTGGGCTCGTAATGGCCAGCGTCGGCGTGCTCTGCCTCCTCACCGTCCGACGTCTTCAGCCCACCGTGGGCATCAGCCTTGTGACGGGGGCGGTGGCGGCGTTCCTCAAGGTGTTCTCGCTGGGTGGCCTGGTGCTCGGCCCGGCCGCCGGGATCCTGGCCGAGGCGGCACTGGTCGAGCTCGCGATGACCGCCTCCGCCAGCTCGGCGCTCGGCGCAGTTGTTGGCGGGGCGCTCGCCCTGGCGGAGGCACCGCTCCAGATGGCCTTCACAGCGGTGGTGATCACGGGGCCGGAGGCGGCCGCCGCCCTCGGCAAGGCCGCACAGACGCTGGCTGCCGGGCTTTGGTTCCCGGGGGCATCACCGCTGGCGGTGCTCGCCGGGATCGCCGCCGTCTCCGCGCTGGTGGGTGGGGCGGTCGGCGGGCTCTCCTGGCGTGTCGCCGGACGCGTGGCGCGCCGACTGCGGGGGAGCGCATGAAACGCCTCGGCACACTGCTGGCCTTTGTGGCAGTTGCGCTTGCCTTCGTCCCGCACCTCCTGGCGCCGCCGCTGACCGTGCTTGCCGCGCTTTGTGCGAGCCTGCTCCTCGAGCCGGCAGCCGTGAAGCGGGCCTGGAGGCTGCCGGCGCTCCTGCTGGTGCTGGTGGCTTCCGCACTCACCGCACTCCTTGTGGGATGGGCCGCGGCGCCGGCGCGCGGGCTGGCGGCGGGCGCCGCGGTGCTACTGCGCTTTCTGGCGTTGCTGCTGCTGGCAGCTCTCGCCTCCCGCCACGTGGACGCCGAGGCGGTTCAGCGGGGGGCGCAGCGCCTGGGGATGACACGGCTGGGGCTCGCCGGGGGTCTCGCCCTCAACGCGCTGCCCCACCTCGGGGAGACGGCACGCGACGCGTGGACCGCACTCGCCGTCCGGCGCAGCCGTGCGCGGCCTCGTGTCGGCGACCTTCCGCGCCTGGCCGAAGTGCTCCTTGCACACACCGCCCGCGTGGCGGAGGAGGCCGCGGCGGCAGCCGCGCTACGCGGCCACCACGCGCTCGCGAGGCCCGGGGGCCCGCTACCGCACGTGCCTCTGGTCGTCGTGGTCACGGGAAGGCCTGGGGTCGGCAAGACCCCCGCGATGCGGGGCGCGGCAGCGGCTCTGCAAGAGCGCGGGGTGTCGGTGGCCGGGTTCGTGCAGGTCCCGGTGTGGGGCGAGGGCGGCAAGGGCGGCTACGTGGTGCGCGACCTGGCGTCGGGGGAAGAGCGCACCTTGGCGGTAAAGGTCGGTGAAGAGCGCGGCGAACACGGGACACCTTTTCGGTTTGAACCGGCCGGGTTCGCCTTTGCCCGTGCCGCGCTCGACCGGGCGAGAGCCGGCTCCGTGCTGATCCTTGACGAGCTGGGCCCGGTCGAGCTGCGTGGCGGCGGACACATGCCAGCGGTGCGGCGCGCCTTGGCACGTCCCGGGCTTGCCGCGGTCGTCGCCACGGTGCGCCCGGCGCTCATCCCGTCGTTCCTGTCTCATCTTGCAGTTCCCTCGGCCGTGATCGTTGACGTCGAAGGGGCTGCGGATCCTGTGAAGGCGTTGCTTGGTGGGCTTGCGCCGGTGCTGCCGCCGGCGGTCTAGAATAGTCGCGGGTCCGTGCTTCGTCGCGGCAACGTGTCGTTGGCGGCACCCGAAAGACGCCTTATGCCGACTGTCATCTTCAGGCTCAACGGCCGGGAGACCACCGCGCACTACGAGGTGGGGATGCACTTCCTTGAGGTGCTTCGCGAGGAGTGCGGCGTTGTCTCTCCCAAGGACGGCTGCGCGCCGCAGGGAACATGCGGGTGTTGCACGGTGCTGGTGGACGGCCGCCCCGCCCTCGCCTGCCTGAAGAAGCCCCAGGAGATGGCAGGTCACGAGGTCGTGACGCTCGAGGGGATTCCGAAAGCGCAGCGGGACGTGCTCGCGCGTGCCTTCGTGCAGGAAGGCGCGGTTCAGTGTGGGTACTGCACCCCCGGCATCATGGTGCGAGCGTTCTCTCTTCTGGAGCGGGACAAGGCCGCCGATCGCGACGCGGTGGCGAAGGCGCTCTCGGGTCACCTCTGCCGGTGCACCGGCTACCAGCGCATCTTCGACGCGATCCGCACCGCGGCCGAGGCCTGGAAGAAGGACGGCGTCTTCACAAGCGAGAGGCCACGCCGTTCCGACTTTTTCGGCACGCGGTTCGGCCTCGCACGGACGTCTGCCGACAGCAGCCGTGGCGTCGGGGCCTCCGAGCCGCGCTACCGTGGCCTGGATCAGGCGCTCGGCAACAAACCGTACGTGGCGGACCTGCGGGAGCCGGGGATGCTCCACGGCGCCGTCGTGCTTGCGGCGCACCCGCGTGCGCGCGTGCTGGCGATCGACCCTGCTGCGGCGCTGGCGATGCGGGGTGTAACGCGTGTTTTTACCGCAGCCGACGTGCCTGGCGATCGTTTCGTGGGCCTGGTGGTCAGGGACTGGCCCGTGTTCGTCGCCGTGGGGGAGACCACACGCTGCGTCGGGGACGTGCTTGCCCTCGTGGTTGGGGACACCCAGTTTCATGCGCGGCAGGCGGCGAAAAGGGTGAACGTCGAGTACGAGGTGCTGCAGCCCGTGACTTCGCCAGGGGCCGCGCTCGACCCCGGCGCGCCGGCGATTCACCCGTCCGGCAACCTGCTCGAGATGACCGCGTTTGCCCGAGGCGACGTGGGCGCGGCCCTGGCTGCCTCGGCCCACGTCGTGCAGCGGACGTTCACGACCCAGCGCGTCGAGCACGCCTTCGTGGAGCCGGAAGCTTGCCTCGCCGTGCCGGCCGGGGACTCGCTGGAGGTGTGCTCGCAGGGTCAGGGTGTGCACGACGACCAGCTCCAGATCGCGGCGGTGCTCGGTGTGCCGCGCGAGCGGGTCGACGTGGAGCTCGTCTCCAACGGTGGGGCGTTCGGGGGCAAGGAGGACCTCTCGATCCAGGCGCAGACGGCACTCGCAGCGTACTTACTCGGGAAACCGGTTCGCACGGTGCTTACCCGGGAGCAGTCGATCCTCCTCCACCCCAAGCGACACCCGCTCACGATGGAATACACCGTTGGCTGCGACGAGCAGGGCCGCCTGACCGCGGTGCGGGCCCGCATCGTCGGGGACACCGGAGCGTACGCCTCGGTGGGGACGAAGGTGCTCGAGCGCGCGGCCGGGCACTCCTGTGGGCCGTACCGTGTGGCCAACGTGGACGTGGAAGCCAAGACCGTCTACACGAACAACCCGCCTTCGGGTGCGATGCGCGGCTTCGGGGTGCCGCAGACCGCTTTTGCCATCGAGTCCTGCCTGAACATCCTCGCGGAGAAGGTGGACCTCGACGGCTACGAGATCCGGGAGCGCAACGTGCTCGCGCCGGGCGAGCGCTTTGCGACCGGGCAGATCATGACCTCCTCGTGCGGCATCCGGCAGACCCTCGAGGCCGTACGCGAGATCTACAAGGCCAACAGGGCACGCGCCGGGATCGCCTGCGGGATCAAAAACACCGGGATCGGCAACGGAGCGGCCGACATCGGGCGGGTCCTTATCAGTGTGCTCCCCAACGGACGCCTCGAGGTGCTCACGGGGTACACCGAGATGGGGCAGGGGCTGTTCACGGTCCTGCGGCAGGTGGTGTCGCAGGAGACCGGGATCGAGCCCTCGGCGATGCGAATCAGGGCTCGCTCCGACCTCGCCGTGCTCTCGGGGATGACGACGGCCTCGCGCGCAACTGCGCTGGCCACCATGGCCGGGCAGCGCGCTGCGGCCAAACTCGCGGCCGACCTTGCGACGGCGGATCTCGAGTCGCTCGAGGGGCGCGAGTATGACGGTGAGTACATCTGCGACTTCACGGTCGCGCCCGGCACGCCGGTGGACAACCCCGTCACCCACATGACGTTCGGGTACGCCACCCAGGTCGTGATCCTGGACGAGAACGGCCGAATCGCCAGGGTCGTGGCGGCCCACGACGTCGGCCGCGCAATCAACCCTCTTGCCTGCACCCAGCAGATCGAGGGGGCGGTGCACATGGGGCTCGGGTACGCGCTCTCGGAGGAGCTGCCCTGCACCGAGGGGCACCCCGACTCCACGCTGTTGCGGGACCTCGGTATCCTCAGGGCCGGCGAGATGCCAGAGGTGGACGTGATCCTCGTTGAGGTGCCCGACCCTGTTGGGGGCTACGGCTCCAAGGGCGTCGGCGAGATCGGCCTCGTGCCGACTGCTGCAGCCGTGGCAGGTGCGCTCGCCGCCTTCGACGGCGTGCACCGCACGGCGCTTCCCATGAGCGACGCCCCTGCCGCACCCCCGCGGCGCCTCACGACCCCGTCGCGCTAGAAAACTCTCTCCGTGCTCCGGTGAACTCGGCGGTCACAGGGACGTACTAGACTCTGTGACAAAAGCGGGCCCGCTTCGGCGGACCCCGTTTCCATATCGGGGGAGGCGGCATGCGCGGACGGGACGAAAGGTTGACCAGGCGAGGGCTCTTCACCGGGATCATCGGCGGAGCTGCCGCGGCGGCGTTCGGAAGACGCATCGCCCTTGCGGCAATGGAAACGTCGCGCATCGTGAGGGTCGAGTCCGACAAGCTCTGGAGCGGTGACGCTCGCGACCCCCGGGTCGTGGCGCAGATGGTCACTGAGGGCGTGATGGCCTTCACGGGTGAGGCGACGCCGGAGGCTGCATGGCGGCGCTTCTTCAAGCCGGGCATGCGGGTGGGTCTGAAGATCAACCTACTTGGAAGGCCGCTCGTCTACACTGCGCCCGAGATGACCGAAGCGGTGGCTGCGGGCGTACTCATGGCCGGCGTCAAGCCCGAGCAGGTGATCGTGTGGGACCGCTGGCAGGACCACTTCAGGCCCACGCGCTACAGGTTCGGGCGCGGCAGGCTCGGTGAGAGCATCGAACACGGAGGCAGCTACGAGCGGGCGCGGGCGCTGCGAGCCTCGGGCGGAGTCTGCCCCATCGACACGATTCCGGTGGATCGCACCGACGTCACGGTGAACCTGCCGGTGCTCAAGGACCACGGGGGCTCCGGCGTGACGCTGGCGCTCAAGAACATCGCATTCGGGTGCTACGACCACCACCCAAGCGCCCACGACAACGGCTGCGACCCGTTTATTGCCGAGGCGTGCGAGCACTTTGTCGCCACCACCAGGGTGCCGCTCATCGTGTTGGATGCCACCGAGGGTTGCTTCGACGATGGCCCGCGCCCTGCGGACCGCTCCCGGCTGTGGCGCGAGAACGCGATCTACGTGGCCACCGACCCGGTCGCGCTGGACGTTGTCTGCCGCAAGGTCATCATGGCCAAGCGCGCCGCAAAGGGCCTCCCCGACAAGACGCGTCAGAGCCGCCACATCGAGACGGCCATGCGCAGGGGGCTCGGCGTCGGCGACCCGTCGCGTGTCGAGGTGATGACGGTGCGGGTGTGAGGCGAGTGGGCGGCGCTACGGGCCGCGCTGCAGGTCGATGCGCTTGAGCTGCTCCAGTTCCTCGCGGACCCGGTGGAGCTGTGCCTGGGTGTCGGCGAGTGTTGTGCGCAGGCGCTGTGCCTGCTCGTCCCTCTCCTTGACCGCACCCTCGAGGGTGGCAAGCTGCAGGCGTGCGGCGGCCAGCTCGTCGGCCAGGCGGCGCTCCTGCTCGAGGAGGGGCACCATCAGCACGGCCTGTGCCGTCGCCCCTGACTTCGGAAAGAGGGCGGGCATGGCCCGGAGGACTTCCACGGCCCGGGCGGGGTCGTGGGCGCTGCCGGGCATCGCGTAGGCGAGCCCGAGCCGCAGGCGGAGGGTGGGGTCACGCCGGGCCGCGGGCTCGGAGCGCAGCGCCTCCTCGTACGCCGCGGCCGCCGCGGCGTAGTTGCCGGCCTCAAACTCACGGTCGGCCACGCTCCTCACGGACGCGCAGCCTGCCACGCCGAGTGCGACGAGGGCGAGCGACACCGAGAGGCTGCGCGCGGTCATGGCTTTCCTCCCTCCGGGACGGTCCGTGCCCTGCCGCCGCCCCGGTGCGGCGCCCGAACCGGAAGAACCAGCGAGGCGATGGTACCCGACGGGTGGTTGTCCGCGACCCAGGTCACCCCCCTGTGGGCGCGCACGATCTCCCAAGAGATGGCGAGCCCGAGCCCGACTCCGGCGCCCGCACGACGCGATCCCTTCGCGGCTTGATGGAACTTCTCAAACACACGGTTCTTCTCGCGATCCGGAATGCCGGGGCCCCAGTCACAGATCCGCACCAGGGCGTACGGGGGAGGCGCGACCTCGCTGTGGGGTGGAGCGTCGGCGGGCAGTAGAGCCTCGCTCCGCACCGCGACGGTCACGGAAGCCCCCGGCGAGGAGAACTTCACCGCGTTGTCAAGCAGGTTCTCGAGCACCTGAACGACGCGGTCCGCGTCGCATTCGGCCACCACAGGATGATCGGGGGCGTCGAGGACGAAGCCGACACCGCGCTCGGTCGCCAGCGCCTCCAGCTCGCCGGTGGCCGTGCGCGCGAGCGCGGTGACGTCGTGGGGGCGCACGTCGTAGCTCATAACGCCCGCCTCCAGGCGGGCGAGGTCGAGCAGATTCGCGATCATCGCCGAGAGGCGGCGGCCCCCCTGCAGGTTGAGCTCGAGCAGCCTCCTCTGGCGGTCGGTGAGCGGGCCGGGCAGCCCGTCGAGCAGCAGCCGGTTGGTCTCCTGCATCGCCACCAGGGGCGTCTTGAGCTCGTGGGAGACGTGAGAGACAAATCCCCGTTTCGCGGTGTCGAGCTCACCGAGCCGGCGCACCATGGTGTTGAAGTCCTCCGCGAGGGAGGCGAACTCGTCACCCTCGGTGGCTTCCAGCTGGTAGGTGAACGTGCCGCTCGCCACGGCACGCGTGCCCTCCGTGAGTCGCCGCAGCGGCTCGCGAATCGAGCGCACGGTGAGCGCCACGATCAACACCGCGAGCAACGGAGCGACCGCCGCCACCGCGAGCGAGAATTTCTCCGCCTCACGCCCCGCCGCCCCCGTGGCCGCGACCTGCCTGGCGATCCCCTCCCGGGAGGCGGCGAGAACCGCCCACGTCTGGCGGTGGAGGTCATCGAGAGGCGCGGCCACGACCTCAAGCAGCTCCGCGTCCGAGGTGGTGGTGAGTCTCGCCGCAATCTGGTCCCTCGGAACGGTTGCCAGTGCGAACGCTCGCCAGAGTTCGGCCAGGCGTCGGATGCTCTCGCTGTCCGCCCCGCGTGCCGCGAGCTGCTCGAGATCGGCGAGGCCAGTGGCGAAAGCGGTGCGCGCGTCGGTCACGAGGTCCGCGTAGCGAGTGTCGCGGGTGACGAAGAACTTGCGCGCGTCGACCTCGAGCTGATCGAGCTGGCCCAGCAGCTCGAGCGCAACCGTGGTCGTGCGGAAGTGGACCTCCGTGAGCTGGTGATTGACCGCAACGAGCTGGCGCACGAGGAGGACGAAGTAGACGAGCACCCCGATGAGCAGCGCCGCGAGCAGCCCGGAGCCGGTGGCGACCTTGGTGGCGACTTTCATCCGTCGTCCGTCGCACCGAGGCCGTACGCCTTGAGCTTGTTGCGGATCGTCTTGACGTCCATGCCGAGCTGGCGCGCCGCTTCGGCCTTGTTGTTGCCTACCCGGCGCAGCGTCTCCAGGATCAGTACGCGCTCGGCTTCTGCCGCGGTCGCCCCGGCCGGGATCACGATCGCACCGGTGGGTTCCCCGGAGGGCCCCTGGAGGAACGGCGGCAGGTGGTGAGGCTCGATCCACCCGGAACGGGCAAGGATCACGGCGCGCTCGATCACGTTGCGCAGCTCTCGTACGTTGCCCGGCCAGCGGTAGCCACGCATCAGTCGTTCGGAGTCGCTGCCGATCCCCTCGACGGTCGTGCCGTGTTTGGCGTTGAACTGACGCACAAAGTGCTGCGTGAGCAGGGTGACGTCGCCCTCCCGTTCCCGAAGCGGAGGCAGGGTGATGGTGAAGACGTTGAGGCGGTAGAAAAGGTCGCGGCGCAGGATCCCCTGCTCGACGGCGGGGAGCGGATCCCTGTTGGTGGCGGCCGCCACCCGCACGTCGAAATGCGTCTCGCGGCTCCCGCCGACCCTCCGCACGGCCCCTCCCTCGAGCACGCGAAGGAGCTTGGTCTGCAGCGCCGAGGGCATCTCGGTGATCTCGTCGAGGAAAAGCGTGCCGCCGTGGGCCAGCTCGAAGCAGCCGGGGCGCGCCGCCACCGCACCGGAGAACGCCCCCTTCTCGTGTCCGAAAAGCTCGCTCTCGGCGAGGCCCTCCGGGATCGCCGCAACATTGACGGCGATGAACGGGCCGTGCGCGCGCCGGCTCAGGTCGTGCACCGCGCGGGCGACGAGCTCCTTCCCGGTCCCGCTCTCCCCGCAGATGATCACGGCGGCGTCGCTGGCCGCGACCGCCTCGACCAGGCGGAACACCTCCCTCATCGGGGCGCTGCGTCCGACGAGGCCGGAGAGGCCCGCGCCGCGCTCGAGCGCGGCGTCCAGGCGCCGGACGTGGCCGCGGCGGGCCAGCTCGGTGGCCAGTGCGGCGAGGGTGGCCTCAAGCTTCCCGTAGTCGAGAGGCTTGGTGAGGAAGTCGTGGGCGCCAAGCTTCATCGCTTCGACGGCCTCGTCGATGCTCCCGTACGCGGTGATCAAGAGGACCGGCCGCTCGCGGTCGCCGGCCTTCAGAGACTGCAGCAGCTCCAGCCCCGAGACCCCGGGGAGCACCACGTCCGAGATCACCGCATCGGGGTGCTCGGTCTCCGCGAGCCGGCGCGCCTCGTCGGCGCTTCCGGCGAGCGTCACCCGGTACCCCCACTCGGAGAGGCGCATCTCGAGCACCTCCCGCATCGCCGCCTCGTCGTCCACGACCAAGATCCGCAACGCTGCGTCGGCCACCGGACCCCCGGGCCGGGAAAATTTCCCCGGTCGGGGTCAACTGTAACGCAAGTGCGCTGGTGACTGCATCTCGGGGGTACGCCGGGGACACGTTGCTCGGCAATACCCGGCAGAAGGCGGGGTTCGCGCTCTGGGAGACGGGAAAAATTCCCTGCTGCGAGTAGGCGCGGCCGTCCGGGCGGACGGCAGCAAAATCACTTATCTCG
>MEKI01000002.1:29465-35557 GCA_001766905.1 Acidobacteria bacterium RBG_13_68_16
GCGGGCAAGCTCGCCAAGGGCAAGTTCCTCTACGAGGTCACGCTCACCGACGAGGCCGTGAAGTTCGGCTTCGACCGCAGCGACATCTCGGCCGAAGCGAAGGCGGCCCTCGACGCGTTCGCCGCCAAGGTCGCGGGCGAGAACAAGAACGTCTACGTCGAGATCCAGGGCCACACTGACAATATCGGCTCGCCGGAGTACAACCTCACCCTCGGACAGGCACGCGCCGAGGCAGTCATGCGCCACCTCGCCATGCAGCACTCGTTCCCCCTGCACCGCATGAGCGTTATCTCCTACGGCAGCGCGAAGCCGATCGCCGACAACGCGGCGAGGCAAGGGCGCGCGAACAACCGCAGGGTGACGCTGGTCGTCCTGATGTGATCAAGGCCCTCGTGGCCCGCTCCTGCGTCGGGCAAAGGGTGAGGCCCCCGGGATGACCCCGGGGGCCGTTGCTTTCTCCCCTAGGCTCAACAACGCTGGCATCGAGAAGTGGCGCGCCGGGGTGTACGCTCTCGCCCAGGGAGGTCCCCCCCATGCACCCGGAGAACGCTCAGACGTTCGAGAACCACACGCGCTACGTGCCGCTCTACCACTTCGTGCTGTTCGGGATCCTGATGATCAACTTGGTGTGGTCGGTCATGAGGATCATCCGCCACCCCTCGACGGACGGTGCGGTAGCGTTGCTGATGGCGCTCGCGTTCCTGCTCCTGTTCTACTACGCGCGGCACTTCGCCCTCACGGTGCAGGACCGCATAATCCGCCTTGAGATGCGGCTGCGCCTGGCGAAGGTGCTGCCCGCCGACCTCGCACAGCGTGTCGGCGAGCTCACGGTGAGCCAACTGATCGGCCTGCGGTTCGCGAGCGACGATGAGTTTCCCGAGTTGGTCCGCAAGGTTCTCGCCGAGGGAATCAGCGACCGGACCGCGATCAAGAGGATGGTGCGCGCCTGGCAGGGCGACTACCTGCGGGTCTAGCCGGCAGCCGCGCGCCGGCGCGCAAGGGCCCTAAGGCTTGGCGTCCTGCTGCGTGATGTAACGCTTGGTGAACTCCTCGCGCTGCTTTGCCCGCTGCGCCCTCTCCTCTGGCGTCATCTGGCCGAGGAACCAGCGGTGTTCGTCGCTCACGAGGGCCGCGTCGATGAGCTTCTCGGCCTGCTTTGCAACCTCCGCCTTGGCGCCTCCTGCGGCGAGTGCGGCGACGGCCTCCGCATTGACCGTGGTCAAGCTCAAAGGGGCGCTACCGGCCGAACCGTGCCCACACCGCGGCGAGCGCGTCGGGGGTGTTGCAGTTGGCCGTGACGCCGGGGTCATCCACGGGCACGTCCACCGTGCCCACCGAGCGCAGCACCTCGCGCAGGGTGGGCCCGGCAAGGTCGCGGGCGACGATCGCTTCGGCGAGGCGGCGCGAGAGCTTCACCGGGTGGCCGTGCTTTCCGTCGTGTAAGGGGAGAGCAGCCTCGGCATCGGAAGACACCAGAGCGCGCACCGTGTCGGGGGCCACCAGAGGATGGTCGACCGGGAGCACCACCACGGCCCCCCAGACCGGATCGGCGAGGAGACGCTCCAGACCCAGCCGCAGGGAGTCGAACATCGCGAGCCCCGATGCGGGCAGCGGCAACCCCTGCAGGTTCGGCGAGGTCAACGAGGGAACGTCGGGCGGGAGCGTCGCGAGCAGGGGCGCTGCGCCAGCGTTCGCGAGCGCCTCAGCGCAGGCGGCCAGAAACGAGCGCCCGTCGGGAAGGCGCGCGAACGCCTTGGGGCCACCGTAACGCTCGCCGGTACCACCGGCGAGGATCAACCCCGCGAAGCGCGTTTCCATCCCTCGGGGACCTCGCCCGTGCGTTCGAGCCGGATCAACTCCGCCACGATGGAGACCGCGATCTCCTCGGGGGTCACCGCGCCGAGGTCGAGCCCCACCGGGCAGCGAAGCGTGTGCACGCGGGCGGGCGGAACGCCGGCCGCCGCTGCGGCGTGTCGGATTGCCGCCGCCTTCGTCCGCGAGCCCACGACACCCACGCCGGCAAACGATCCCGCAAGGGCAGCCACGGCCCAGCCGCTGTCGGCCTCGGCGTTGCCGGTGGCCACAACGACCTGCGTCACCTCGGGGTGCTCGAAATCGGCGAGCATCCCGGGCTCCGCCGCGCTGATCGTCTCGATGCCGGCAACGTCGGCGAGCCGCTCCGCCACGGTCGGTGAGGCCACCGTGACCCGGTAGCCGGCGCGAGCGCCCGTGAGCGCGAGCACGGCGCCGACGTGCCCGGCGCCGATGATCAGCAGGCGGTGGGGGGGTCCGAACTTCTCGAGCATCACGGTCACCGTTCCTCCGCAGTTGGTAGGCATTTCAAGGATGCGCGCGTCTGGGCCTCCGGCGAGCATCGCGCGGGCGGCCTCGAGGACCTCAGCCTCCACTTCGCCACCACCCACGGTCCCCTCCCGGGTGGCGTTGGCCAATAGCAGCAGGCGTGCGCCCTGACGGCGCGGTGCGGAGCCGTGCACCTGCACGACCGTGGCGAGGACGCAGGTTGTGCCCGCGTCAACCGTCTCGATCAACCGTCGCAAGACGTTCATGTTCGTCCACCCGTCTCTCGGAGAGCAGCCACGCAAAGGGGTGGCGGTCGCCGAGGGCCGCTACCACGGTCGGGGGCGTGAGGGGGAGCCGGTCGATCTCCACCCCGAGTGCGTCACAGACGGCGTTGCGCACCGCGGCGGCGGTGGGGATCAACGAGGGCTCGCCGACTCCTTTTGCGCCGAACGGGCCACTTGCGCCCTCGCTTTCCACCACCGTGATCCTCACCTTCGGGGCATCGGCGGCGGTGGGGATGGTGTAGTCGGTGAAACTCGGGTTCGCGAGTCTCCCGTGGTCGAGTTTAAGCTCCTCGCTGATCGCCCAACCCATCCCCTGCACGATGCCGCCCTGAATCTGGCCCTCCATCGCATCGCGGTGGATCACCCGCCCCACGTCGTGGGCGGCCGACACCTCCTCCACGCGGATCAGCCCCAGCTCCGAGTCCACCTTCACCCGTGCGATCTGGCAGGCAATGGCGTAGAACTCGTAGGGTGCCCCGATTCCGGTCTCGGGGTCGAAGCGCCGGGGCCTCGTGCGGTGCCAGCCGGTAGCGATCGCCTCGATACGGCGGGCCGCCATTTCGGATGCCACCTGCGCCACCGGCACCGTGCGTTCCGGGCTCCCGCGCACCGATGCCAGACTACCTGCGAGCTCAACCTCATCCGCACGACAGCCGAGCAACTCGGCCGCCACCGGGTCGAGCCTGGTGCGCAGGCGTCTGATGGCGTCGAGGATCGCAAGCCCGGACATATGGGCGCCGCGGGAGGCGACGGTCGGCCCGGAGTCACCCACCGTGGTTGTGTCGGGCTGCCACACCTGGACAACCGCGGGGTCCACCCCGAGAGCCTGAGCGGCGATCGTCTGGGCGGCCGCCAGGTTTCCCTGGCCCATCTCTGTCAGGCCGACCCGCACGACCACCGAGCCGTCGGGCTGCAGGATCACGACGGCCGACGACCGGTCGAGGCGCTGCCCGCCGTGGTGGAGGTTGCAGCCGTAGAGCACCAGGCCGATACCCATGCCTTCGCGCACCGGACCCGAATTGGCCTGTGACCGCGCGCGGAACTCGTCCCACCCGGCGAGGGCGGCGGCCCGATCCAGGCACTCGCTGGCCAGCACCGGTCCGGGGAGCCGTTGTCCGGTGCTGGTGGTACGGCGGCGGTCGTCGAGGACGTTGCGGCGGCGAAGCTCCAACGGATCCATCCTGAGTCGGCGGGCGAGCTTGTCCATCGTGGCCTCGGCGGCCCAGGTGACCTGAGGTGCCCCGAAGCCGCGGAACGCGCCGCCGAACAGGTTGTTGGTGTAGGCGACGTGCGTCGCAACCCGCACCGCCGGCACTCTGTAAGGGCCGATGGATGAAGCATTGGCGCGCTCGGCCACCACCGTGGAAAGACCGATGTAGGCACCGGCGTCCATCACGGTCTCGACCTCGGCGAAGCACAGCTGTCCGTCGCGGTCCGCACCCCAACGGTGACGGACCACCACCGTGTGGCGCTTCGTCGACGCCTGCATGTCGAGCTCGCGAGGCAGGACCAGCCTTACCGGTTTGCCAGTGGCAAACGCCAGCACCGCTACGCACGCGGCCGGCTCGGAGGGGTAGTCCTCCTTGCCGCCAAACCCGCCACCAGTGGGGGCCTGCTCGACGCGCACAGCGGCGAGTGGGAGGCCGAGCACGCGCGCCACCGCCTTCTGGACGTAGAACGGGCACTGACACGACGTGATGATCGTGATGCGCTCCCGCGCCTCGGGGATGGCGAGACACGCCTGGGGCTCCAGGTAGGCGTGCTCCTGGCCGCCGATCTGGTACTCCGCCTCGACCACCACGTCGGCGCGAGCGCGCTCGCGGGTGACGTCGCCACGCACCACCTTGAAGGTGCGGATGAGGTTGCCGCCCTCGTGCAAGGGAGGAGCGCCCGGCCGCAAGGCGGCCACCGGGTCGTGGACGGCCGACAGCTCCTCCAGGAGCGGGCGCACGAGTCGCGCCGCCTCCCAGGCCGCCTCGGGCGTGCGTGCCGCCACCAGCGCGAAGCGGTCGCCCACCATGCGCACTCGGTCCTCGACGAGCAGCGGCTGGTCCGGGAAGACCACGCCCACCTGGTTCTTCCCGGGGATGTCCGCGGCGGTGAGGACCGCCTCGACGCCGTCGACGGCACGGGCGGCGGCGAGCTCGAGCCCGGCAAGCCGTGCCGAGGGAACCGGTGAGACGGCCAGGGCCGCGTGCAGCATCCCCGGCAGCGCGAGGTCCGCCACGAAGCGGGTGCTGCCGGCAACCTTTGCGCGGGCGTCGGGGCGCTCGTGACGTCCGCCCAGCGGACCGTGGTCCGTAGACCGTGGTCCGGGATCCGAAGCGATACCCGCCGCGCGAGTGCGCTCACGACTTGGCATGGCCGCCTTTCGCAAATGAGTCCTGCAAGGCCTCGATGACCTTGGTGTAGCCGGTGCAGCGGCAGAGGTTGCCCGAGAGCAGGCGTGCCTGCTCGGACGGATCGGCCTCACCACGCGCGAGGATCGCCGCACCCGTCACCGCGATACCTGGCGTGCAGAAGCCGCACTGCACGCCGCCGCGTGTCACCAACGAGTCCTGGAACGGGTGCAGGCGGCCGGCCTGCAGCAACCCCTCGACGGTCACCACCTCGTGGCCGTCGGCCGAGGCCGCCAGCACCAGGCAGGACGTCACCGGTACACCATCCAGGAGGACCGTGCAGGCCCCGCACTCGCCCGCGCCGCACCCCTCCTTGCTCCCGGTCAGGCCGGCGTCGTCGCGCAGCAGGTCGAGGAGGCGCCGCCCAGGCGGCACCTCGAAGGTGCGCCGCTCGCCGTTGAGCGTCAGGGTGACGGTCACGCGCTCAGCCATGGGCGGCCTCCTCCAGGAAGCGGGCGAGCAGGACCGCGCAGGCGATGCGGCGGTAGCCTGCCGGCGCGCGCACGTCGTCGATCGGGGAAATGTCGTCCTGCAGGACCCGGGTTGCCTCACGGCGGAGCTCCGCGTCGGGGCGCCGTCCGGTGATGAGGTGCTCGGTTCGGCGCGCGCGCACTGGCGTGGGTGCCACCGAGCCGAACGCCAGGCGGACTTCGGAGAATGTCCCGTCGCCGGCTACCAGCGCACGCCCGGCAAGACTGACCATCGAGATGATCTGCTCCCGGCGGGAGCCGACCTTAACGAAACTCTCGAACGCCCGGAGGCCCCGCTCCTCGCTTGGGGTGGGAAGCAGGACCGAGAGGATGAGTTCGGCAGGGGCGAGGGCACTGCGCCCGGGCGCACGGAAGAACTCCTCCACCGGCACCTTCCTGGTCCCCCCATGCGAAACCAGGGTGAGCGACGCATCCGCCACGAGGAGGGCCGGCGCGGTGTCGGCGGCGGGGGAGGCGTTGGCGAGATTCCCGCCGAGCGTGGCACGGCACTGGATCGGCCAGGCTCCGATCTGCGCCGCCGCCTCGGCAAGGGCCGGGTGAAGCCGGCGGATGCGGGGGTCGGCGGCGATGCGATCCATCGGCGTTGCGGCGCCGATCTCGATCCCTCCGTTGGTCTC
>MEKI01000002.1:35580-45302 GCA_001766905.1 Acidobacteria bacterium RBG_13_68_16
GGTCCAAGTCCACGAGGGTCGCGGCGCGCTTGCGCCCGTCGCGTAGCTGCACGAGAAGGTCGGTACCGCCCGCAATGACGAGGGCGTCGGGACGCTCGGCCAGCGCCAGCAGCGCTTCTGCGAGGCTTCCCGGGCGCACCACTTCGCGAACCGGAACGTCCACCCGCGCACCCCCCGTGTCGGCACCAACGGCGGCCGGTCTTGAGCTTCGTCTCAAACACCGGCGCCGGCCGAGCCGCACTCGCAATTCTAGGCCTTGCACCTTCACAATCCAAGGATCCCCGGGAGGAGTCCGCATCAAGGTCCGGCACGACGGCGCGACGTTGTAGGCTATACGCGGCCCGCCGACGCGGTCCGGGGGGGACGTGTGAGGTACCGCCACCTTTTTCTGGTTGTGCTGCTTGCGGTGACCCCTGCCGGGGCCCAAAGCCTTCGCCGTACCTCGGTGGTTCGGGTCGTGGAGCGGGTGCGGCCCGCGGTGGTCAACCTGACCGCCAGGCAGGTGGTGACGGTGCGCCGGCGTTCGATCTTCGACGATCTCTTCCCAGATTTCGCTCCGCCCGGCGAGCGGGTGATGTCGCAGTCGCTGGGCAGCGGTGTGCTGATCTCACCGGACGGGCTGATCGTCACCAACGAGCACGTGATTGAGGGCGCGGCCGAGATCAAGGTGCGCTACGCCGACGGCAAGGAGGACGAGGCCGAGGTCATCGGGTCCGACGCGGACGCCGACCTGGCACTCCTGCGCGCGTCGGCCCGTGGCAGACCGCACCTCCCGCTGGCCGAGCAGGACGACTCGATGATCGGGGAAACCGTGATCGCGATCGGGAATCCGCTGGGGCTCGAGAGCACAGTCACGGTCGGGGTGCTGTCCGCACGCGACCGCACCGTCACGTCGCCCAGCACCCGCAGGGTATACACCGACTTCCTGCAGACCGACGCGTCGATCAACCCCGGCAACTCGGGCGGAGGGTTGGTGGACCTCGACGGGCGCCTGATCGGGATCAACACCGCCATCATCGGGGACGCTCAGGGGATCGGCTTCGCGATCCCGGCCAAACGAGTACGGAGGGTCGTGAACGACCTGCTGCGCTACGGGCAGGTGCAGGCCGCCTGGCTGGGAGTTTTCGTGCGGAGCCGGGGCGAGGGGCGGTACGGCAGGGGAGGAGGCGTAGAGGTCGTGGAGGTCCTCCCGGGCTCGCCGGCGGCGGCCGCTGGCCTGAGTCGCGGTGCGGTGCTGCTGGCTGCCGGCGGCAAGGCCCTCGCGAGTCGCGACGACTACTCCACGCTCCTCGCGCAACTCGCACCCGGGGACCGCGTCACGCTCCTGGTGGCAGAGAGTGGCAAGAACCGGGAGGTCAACGTGCGGGCCACCCGGCCCCCGGAGGACATCGGCGAGCAGGTACTGCTGCGGTACGTGGGGATCAAGCTCGTGGTGCGGGGCAAGCGCCTTCTCGTCAACCGGGTGGTGCAGGGCAGCCCCGCCGACGAGGCGGGTCTCACCGCGGGCGACGTGGTTTTGCAGTTGAACGGCAAGCGCCTGGGCAGCATCGGGGAGGTCAATCGGATCGTGGCGCGCGAGCACACGCGATCCTCTCTGCTGCTCGTCATCCAGCGCGGACCGTTTGCGTACCAATTGCCGTTCCCCCTCCCGTCGTAAGCGCCTGGGCTATACTTCCCGACGTGACGGAGCGCGCGGCCGGCGTGGTGACCGCGGTGTATGGCCCTCTGGTGCGGGTGCAGGTGGGGGAGCAGACGTTGATCGTGCCCTTCCGTCGCAGGCTCCGCTGGCACGAGGAGATCGAGGATCGCCGCCTGGTGGTCGGCGACCAGGTCGTGCTCGACGGTAAGGTTCCCGACGCGGTGGTGGCCGAGGTCGGGGCGCGGCGCACCACGCTCACCAGGCGGTCACCGGGCGAGCGGCGCCAGCGCGTGATCGCAGCCAACGTCGATCAAGCCGTCGTGGTGATGGCGGCGAATTCGCCGGAGCCCAACCCCCGCCTGCTCGACCGCCTCCTGGTTGCCTGCCACCACGCGGGGATCCAGCCGGTGATCTGCTTCAACAAAGTCGACCAGGGAACGGCGGGGGTCGACACCTGGATCGGCGACTACCAGGATGCCGGGTACGACATCCTCCTCGCGTCGGCGCGCACCGCACGCGGGGTGGGCTGCCTGACGCGCAAGGTGACTGGCCGGACGACCCTGTTCTGCGGACCCTCGGGCGTTGGAAAGTCAGCGCTCCTGAACGCCATCCACCCGGGGTATCGACTCCGCGAGGGCTCGATCTCGGAAGCGACTGGCAAGGGCCGCCACACCACGACGACCGCGCAGCTCCTGCCGCTACCGGGTTCCGGGTTCGTCGTGGACACACCGGGGTTGCGTGAGTTCGGCCTGTGGGACCTCGAGCCCTCTCGGCTCCAGGGCTGCTTCCCGGACATCCAGCGCGCCGCTTCGGGGTGCTCGTTCGCCGACTGCACCCACGCGAACGAGGTCGACTGCACGGTGCGCGCCGCGGTCGAATCGGGCACCCTTTCCGTGCGGAGGTACACCTCCTACCTCAAGCTCCACGAGGAGTTGGTAGAGGCCGGGGCCACCTAGCCTGGGCCCGGCGTCAGCCCGGCTCCGATGCGTTCCGGTGCGCCTTCGCCGCGCCACGACCACAACCCATCCGCGGTGCCCAGCACCAGGCCGCCCGCTGGCAGCCCGACCAGGCCCAGTGGTCCGTCCGGGAGCCTAAGGAGCGAGGAGGAACTGCGGTCAGCGAGCACGATCCGAACCACACCCGGCTCGCAGGGCGCCGCCACGCCCGCAGCGATACCTCCAGGCGTGACCACCAACGAGTGACAGCACGGGGAGGGCGAGACGCTCGGGCGCACCTCACCGTCGATCGAGGCCAGGGACAGTTGGGTGCCGTCGCTCGCCAGCAGCACGTCGGAGTCGAGGAAGGCGAGGCCGCCGACCCCATTGAGGCGCAGTTCGCGCGTCCCCGACGATCGGATCACCACCACCTGACCGGAGGGCCAGCGTGCGGCGGCGAGACTGTTCCCGTCGGGAGATACAGCGAGATGGCGGAAGGAGCCACCGGCCGCCAACTGGGGAGCCTCGTGGGCGTCGAGGGCCACCCGCCAGACGCCCTTCCCGTCGATGAACCACAGCTCAGCGAGCGCCGGAATGACCCGCGGAAACAGCACCCAACGCGGCCAGTTCAGGAGGAGGGCGTCCTCCGCGGTGAGAGAGCGCCAGAGAACCTCGAAGCCGCCGGCGCTTGGTCGCGCAAACACGAGCCCGCCTTCCTCCCCCTCGCTGCGGCAGCCGGTGCGCACCGGAGGGAGCGCGTTCGCGGTCAGCCATTCGCATAGCCCCGTCCCGCCCCGGGCGCGGAGTTGAGCGGCGGCGAGCAACTTGAGGGGCAAAGGCGCGGCGTCTGGGACCTCCGCGAGAGGAACGGGCTCGGCCCCAAGACGGCGGGTGAGCGCACCCCAGGTGACCTCGTCGAGGTCGGGCTTCGCGGTCGGTTTGGGCATGCCGGCCTCGAGCGGTTTGGCAAGGGCGTTTCGCAGCGTCCTCGGCATCGGTGGGAACCCTTTGCCGCTGCCCTTCTGCCAAGCGGCGAGGAGATCGAAGGGTTTGCGCCGGGCCATGGGCGCGTCCCCAAACGCCTCCACGACCAGCGCCGCGGCCGCTGCCAGCGGCGGGCTTGACCCGCCCACCTGCGCCATGCGCAGCAACCTCGCACGGCGGCTCGGCCAGCGCGCGTCGGGATCGAGTGCCTCGCCGACCAGTCTCTCGAGGGCCGGCGCGGCGTCCTTCACCTCGAGCCAGTCCCGCACCGGACGCAGTTCGGGGGGGAGAGCGGCGAGCGTCAACGAGCCGGCCACGGCGACGGCGTGCCCGATCAAGAGCAGCGGCTCGCCGCAGCGCGGGTCCGGCGCCGGCGGCGTTGCGGACGCGAGAAGCAGCGCTGGCGCCGCGCTCCGGGCGATCTCCACGTCGCTGGCCCCCTCGGTCTTGGGGACCAGAACCAGCACCGTGTCTCCGTGGGCCACCGCCGCCAGGTTCGCGCTCTCGGTGGCGGCAATCACCACCTCCGCCGCCGGCAGGGCGCCGCTGTCGACCAGCGCGTGGAGCTGACCCGCGAGAGCCTTCGAGAGCGCGACTGCGTCGGGCAGGGAGGTGGGCTTGCCGGCGGTCGACCACCACCCCGGCGACAGCAGGAAACTCGCGGCGAGCTCCGGGGCGTCCAGAACCACCTCTGCAAACGGGCGAGGAGTCCAGGCGGCCAGGTGGATGGGAATGCCCGTGGGAGCAGGCTCTGCTGCCGGCGTAGCCGCTCCTGCAGCGGTCCCGCCGAGCCAAGCGGCGAGGGCGACGGCAAAAAGCGTGTGGGGCCCTTGACAAACTCGAATCATGGTCCGAATAATACAGTACGAACCGACCCATAAAGGAGGACGGGGAATGAACAAGTCAGAGCTGGCGGTGAAACTCGCGAAGAAGGTCGGCCTCACCCACGCGAAGGCGGCGGACGTCGTGGACGCGATCTTCAACGCACACAAGGGCATCGTCGCGGTGGAGCTGGACGCCGGGCGCAAGGTCACCATCCCCGGGTTCGGCACCTTCGGGACACGGAAGCGGTCGGCCAGGCAGGGCCGCAACCCGGCCACCGGTAAGGCGATCACAATCTCGGCGCGTAAGTACGCAACTTTCAAGGCTGGCAAGACGCTCAAGGAGAAGGTCGCAAAGTAGACCGGGCAGCGGAGGAGGAGAGATGAACAAGACCGAGTTGATCACCAAGCTCGCGAAGAAGACGGGCCTCACCCAGGCCAAGGCTTCCCAGGCGGTGGACGCCGTCTTCAACGCCAAGAAGGGCATCGTCGCGGTCGAGCTGGACGCCGGGCACAGGGTCAGCATCCCGGGCTTCGGCACCTTTGGGTCGCGGAAGCGGTCGGCCAGACAGGGCCGCAACCCCGCCACCGGTAAGGCGATCACGATCCCTGCGCGCAAGTACCCCACCTTCAAGGTTGGCAAGACGCTCAAGGAGAAGGTTTCGAAGTAGACGCTGACTCTCTCGGTTCGTCTCGGGGCGCGGGCGACCGCGCCCTGGCTGTCTCTACATCACATTGCGGGGGGTTCGGCGACACTCCACCTGACCACCGTCGCCTCGGGACCCCCCGAACCCCCCACGCTCACGGGGAGTGAATCCCCGCTCGCTTGATTGCGTGGGGTCCCACATCCGCTCAACGGCCCGCCTGGGGTTCTTGACGGGCGGTCGCAGACGGCGTTCGGTTGAGGTAGACTCCCGTCCCCCCGCTCGTGGGCTTGGGCGTACGAGCGATCGCCTCGATAGTGTTGAGAACGGTTCGCAGTGCAGCAAGATTCATGCCATAATTTGGGAAAAGCTTCTTGGTACAAGATGTTGGGGCTCGCATCCAAGGGGAACCCCATATATTGCGGTTCGCCCCTTGACAAGCGGGGTGGTGCGCTCTAGATTCGATTCGAAAAGTTCAAGTACCACTTGAGCTCTTGAGGGACTCGGGAAGGGGGAGCTGGGATGTCTGCGGAACCGTCAACGTTGGCCGTTGCCGCCGCTCGCCGCCCCAACGCGCAGGGAGTGTCGGTGCGGCGGGTGTTCACTGACGGGGAGCACCACCCCTTCGACCTAGTGCGGTGGGAGTTGCGTACCGCCCGCATCACCGGCAGCGACGGCGCGGTGGTCTTCGAGCAAACCGACGTCGAGGTTCCCGAGTTCTGGTCCCAGACTGCAACCAACATCGTCGTGCAAAAGTACTTTCACGGGGGCCTCGGCACCCCGGAACGAGAGGGATCGGTACGGCAGCTGATCTCCCGCGTGGTTGGAACCATCGTGGAGTGGGGGCGTGCCGGAGGGTACTTCGCCGACGCCGACTCGGAGCGTGCGTTCGAGCACGAGCTCTGCCACCTGATTCTGCACCAGGCGGTCTCCTTCAATTCACCGGTCTGGTTCAACGTCGGGATCGAGGCCCGCCCCCAGTGCTCCGCCTGCTTCATCAACTCGGTGCGGGACTCGATGGACTCGATCCTCGACCTCGCGAAGACCGAGGGGATGTTGTTCAAGTACGGCTCTGGGACCGGCTCCAACCTCTCCGTCCTGCGGTCCTCGCGCGAAGCGCTCGCGGGCGGAGGCACAGCCTCCGGGCCGGTTTCCTTCATGCGGGGGTTCGACTCGTTTGCCGGTGTGATCAAATCCGGTGGCAAGACCCGGCGCGCCGCGAAAATGGTGATTCTGAACATCGACCACCCGGACGTTGCCCAGTTCATCCGGTGTAAGGCGCAGGAGGAGAAGAAGGCACACGCCCTGATCTCGGCGGGCTACCCGGCCAGCTTCGACCAGGAAGGCGGCGCCTACGACTCGATCCAGTACCAGAACGCGAACCACTCGGTGCGGGTAACCGACGAGTTCATGCGTGCTCTGGAGGATGACGGGTGGTGGGAAACCCGTGCGGTCACCACGGGAGACGTGATGGGGCGATACCGGGCGCGCGAGCTGATGCGCATGATTGCCGAGGCGGCATGGATTTGCGGCGACCCGGGGCTGCAGTACGACACCACCGTCAACCGCTGGCACACCTGCAAGAACAGCGGTCGAATCAACGCCTCAAACCCCTGCTCGGAGTACATGTTCCTCGACGACTCCGCGTGCAACCTGGCGTCGTTGAACCTCATGCGGTTCGTGGACGAGAAGGGGAACTTCCTCGCCGAGGCCCTGCGGCACGCGGTCGACGTCACGATCCTGGCGCAGGAGATTCTGGTCGACTTCAGCAGCTACCCAACGCCTAGGATTGCGGCGAACTCGCACGACTACCGTCCGCTCGGGCTCGGCTATGCAAACTTGGGCGCACTTCTCATGGCCGAGGGCATCCCCTACGACTCGCCGGAGGGGCGGGCGTACACGGCCGCCATCACCTCGCTGATGTGCGGGGAAGCCTACCTTCAGTCGGCGCGCATCGCCGAGGCACTCGGGCCATTCCCCGGGTACGCGGTCAACCGTGAGCCGATGCTCGAGGTGATCGCGATGCACCGCGACGCGGCGCACCGCGTTCCAACGCGCGGCGTGCCGCTTGAGCTGCGACGCGCGGCCACCGACTCGTGGGACACGGCGCTCGACCACGGCAGGCAGTTCGGCTACCGCAATTCGCAGGTCACGGTGCTGGCACCGACGGGAACTATCGGTTTCATGATGGACTGCGACACGACCGGCATCGAGCCGGACCTCGCGCTCGTGAAGGTCAAGCGCCTGGTCGGCGGCGGGACGCTGAAGATCGTCAACCAGACGGTGCCGCGGGCCCTTGCCAAGCTTGGCTACGACGAGGAGAGCCGCACCGTAATCCTTAAGTATCTGGAGTCCACCGGCACGATCGAGGGCGCCCCGGGGCTCAAGGACGAACACCTCCCGGTTTTCGACTGCGCCTTCAAGGCGATCTCGGGCACCCGCTTCATCTCCGCGCTCGGGCATCTCCGGATGATGGGCACCGTGCAGCCGTTCCTCTCCGGGGCGATCTCCAAGACCGTCAACGTCCCGGAGGACACGACCCCGGAGGAGATCGAGAAGCTCTACATCGAGGCGTGGAAGCTAGGCCTCAAGGCAGTGGCGGTCTACAGGGACAACTGCAAGGGCTCGCAGCCGCTTGCCGCCGCGGGCGAGACCGGGGTGGCGGCGTTCCAGCCGGTGCGGCGCAAGCTTCCCGACGAACGGGTGGCGATGACCCACAAGTTCTCGGTCGAGGGGCAAGAGGGGTACGTCACCGTCGGGCTCTACGAGGACGGGAAGCCGGGCGAGCTGTTCATCACGATGGCCAAGGAAGGCTCGACGCTGTCGGGCGTGATGGACGCCTTTGCCACGGCAATCTCGCTGACGTTGCAGTACGGCGTACCGCTGGAGTTCCTGGTCAACAAGTTCTCGCACGTGCGCTTCGAGCCGGCCGGGTGGACGAACAACCCCCAGATTCCCTATGCGAAGTCGATCATCGACTACATCTTCCGCTGGCTGGCTGCGAAGTTCCTCCCTCCGGAGGAGCAGGCGGCAGTCGGCGTTCAGCCGCTACCCAGCGACGAGAGCAGGACGCCGGCGCAGCCAGCGCCCCGGCAGCCCTCGCTGCCAGGGCTCGAGCTCTCGGAAGGGGCTCAGCTGTTCGTCAACCAGGCGGACGCGCCGCCGTGCCCGACCTGCGGCATGATGATGGTGCGCAGCGGTTCCTGCTACAAGTGCGGCAACTGCGGAACCGTCCAGGGCTGCTCGTAGCTCCTCGTCCTGGTGAACATCAGCCCTCGCGGCTCCGCGGCCGCAGGGACGGTTCCTGTTACGCCAGCGAGGACGCGAGGAAATTCTCCAGGCGTGCCGGCAAGGTGGGCTCGAGGTGCACGTCGGAGTGTCCCCGGCCCGGCAGCAGCCAGAGGTCGGTGTGGCCCGGCGCCGCGCGGGCCAGACGGTGGGCGTTGCTCGCCGGCACCACGGTGTCCCGCTCGCCGTGGATGAGCAGCACCCGCCCCGACAGGCGGGCGATCTGCCGCTCGGGGGCGAGGTCGTCGAACCTCGCACCGACTCGCCACTCCATGAATCGGAATGCCAAGGGCATGGCCGGCGCCAGCCAGATCCTGCCGAAGCCCATCTCGAGCATGGCCTCGCCCGGGTGGGCGAAGGCGCCCACGGTCACAACAGCGCGCAGCCGCGCATCGTGGGCCGCGGCGTGGATGGCGGCGCCACCGCCAACGGAAAGGCCGAGAACGCCGACGCGCTCGACGTCCACCTCGGGCCGAACCGCGAGCACGTCGAGTGCCGCTCGGATGTCCTCGGAGAACTTTTTCATCGAAGCGTGACCGTCCCGATCCGAGGCGCCGTGGTGACGGGCGTCGAACGCCAGGAGGTGGTACCCCATCGGGCGGAGGATGGCGATGTACGGCAGCATCCGCTCGGCGTTGCGCCCCCACCCGTGGACCAAGATCACTACTGGCCGCCGCGTCTCATCGCAGGGGATCCACCACCCGTGCAGCGTCCGCCCGTTGGCGGTCGGGAAGCGCAGCTCCGAGAACGGGACGCCCAGGCTCTCTGGCGTCCGCCTTGAAGGAACCCTGGGATTGCGCCACAACACGGTGGTCAGCACAAGCACGAAGAGCTGGTACAGGATCAATGCACCGAGGGTGCCAAGCGCCCACGCCACGGTTGCAGTGTACCCGTGCGCCGCATATCCTCCCTTGAAGGCCGGCTGCGACGGTCATCAGGGAGGGAACAACGATGCCGAAATGGGTGTGCGCAAAGTGCAAGACGGTCGTGGAGGGCCGGTGTCGTCCCGCCGCCTGCCCAAAGTGCAAGGCTCCGAAGGAGCAGTTCAAGAAGAAGGCGTGAGCCTCGCGGGCCGGCGAGCGCCTCGGCCGCCGAGCGGGTCCCTACTTGCCGAGGATGCCTTCCTTCAGACCGGTGTCCGCGGGCTTGGACCCGAGCCAGACGGCGAACAACGCGTCGGCGAAGTCCTTACCCGGGATCACGCCGACCTCCTTGCCGTTTAGCTCCAGTCTCGTGCCGGTGCCGGGGGTGTACGTGATCACCGCCCGCTCGCCGCTCGCCATGTCGGGCCACAGGGCGCAGAACTCGTCGAGACGCGCCTTGAGGACCGGCAACGCGGCCGCGGAGTTGTTCGCGAACCCCTCCCGCCACGCCTCGGTGAGCTTGTCCTTCTCGACCTTCTTGTAGAGGA
>MEKI01000003.1:0-20393 GCA_001766905.1 Acidobacteria bacterium RBG_13_68_16
GCCCGTCCAGCCAGAGCAGGATCAGCGCGTTTGCGGCCCGTCCAGCCAGAGCAGGATCAGCGCGTTTGCGACTTGCCCCCCCACCGACGCGCCGGCTACGCCTCGCACCCCGAACGGGGACGTGAGGAGCAGCCCGAGGACGAAGAACACCCCGAGGTTGACCGCCGAAGCGATCACGGGGGAGCGGGTGTCGTTCCACGCGAACGACGCGCTGGCGAGGAGCTTGGTCACGCCGAGGAACGGCATCCCCAGGGAGTAGACGAGCAGCGCCGCTGCGGCCGTCCTCACGTCGGTGAGGGTGTACCTCCCGCCCCCGAACAGCGCCCCGATCATTGGCGTGGCCAGCACTGCGCTGAACACCGTGCTGGGGATCGCGACCACGGAAAGTAGGCGCAGGGCGAAGGCCAGCGTGTCGCGGGCCGCCAGCTCGCTCGTCTGTCGCTCCGCCGCCAGCATCGGGAGCACGGCGGTCGTGAGCTGCACGATCACCACGCCGTAGACCAGCTCGTTGGCGCGCGAGGCGTTGTACACGCAGGTCACCGCACCGTCACCCACGCTGGCGGCGAAGCGGTTCGCGAGCATCAACGTGAGCGGGTAGATTCCGAGAGTGGTCACGGTGGGCGCCATCTTCACCAGCACCCGTCTGACGTCGGGGTTTGTGAACGCTCCCCGTCCCGGCACCATCGACAGCCCGACGCGCCCGCACCCAACCCACTGCATTCCAAACTGAGTGAAACCACCGGCCAGTACGCCGATCGCCATCCACTCCGGCCTCCCACCGGTCACAGTCACGGCGGTAACGGTCCCGGCCACGATGCAGAGGTTGAGGCCGATGGGGGTCGCGGCGGGCAGCAGGAACCTGTCAGAGGCGTTGAGGACGCCCTGGGCGAGCGCCGCCAGCGAGATCAACCCCAGGTACGGGAACATCAGCCTGGTGAGGCTCACGGTCAGGTCGAACTTGGGAGGGTCCGAGGCGAACTTGGCCGCGAACAGGTGAACGAGCCAGGGCGCCGCAAAGATGCCGAGGGCGACTATGACGGGCAGCATCACCAGGAGCAGCGAGGTCATCGCCCGCACGAAGGCACGTGCCCGGGTTTCCTCCCCCGCGGCCCTCAGCTCCGCGAGGGTCGGGATGAAGGCCGCCTGCAGTGCGCCCTCGGCCAGGAGCTGACGAAACATGTTCGGAATGCGGAAACCGGTGTAAAACGCATCGGCAACCGTCCCGGCACCCATGAGGAAGGCTACGACCTTGTCGCGGACAAGCCCGGAGATCCGGCTCGCGAGCGTCACCGCAGCCATCCCGCCGGTGGCGGTCACCAGCCGCTCCTTCGTCGACATCGGCGGCACTGTAGCAAACCGCGTCGCTCCACCCAACCTCGTCGCGCGTGATCGGCCGCCCCGGGAGGCGTGCGCCCGGGACGTTGAGGACCTAGACTATGGGTGGAAGGTGAACGGGGGCGATCGTGCGGGCCGGTTTCGCCACAGTGGGTTTGCTCCTCCTTGCCGCGGCCGCGCCGGCCGCCGACGAGCCGGCCGCCGTCCGCACACCCGAGACCTCCCCGCCCGCGGCAACGCGCCCCTTCAAGCTGAATCTGAAAGAGCTGGTCGAGCTGCGGGAAGAACGGGGCCATGCCGAGTTCGACCTCGGGTTGCGGCGGGCGATGTGGGACGACCCAATGATCCGGCTCGCCTTCGGGATGGCCCGGGAACAGGCCTCGCAGATGCGCTGGGGGCCGCTGCCCCTGACCGCCACGAGCCGACTCATTCCCATGCCCGGCGCCGACCTCAGGTTGGTGCTCTCCGGCCCGTTCGCCTCCGACTGGCACGAGCTCACGCCCCAGGAGAAGATTGGGCGCATCGGCGAGGGGGTTGTCTACTGGGGCCTGATCTTCGGGATTCTGTCCGCGATCCACCGGCCCTAGGCGCGGCCGGATCCGCCCCCTCGTCTTTCTTCCTGTGATCTGTTACCCTCGGGCACCGTCCACGCCGGGAGGCGAGCGATGAGCGTCAACAAAGTGATTGTTGTCGGAAACCTTGGCCGCGACGTGGAGGTGAGGCACACCCCCGGCGGCGCCACAGTGGCGAAGTTCTCAGTCGCCACCAACGAGGTGTGGAAGGACAAGAACGGGCAACGCCAGGAGCACACGGAGTGGCACAACATCGTGGCCTGGGGCAAGCTCGCGGAGTTCTGCGGGAGCTACCTGACCAAAGGCCGCCAGGTTTACGTCGAGGGGTCGCTCCGCACCCGCACGTACGATGACGAGAAGGGCAACCGCCGCTACTTCACCGAACTGCGGGCCCAGACAATCCAGCTCCTCGGACCGAAACCCGGCACGGGTGAGCCGGGTGCACCCGGGGCGCCGGGCGGCGGCGAGGCACCCGAGTTCCCGCCCGAGGGCGAGGAAGACATCCCGTTCTAGACGCGTTGAGCCGAAACGTCAGGAGGCGAGGGTTTCCATGGCCGGACCCGTCTGGAAGTTCGACGCGAGCCTCGAGGGAACCTGCGACAGTTGCCTGCGCTCGCGCACGGGGATGTTCGTCGAGGGCGAGGTGGTGGACAACAAGCTCGAGCCCGTGCGCGTCGTTTGCCCCGACTGCATCTCGCGCACCAAGGAACTGGCCGTTTCAGGCGAGATCAGCGGCCGCGCCCAGGCGCCCGCATACGCCCATGACCCCTGAGGGTGGCGGGGGCCCAGAGGACTCGCCGGCCGCGGGTGGGAGTGTCTTGGGGGGCGGCCACGAGTCCGAAGCAGGGCGGCCAGCGGAAGCCCGATGGCGGGGCTGAGAGGACTCGAACCTCCGACACGCGGTTTAGGAAACCGCTGCTCTATCCAAACTGAGCTACAGCCCCGCGTGGGGGATGCTAATCCCGGGGCGGTGAAATCACAACCCCGGCATGCGGCACGCCGGGGTTCTTTTTGCTCACGTGCCGTGACGTTACCAGGGAGTCGGCAGGACGCGGAACTCAGCGTACGTGGGCGTCTCGGCCTCCCGGGTCTCGACCGAGGTCACCCTGGCGTGGGGCGGCCCAGCCCAGAGCCGCCCCTCGAAAGCGTTCACGATATCCGGCGCGCCGCTGGCCAGAACCTCGACCCTCCCGTCCGGGAGGTTGCGCACCCATCCGGCCAGCCCGAGGGACTGGGCCTCCCGCACCACGAAGTAGCGGAACCCAACGCCCTGGACCCGGCCGTTGACGATGAAACACCTGGAAAGGGTGTCCACGCCGTCCGACCGGTCGGTCATGGCTGCCCCTGGAAACCGTCCCTGCCAACGAGCGGAACGAACGTGGCTGGGCCGTGGCTCGACTCCTCGAACCCGTCGCCGTGCCGCACGACACGCACCAGTTGCTGGCGGCGACGCTCCCCGATGGGCACCACCAGGCGCCCGCCCTCGGTGAGCTGCTCGGTGAGCGCCCTCGGGATCGAGGGTGCCGCCGCGCTGACGATGATCACCTCGAACGGCGCCCGCGCCCGCCAGCCGAGCGAGCCGTCCATCACCTGGACCGACACGTTGTCGTAGCCCAGCTCGGATAGCCGCGCGCGGGCCGCCTCGGCGAGGCGCGGGAGGCGCTCCAAGGTGAACACGAAACGCGCCAGCTGCGCGAGAACCGCGGCCTGGTAGCCGGAGCCTGCACCGATCTCCAGAACACGATCGCGGCTGTCCACCGCGGCGAGCTCGGTGATGCGAGCCACCACCGACGGCTGCGAGATCGTCTGCCCCTCCCCGATCTCGAGCGGGTAGTCCTCGTACGCCTGGTGGCGAAAAGACGCCGGCACGAAGATCTCGCGCGGGACCGCGGCGATAGCCGCAAGCACCCTCTCGTCACGTATGCCGATCTCCCGCAGGTACTCGATCAGGACCTTGCGGCGGACGGGGACAGCCGCATTCACTCAGGCACCCTCCAGGCCCCAGCCGGCGGCCTCCTCCGTGAGACGTGCCAGCTGGTCGCGGTCGGTCATGTCGAGCTGAAGCGGCGTAACCGAGATGAACCCCGCGCCGACGGCGGCGAAGTCGGTGCCCGGGATGTCTTCCCACACCGGGGCCCCTCCTCCTATCCAGTAGCACTTGCGCCCCCGCGGGTCCGTGTCCTCGATCACGCCCTCCGTGTAGACGCGCTTGCCCAGCCTGGTGAAGCGCACGCCTCTCGGGGTCCGGGGGGGGACGTTGACGTTGAGCAGGGTTCCGGCCGGTAGGCCACGCTCGAGCACGCGGCTCGCAATCAGGCGGGCAAAGCGGCCCGCGTGCACGTACGAGAACTCCTTTCCGACAACCTGGGAGACCGCGATGGCCGGGACCCCGAGGATTGCGGCCTCGAAGGCGGCCGAGACCGTGCCGGAGTAATGCACGTCGTCCCCCATGTTGGCGCCGAAGTTGATCCCAGAGACCACCAGGTCCGGCGCTCGTCCCTTCAGCACCTGGCCGACCCCGAGGGTGACGCAGTCGGTGGGCGTCCCGTCCACGGTGAAGTGGCGCTCGGTGATCTGGCCGAGGCGCAACGGACGCGAGAGCGTGAGGGCGTGGGAGACCGCCGAGCTTTCCCGGTCTGGAGCCACCACCCACACCTCCCCCAGGCTCTCGAGGGCGTCCGCCAGCAGGTGGATCCCCTCGGAGTGATAGCCGTCGTCGTTGCTCAGAAGCAGGAGTGGCTGCGCCACGCTGGGAGTATAAGGGTGAAAGGGCAAAGGGAAGCCGGAACCAGGTAGACAACGCTCGGGGAGGCGGTCTTGCCGATCCTTACTGTTGCCTCTCGAGGCTAACCTTCCCGAGTCCAGGCGAAGCCCTGGTGCTCAAGGGTTCGGCGCAGCCCGGCCTCGCGCTGCTCCATGATGCCGCCGGCTCCGAAGTACCGTGCAAGGACCCGGGCCCAGTCCCCGCTTCGGGTCGTCGAGGCCATGGCATTGAGATCCCGCTCGATCGCCTCCGCGTCCTGATCTCGATACCGGTCGGCGTGCAGGACCGACGCCATCGCAACCCGCGGCCTCTCGACCGGCTCCTCCCCCGGCCACCCGATGCACACGCCGAAGAGCGGCATCACGCCAGCCGGGAGCGCCAGCAGTTCCACCAGGGCTTCGATTCCGGTCAGGATCCCGCCTATGCACACGGTGCCCAGCCCGACCGCCTCCGCAGCGTCGACCAGGCGTTGGGCGGCGAGCGTCGCGTCCACGGTGGCAAAGTGGAGGCCGGTGGCGGGGAAGCGACCCGGCACTTGGTCCCGGTGCTCGAGGACGCGCGTGAGCCGGCGGATATCCGCGCACACGATGAGAAACTCAGGGGCCTCGACAATATGGCGCTGGTCGCCCGAGAGTTCGGAAACCCGGCGCCGCAGGGCCCGGTCGCGGATTCGCACGAAGCTGTACATCTGACCGGTGGCGTCCGAGGGCGCGCGCTGCGCATCCGCGACCAGGCGCTCGGTCATCCCATCGGCCAGCGGCTCGGGCCGGAAGACCCGGATCGAACGGTGGGGAGCGAGGATGGGGTCAAGGGTCATGGCCGCACAATACGCGCCTCCGAACCGTCAAGGAATCGCAGCGGCGGCCACTGGGATCGGCCGGGGGTCTGCTCCCGGAAATGGAGGCGGGCCTCAGACCACCCGCGCCCCACCGGGCCACGTCTACGGGCCGGCGACCACCCTCAGTCGGCGGGGACCACGAGGGCCAGGATCACATACAGGATGATCCCAGGAACGACGCCGGTGAAGAACGTGGCGACGAGGCAGACGACACGGACGAGGGTGGGGTCCAGGTCAAAGTACTCGGCAAGGCCCCCGCACACACCGGCGAACTTCTCGCCCTCGCGCCGCCGGCGCAGCACACGCGGCGCACCGGCGACTCGCGCACCGCACACCGGACAGAACCTCGCCCCCGCCGGGACCTCGCGCTGGCAACGGTGACACCTCTGAACGCTCGCAGCCATCGCCCACCTCCCCCCTGTTTACGCATGAGCCCTCGAGAGGTTCTGACCCCGGCCCTCCGCCGACGAGAGCCGTACATCAGCCTCATGGGGGCGTTCAATGGCGGGTGAGGGTGACCGTGCGGGGACACGTGCGTCTTTTGCCCCCGCCCGAGCGATACGACCCCCCCACACGCTCCCGCCACGCGTCGCTCGCGCTCAACGCTCGCCCCGACCTCGAGTCGCGTCTGGTCGTCGACGTTGCACGAGATGAGCAAAGAGCATCGTGAGATGTCAGCACTCGCACGCGTGTCTTCGGACCGCCGAGAATTCTCGAACACTCGACACCACGACGCATCTCGAGCGCGACTCGCGACGCGAAAATTTGACGATCGACATCGCGCGAGGGGTGGGGGCTTGACAAGCGCTCTAAGTGTGTATAATCAAGTCAAGGAGGAGCGACATGAAGAAGAAGACAGCGAAGAAAAAGACAGCAAAGAAACCCGCCAAGAAGAAGACCGCCAAGAAGGCTGCAAAGAAGAAGAAGTAAGCCCGCGCGTCGCGGGTTTTTCTTTGCTGTCCAGCTGGTGTGTTTCGTCGGCGCGTGCGGGTGACCGCACCACCGATGACCTCCGGAGGTAGGGTCAGCTTCCCCTCCGAGGTCAGGCGGGCAGTAATAGGAACTCTTCAGCCATCGGGGTGAAAGCCCAGGTGGCTTCCTTTTTTCTGCGACCTCCGCGTTGCTTGAAGCGGCGTTCGTGGGACAGGTCTCAGCTACGCCAAAGCGTTCCTGTGCGCCACCACGCGATAGGCCGCGACCAGCAGGAGGGCCGCGCCGAACGTCGCGACGATCGTGGCCCCGGTCGGAAGGTCCAGCAGGAACGACAGGGCAACCCCGGCGGCGGAGACGAGCGCACCCATCCCCCACCCGATCGCCAACCGCAGACCCAGGCGCTCGGTGAAGAGCATCGCGGCAACCGAGGGCACGATGAGGAAGCAAAAGACTAGCAGTACCCCCGCGATCGCGACCGAGGATGTCACCACGAAGCCGAACGACATGTAGAAGAGCAGGTCCCAGAGCCGGACGTTGAGGCCCTGGCGCTGCGCCTCCGCCTCGTTCATCGAGATCAGCAGGAACCGCTTGCGGAAGACGAAGTGGAACGCCCCGATGAGCGCGTAGAGGACCGCCGTCTCGCCCACCTCGTTCCAGCCCACGGAGAGGATGTTCCCGACCAGCATCTCCTTGAGGTGCTCTGTTTCCTGGGTCGCCTTCGACATCACTAGTATCGCGACCGCGGCGGATACGGCGTAGACGATGCCGATGATCGCCTCCTGGGGGATCCTCGTCTTGCGGTGTGCGCGGGTGAACGCGAAGATCGCCGCGCCGACGAACGTGAATCCGAGCGAGAACAGGTACGCCGACACGGAGGTGTGCACGTCGTAGCCGACGAGGTAGGCCACCGTGAGCCCCAGGGCGGCGATTTGCGCGAGCGAAAGGTCCACGAAGATCACCCCACGCTCGACGACGTGGACGCCGAGGTAGGCGTGGATGCCGGTGAGGATGAGGCTGGCCACGAAGGCCGGCAGGAGGATCTGGAAGGCGGTCATTCTTTCCCCCTCATGGCGTTGACGAAGGCGTTCACGTCGTAGTCGAAGAGTCCGATGTAGTCCTTGATCTCGGGGATGCCACCGACCGATGGGTAAAAGGTGAGCACGACCGCCCCCGTCTTATTTCCGATGTACCTGGGTGTCTTGGTATCGAAGTACGGCTCGACCAGAATCACCGGAACCTTCTGGGCAGTAATGAGGTTGATGATCTCGAGCGTGTGCGATGGCGAGGGCGGGATGCCGGGCTTGGGCTCTACGGTCCCCACGATGTCGAGCTTGAAGTACCTGGCGAGGTTCGGCCAGGACTCGTGAAAGGTCACGATTCTCGTGCCCGCGAAAGGGGCCATTTTGGCCTGCCACTCCCTCTCCTTCTCCGTGAGCCTCGCCTCGAACGTCGAGAGGTTCGCCTCGTAGGCCGCCTTCCCCTCCGGGTCGAGCTCGCCGAGCCTTCCTGCGATCGCGCGGGCCACGATCCGCCCGTTCTCGGGGTCGGTCCAGTAGTGCGGGTTCCCGTACGGATGCACATCACCCATTGCCCGGGTCACGGCCTGCGTCGGCCGTTGGAGAACGTTGCACCCGATCGAGGCATCCAGGTACCCCGGGCTGCCAGGGTGGATCCTCCCGTTACGGCTCTGGTCGATCAGCGGAGGAAGGTAGCCGATCTCGAGCTCCAGCCCCGCCACGATCAGGAGGTCCGCGCGCGACAGCTTGAGGATGAAGGACGGCTTGGCGTCCACGAAGTGGGGATCCTGGTAGCCCTTCGCGAGCGCGAACGTCTCGACCCGGTCGCCGCCGATTGCCTCCGCGATCGATGCGAAGTCCTGGAGCGAGGTCACGACGCGGAGCTTCGCCTGTGCCGGAATGGCAAGCCCCGCAAAGATGACAGCGCCGAGGAGAAAACGTGTGGTTTTCATCGGATCACCTCAGAACGGGTGGGCGCCGTGGGCGCCGATCGCAAACTGCACCTGGAAGAGGATCTCGTTCGCCTTGTACGACCCGGCGTAGCGGCGGCGCCGGAGCTCGCTGCGGAGCTGGGAGAACTCGCTGGGCAAGAACGTGAGGGTCGCCGCCAGCCCGGTGTCCAGGATCGCCGCGTCGTCGGCGTGCTCCGCGGCCTCGCCCCTCACCCCCACCCACCACCGCCGCGCGAACTGGTAGTCAGCTCCAGCAAACCAGCCGGTCGCACTTTCGGTGCCTCCCGCCTGGTCACGACTGCTGCGGAAAAACTCTCCGCGCAGTACAACCTGACGGTAGAGCCCGGTCCGCAGCCGCTTCCACCGGAACGTCGCGTCGAGCGCCGACAGGCGCGTGGTGGCATCGGGCAAGGTTCCGTTGGGCCCGAAGCCGTAGGAGAGGCCCAGGTCCAGGTTGGTGGAGTCGGAGAGGTCGCGAAACACTCGGTAGTGGCCGTTGAACGCAAGGTCGGAGCGCTTGGCCGCCGTGAACAGTCCCTCCGACTCGCCGCGAAAGACCTGCAGTGTCGCCTCGGAGAAGGTATCGCCGAGTGGGATCAGCTTGGCGACGAGCACGCCGTCCCCCGACCAGCCTTCCTCGCCCCCGAGCAGGTTGACGATCGGCAAGGGTGCGTCCGGCCACGGCCACACGTGCACGTGCAGCGTGTTGATCTTGCCGAAAGCGGTGCGCATGCGGCCGACCTTGATGAGCAGGTCCCACGGCAACGATGTGAACGTCAGGTACCCCTCCTCGACGTTGGCTCCCTCCTCGGAGAACGAGATGAAGAAGTCCGCTCTCGCGTATGGGTCCACGATTGCCTGGAACCCGAGTTCCGACTCCCGCAGGCTCGCGCTCGGCAGGTTCTCGATCTCGTTTGTGCCGCCGACCGCCAGGAAGTTGCCTATCACCGAGATCGAGGGGTTGAAGTAGTTCGAGGTCTGCGCGGGTGCAGCTGGCGCCGGCGTCGGGGCGGGTGTTGGCTGGGGCACCGGCGCCTCCTGGGCAGTGGCGACCGTGCCCACCAGTATGGGAATCACTAAGAGATGGACGAAGTCCATTGAGAATCTCAAGGTCCCCCCTCTGAAAGCGCGTTGTGCACCATCGCCCCGATTCCGCGGGGCCACGTAAAACGTGAGAACGATTCGCCTAGAGGACCGTTGGCGGGGCGCGCCCGTCGTGGCACGGAGCCACGGGGGATTCGGCGCGGGTTTCCTGACCGATGAACAGGCCAGAGACGCTGGGCACGGTTCCCTGAACAACGAACGAGGCAGAGGACGGGAAGACCGAGCCGCACAGGGTGCAGATCAGGCAGGTGTGCGTGAAGGAGCGGGCCCGAGCCGGAGCTGCCGCACCGAACGCCGCGAGGCTGTGCGGCCCCTGGGCCGAGCTGGGCTCGGCATGCAGGCCGATAGACCCGGTAACGGACAGCAGCGCCGCGAGGCACAGGGCCGTGCGAACCGGGAGCACCAATCGGAGCCGACGCAGCATCGTCACCTCGAACGAGCCTCGTGAGAGTCGTATTCCGTTGAATCAGCGCCACGGGGGCGGCGTCCCTCAAACACGGTCCCGCAGTATAGCCTCTGCGCACGGCGGCTCGCACCCGTGCAGTCGAACCGCGACCGTCGTCCCGGGCCTGGCCGTGTGGTAGGTTGGAACGCGGCCAGGGGCGGCAGCGGGCCTCGGGAGGCGCCATGACCACGAGGGGCGAATCGTCGCGGCGGGTCAAGATCGTGGCCACGCTGGGTCCGGCGTCCGCCAGCCAGGAGGCCGTGCGGGCGCTGGCGGAGGCGGGCGTCAACGTGTTCCGCCTGAACGCCGCCCACCTGAAGCCCGAGGGCATTCGACCGCTGGTTGACCTTGCGCGCGGTGCGGAGGACGCCGCCGGGCGCCCCCTCGGCGTGTTTGTGGACCTTGCCGGCCCGAAGCTGCGGATCGCGAAGAAGTTTGTCCTCGTCGTGCTGAGCGACGATTCACGGGCGACGGTGGGCGGGCCGGAGAGCGCGGCTCAGATCCGCGTCGAGGGGATGGACCCGGCGAGCGAGTGCCCGGTGGGCTCGCGCGTCCTCATCCACGACGGCAAGGTGGTGTTGCGGGTGGTTTCCGTCGGCGACGGCGTCGTGACCGCCGAGGTCGTCCGTGGAGGCGACGTTGCGGGTGGCATGGGGGTCAACCTCCCCGACGTTGAGACTTCCCTGCCCTCACTCACCCAGCACGACCACCGCTGCCTGGAAGCGGCGCTGGGTGCCGGAGTGGACGCCTTTTCGTTGTCGTTCGTGCGCCGCGCTCAGGACGTCGTCGAGCTCCGCCAGCGGATGAGAGACCTGGGGCGCGTCGTGCCGATCATCGCAAAGCTCGAGAAGGCGCAGGCGGTGGCGCCGGAGATGCTGTGCGCCATCCTCGAGGCCGCCGACGCGGTGATGGTCGCGCGCGGGGACCTGGGTGCCGAGACCGCGCCCGAGAAGGTCCCGGTGCTGCAAAAGGAGATCCTGAGAGCGGCTCATGGTGCTGGTGTGCCCGCCATCACCGCCACCGAGATGCTGGAGAGCATGATCCACGAACCCCGGCCTACGCGGGCCGAGGCCGCCGACGTTGCCAACGCCGTCTACGACGGCTCCGATGCGGTGATGCTTAGCGCCGAGACCGCCGTCGGGGACCACCCAGCCCTGGTGGTGGGCGCTTGCTCCCGCATCATTGACGAAGCCGAGAGGCACGAAGAGTTCCGGGCCGTCTGGGCGGCTGCGCCGTGTCGGCCCGAGACCCGTGACCCCGTCGCCGATGCGGTGGCGGAGGCCGCTGCGGCCGCCGGCGACCACCTGCGTGCTGCCGCCATCGTGTGCTTCACCCAGACCGGGCGGACGGCGCGGCTGGTGGCGCGTCACCGCCCGGCGACGCCGATCCTGGCGCTCACCCCGCGGCTCGAGGTGGCGCGGGCGCTCTCCCTCGTCTGGGGCGTCGATCCGCGGGTCGCCGGGGAGCAGCCGGACGATCACGAGGAGGTGGTGCGCCTCGCCGAACGGTCGGCGCTCCATCACGGGCTGGCGAGGTCCGGCGATCTCATCGTGGTCACGCACGGCGCACCGGTGGTCGCGCAAACGCTCACCAACCTGATGCGCGTCCACCGTGTCGGTGGCTGAACGCCGCTGGGGGTGGTTCGTCAGCGGGAGGGCGGAAACCTCAAGCCAAGCTGAAGGTGCAGGCTGAAGTCGGGGACCTCTGCGTTGCTCCCGTAGTTCTCCCCGAGGTCGAACGCCACCCAGCTTCCACCGGCAATCGGCGCGAGCATCCCGACGGTCCAGTAGAACGATCTCATCCCTATGTCCGATTCGGTGAAGCCCGCGAGCGGCGAGCTGTCGAACCTCGCGGACCCGCGCAGGGTGAGCCTCCTCCCGAGCGGCGCGCGAGCCTCGAGGAGCGCGCCCCAGATGTTGTCACGCTTGACGCCGAGCCAGCTCCCAGTGGGGTCGAGCCAGCTGTACCCGATGCCGGCCCGGAACTGGGAAGCGCCCTGACCCCAGGTGCCGAACCAACGCACGCCTTTGTCCCACCCCCCGCTCCCGCGCAGCGTGCCCGCCTCGCCGGTGGGTGCCTCCACCGCGACCGCCCAGCGGTGCTCGGCTCCCAGCCAACGCCCGAGTGGCCCCGTCACGGAAAAGCTCACGTCCCCGATCCCCGACCCCTCGAGGCCTGAGAGACGTTCGACCGCCGCGCGGTGCCCGCGCACGTACACTGTGGACTGCCCGTGCGGAAACAGGTCGCGCGCCATGTCTCCAAGCCCCACTTTGGCGTGAAAATCCTCGGCTATCGCGTCCCAGCGCGGGCCGCCGATCTCAACCCACGGCACCCGGAGGGTCGCCGCGATCCCCCCGTCGAAGCCCCGCGAAACCACAAAGTCGTTGCGCCACCCCTCCACGTCGATGTGATAGAACTGGTCGCGCGGAAAGTTCTGCTCGAGGATCTTGATTTCGCCGTCCGTGAGAGGCTCCCTCGCCAGCCCCAACACCTGGTGGACCCTCGCCGTGTGCCACGTGCGCTGCCAGACGTTAAAGTAGTCGAGCGCCGTGGAGACTTCCCACTGCCCTGCAGCCGGCGCTGATACGTCTGTGCCGGAGACCGGCAACGATGAAAACCGCAGGGGGTCGGGAAACGACACCGGGGCCCAGGAATCCGCCTGCCCGGAGCAGACGGTGGCAGCCAGGATGGACGCGACGATCCCCCCCGCTCCGATCTGCCACCGGCCTCGCATGAGGTGCTCTTCTATCAGACTAAGGGAGAATTTGCCAGTTCAGTTCCTGGCGAAGACCACAACTGCCTTGCTCTCGCCCCACCGGAAGATTCTGGCAGGGGCGAAATCGTGGCGCGTCAGAACCGCGGCGAGCGCCGGGTCCTCCGCGAGATCCTTCTGGTAGAGGGCGACGCGGTCGGCGCCCGGAATCTTCTCATCCAGGTCCTTCGCGAGCGGCGGCGTCGGCAGACCGCGCACCTCGACACGGTTGCCGAAGTATAGCCTGTCCCCGTACGCCCACGCCTGGGAGACCGCGACCACCATGACGCTGCCATCTGAGGCCATCACCCGCGCCGCGGTCACCGCCGCCATCGACTTGCCTGCGAGGGCCCGCACACCGAGGACCTCCGAGACGAGCGTCAGCGCCAGCAGGGTTGTCGCTGCCACGGGGCGCCACCGTCTGCGCATGACCGCGAACCCCGCGGCGCCCAGGATGGCCAGAAACGGAATGGCCCCCTGCAGGTAGCGCAGTTCCTTGTGCCCGATGAACGAAAGGACGACCAGCGGGACCACCAGGAACACCCACGCCGGCCGCACCCGCCGAGAACGTGCCACGAGCACGAGCGCGGGGAGCAACGGCAGCGGCAGCCAGAACAGAACCCGCTGGAGGTAGAACAGGGGTGGACGCATCGAGAGCCCAGACGCGCCCTCCCCCACAAGCATCACCCGCACGAGCGCCGCGAGGCTCGCCAGCGGATCCCCCCAGGTCAGAGCGTCGACGAGCCCCGAACTCAGAGCGGTGCCGACGATGAAACCGCCGAGCGCCCCGAGTGTCCGGAGGCGTGACGCTCGCCTGTCCTCCGCCCCTGCAAGAGCCACAAATAACAGCGGGAGAAGGTACATCCCCTCGCTGTACCGGACGGCAAAAGCGAGCGCGAGCGCGATCCCTGCCAGCACCCCGCGCCGGGCGTCCCTCCCGGTGCCGGAAAGCGCGATCGCCGCGAGAAGGAGAAAAGCCGTCGAGACGGTGCGCGGGTACGAGGTGCTGCCGTACGCCAGCGGCAGCCAGTGAAACGCGTAGATCGCCATGGCGGCGCGAGCCGCCGCCCGGTCACCAAGCCAGCGCAGCGCCAGCGCGTGGACCAGCACGATGTTGAGCGAGGCGAGGGCGATGAACGGAACCGTGGCGCACAGCACGAGAGGGAATGTCTCGTGAAGACCGAGCACACTCCCAAGGCGTAGGAACGGCGCCACCAGCACGTCCGGAAGAAACAAGTTGCGCACGTCCCAGGGGCGGTAGTCGAGGCCGAGGGCGCTCCGGAATGCCTCCTCCAGCACCTCCACGTCGTCCCCGCCGAGGAAGCCGAAGAAGCGCCAGGCGAAGAAGAGCCTCAGCGTCGTCGTGATTGCCACGACGAGCCAGAGCACGCGATCGCGCAACCCGGAGCCGGGGCCGCTTTCCATATCAACGTGTCAGCGCCCGGGTTTACCCGGTTGCGTTGCCGCGTCCCCCGAGGCGCCGTGTTCGCGACGGCGCGCGACCTCCTGCTCGATCTCTCTCGCGCGCTCGGTGTCCACCACACCGTCCTTCGCCATGTAGACAGTCCGACTCGGCAACGCGAAAAACGTGCCTGCCCTCTCGACGATCCTGGCAATCGCAAAGTTGAGCTCCTCCACCACGCCGGTGTACTCGAGGAAGTCGCGGGTGGCGACCCAACACCACACCTCGACCTGCAGAGCGGACTCGCCGAAGGCGGCAAAACGCACGCGCTGCTCACCGTGGAACAGCTTGGGGTGCGAGAGCAAGAGGCGGTTGACCTCGTCCACGACGTAGGTGAGCTGCGCGGTGGTCGTCGCGTAGGCGAGTCTGAGAACCGGGTTGTACAGGATGCGATCGCGCGCGGAGAGGTTCTCCACACGCCCCGTAGCAACCAGCCCATTGGGGATCGTGACGAGCGTCCGCGCCAGGGTCCGCAGCCGCGTCGACCGGAACCCGATCTCCTCCACCGTTCCCGTGTCCTGCCCGATTGCGACGAAATCACCGACCTCGAACGGGCGGTCGCTCGCGATCGCGGCCGTACCGAAGAGGTTCTCCAGCGTCTTCTGAGCCGCGAAGGCGATCGCCGCCGCGCCGATCCCGAGGGCGCCCAGCCCCGCGATGACGTTGATGCCGATCACGTCGAGAGCGGCCAGGCCCATGAGAATCACCACCACGACCTTGGCCACGCGACTGGCCATTGGCACGAAGCCGAAGCCGACCTGGCCGCCGAGTTTCGCGGTCTCGCGCACGCGCCCGGCCGCAGCGTCTACGAGACGTACCAGGAACCACCCCAAGCCGACAAGCGCGAGAAGCTTGGAGATGTAGCGCGCCACTGCCCAGGCGGTCGGCATGAGGCCGAGCCAGCGTGCCACCAGCAGGAGGATCACCGCCGACAGCAAGACCGCCATCGGTCCGTCCAGGGCCCACGCAACTGCATCGTCCCAGGTGACCAGCGTGCGTCGCGTCAGGCGCCCCAGCAGACGGACGGCCCACCGCCCGAGGTAGCGGCTGAGGAGCCATGAGGCCAGGAGACCGACGAAAATGCCGAACCACTGCCAGAGCTGCAGGTCGGCGATGCTCACCGCGAAGAGCGCCAGCGGCGCGTGGTCGCCCAGCCAGCCGTAGCCGTGCGCCTCGTACAGGCGGTCGATCTCCTCCACCGTGTCCTGCGAGACGGTCCAGACGTGACCAAGCTCGGCGTCCGAGCGGTGGGCGAGCAGCAGCTCCACCGGCTGGTGCCTGACCTGAACGACCGCGAAGAGCTGTTGGTTCTCGGGCACGCCCGTTTCCGGGGTGCCGAGCGGCTCGTTGGAGAGCTTCTCGGGCTCGACCCACCCCGCGCGTTGGAGGGCGAGCATCAGACGGCGCGCCAGACGCGCTCCCTCCTCGCGCTGGCGATCCGGGTGAACGCCCCCGAGGTCCAGGTAGTAGGCGGCTAGGTCGAAACGCCCGTCCTGGCAAGCGGTGAGGAATCCAGCCATCGCCTCGCGCGGGCTGCCGCGACGGACTTCGGGAGGGATGGCTCCGAGGCCAACGTCGAGCGGTTCGGCGCCCCGTGCGGCCTCCCCCTTGACCAGCACGCGGTACCAGAACGGCACGCTGGCCACCGTCTCGCGCGAGAAAAGCCAGGCAAGCTCGTAAGGAGAGACACCCAGGGTGTGCCGCAGCCGGACCTTGCCGGTGATCCCGCTCCGTTCGAAGCGCAGCGCCACGACGACGTCAGCCGGCTGGCCTCCGATCGTGGGCCCTGCCTCGTCCTCCGTGGTGACCGCATCCTCGCGCGCCTTGAGGAGCTGCAGGACGCGGAAGAGCTTCTCCGCCGCTTCTGCGCCGACTTTCCTCTGCAGAGCCGGCGCTGTGCCACTCAGGTCGAGTAAATTCGCGGCCTGTTCGTACTTCCCCGCACCGGCGAGGGTCAGGAACGAGCGCCAGGAGGCGGCCGGCGAGTTCCGAACCACCTCCGCCGACGGTGCCCCAAGGCCGGGGTTGAGCGCCTCCCGCCGGGCGACCTCTTGCTGCCCGGCCGCGAAGCTGGTCGGACAGACCAGCAGGGCCAACGCCGCGAGGGCCGTGACGGCGCCCTGCGGGTGCCTTCCTCCAATCCTCGTCTTCAGAGCCATAGCCTCCCCCTCCACCCACCCCTCAGACCCCTCGACCGGGGCCGAAAAGGTCCAGGTGCAGCCGCGGCGTGTATCGGAACCCGTGGCGCATGCACAGGCGTGCGACCGCCGGGGCGCGCGCGGCGACCTCGCCAGCGGTCCGTCCCTCCGGCATCAGCAACACGCATTCTCGGACCACGCCGAGGAGATTCACCATGGCGAGAATCTCGCCGACGTCTCCCTCGCCCCGCACCACGAATTTGAGCTGGTGTTCGGGGTGGCGTGCCAGGAGGAGCTGGAGGGGCGCGGAGTTCGTCCGCAGGTCGCGGTGGCGACCTCGGAAGTTCCCCTCGGGATCCGAGTTGGAGGTCTTGGGTGAGACCGAGAGCAGGTGGCATCCGAACTCCGGGGCGAGTGTCCCCGCGGTCTCGACGGTGATGTGGTGGCGGTTGGCGGCGAGGGCGTGGGTGAGGTCACCTAGCTCCCGCTGGAGCAGCGGTTCCCCGCCAGTGATCACGACATGTCGGAGGCCGGCGACGGTCGCGTCCTCCACCAGCGCGCGGACCGACCGGCGTCGCCCCTCGGGCTGCCAGGACGTGTAGGGTGTGTCGCACCACGAGCAGCGGAGGTTGCACCCCGAGGTACGGATGAAGAACGAGGGTACACCCGCCAGCACCCCTTCGCCCTGGATCGAGGTGAACGTCTCGGCGGTGAACATGCCTACCTGCTCGCGACCAGCAGGCGGCGCGTCCACAGGGCCGCCATGACGGTGCAGGCCAGCAGCACCGAGCCCCCCGCCTGGTGCGCGGTGGTCAGCAGCACCTCCCAGCCGGGGCGCGCCGCCCCCTCAACACGGGCCACGACCGTGAAGAAGGCAAGGAACCCGAGCACGACCTGGACGCCACCGACGACGATCAGCGCTTTTCCTAGCCGCTCGAGGAGCGGCTGCGCGCGGTAGAGGCCCCATAACCGCGAGCCGTTGAGCAGGGTCATCGCGAGCACGACCACGGCAAACGTGATGTGCACGAGCAGGCCGCGCGACAGGTGGCGTTGAATCGCCCCGAGGAGGAGCTGAACCAATACGATGCCCACCAACATGACACTCAGCGTGCGATCCGCAGGGGCGTGCGAGGAGTTCGTGGGGGCGCGACCTCCGGTCCAGGTGGGCGACGTGAGCACCGCCAAGGCGATCATGAGGCCGAAGAACGCAGGTCCCAGGACCCCGTGCGTGATTGCAAACGTGATTGATGGCGTCATCGCCTCAGGCGAGGACGAGAACGTGAACGTACCGGTCACCCGCAGACCTCCCAGGATCCCCTGCACGATGACCACCAGCACCGCAAGCAGCGCGAGCCTCCTCACCAGCGGTCGGCGCTCCACGCGCAGAAGGTGGACCGCCAGCGCCAGCGTCGTGAGGCCGACCAGCGTGCCGAAGAGGCGGTGTGCATGCTCGTAGTAGACGCCCCCGGTCATGCGCGACAGAGGGTAAAGGAACATGTTGTAGCCGAACGAATTCGGCCAGTCCACGACGGCCAGGCCGGCGGCGTTGCCGGTGACCACGCCGCCCACGAGGAGCTGCAGCAGCGTGGCGGCGGCCGCGACGGCCGCGAAGACCGCGCTCCAGCTCGGAGACTTCGCGCCTTGCCCTCGCGTCGCGCTGCCGAGAGCCCCGCCGGCGGCCCCCACCACGGCGCCCAGCAGCAGCGAGCCCGGCAACCACCAGACCGCCGAAGGCACCACGTGGTTGGGCCGAGCGCCACCCAGCAGGCTCCCGAGGACCAGGAGGTTGATCGCCGCGGCCAGCAGACCTGCCGCCAGGCCGGCCCGCCACCCGCGATTCGAGAGGCGCCCCGCCAGGAAGCCACCGCCCAGCATGCATCCCAACAGGCCCGTGGCAAGAAACCACGCCGGGACGTTGGCATTGGGCATCCGGCACAGGTAGCCGAGGAACCACATCGCGACGCTCGTCCCGAAACCCAAAGCCAGGGTCTCCGCTCCCCCATTTCCGACATCGGAGCTCGAGGCCATCGTGCGCCCCCCTTCCCTCGACACCACGGCGCAGTATGGAGCACGCTGCGCCGCCATTCCAGCCGCACCGGGCGGCCACGCATGCCAGCGCAATCCCCGTAGCTGCCGGGAACGGATCAAGGAATGCCGCCGGTTGGTGGCTGTTCTGCCAACTGGTCGAGCCCCCGCGGTCGTGACACAATGACGCGCGGATGAACCGGTGAGGGTCGGGTTGCCATGAGCGCTCCGCTTCCGAGTGGGCTGAAGCCGAACCGCGTTTCAGGCGCGGCGGGTCTGCTGCGCGCATTTGCAGGGCTTGCCAAGGTCCGCCTGACGTTGCTCGTCGTCACGACCGCCGCTGTCGGGTTCCTGATGGCCGGCGGCCCTCACGGAGACGCAGCCACGTTCTTCTGGACAGTGCTCGGAACGGCCCTTGCCGCAGCCGGCTCGATGGCTCTCAACCAGGTCCTCGAAGCCGGACGCGACGCCCGCATGGAGCGCACGCGGAATCGCCCGCTGCCGGCGGGCGCCATCGGCCGCCCAGCGGCGGTCGTCTCCGGGGTGGTCGCCGCCGCCCTCGGGCTCGCGGTGCTGACGGTCCGGGCGACCGTCGTGACCGCGTTGCTGGGCCTGACGGTTGTGCTCCTCTACACCCTCGTCTACACCCCGCTCAAGCCGCGCACGCCGCTGTGCACCCTCGTCGGCGCGGTGTGCGGCGCGATCCCCCCCATGATGGGGTGGAGCGCCACAGGGGCACCGCTCTCCTTCGGTGCCTGGTTCCTCGCGGGTGTGCTCTTCCTCTGGCAGATTCCCCACTTCCTCGCGCTCGCCTGGCTTTACCGCGAGGACTACGAGCGTGGCGGTTTCCGGATGCTCCCGGTGGTCGATCCCTCCGGGCGGGTGACCGCTCAGATGGCCGTGCTCTACGCACTGGCGCTGCTCCCGGTCGGGGTGATGGCGGCGATGGGAGGTTTGACCGGCTGGCTGTTCGCCGCAGGCTCGCTCGTCCTGGGTGCAGCCCTGGTGACTCTGGCGTTGCAGCTCGCAGCGGCTCGGACCGAACCGGTGGCCCGCCGCCTGTTCCTTGCCACGCTGGCCTACCTTCCGCTGCTGCTCGGGTTGATGGTGGCTGACCGAACGCCCCTGGATGCGGCCCGCCTCGCGGTGGCGACCCTCGCAAAAAGATGACCTCGAGACCGGGTTTTCTGCGCAGCGGCGGCTGGATCGTCATCGCGGCGCTGGTCGTGACGACCTTCGCGTTCGCGTACTACGCGGCCACCCTCATTCGCGGCCGTGTCGCGCGCGCGGTCGGCGACGGCCGAAACGTGGAGAGCTATGGCTTCTCCCTCGAGCCCTGTCTCGTGCCCCGCGACCGGGTCGTCGCTTCCGGGATGCCGCGGGACGGTCTGGCCGCCCTCGTTGACCCCGCGGTGTGGAGCGTCGCCCAGGCCGACGCCGCGAGCGCCACGCGCGCCAAGTTCCTCGTCCCGGGCGACAGGGTCATCGGGGTCAGGCTGGGTGGCGAGGCCCGCGCCTTCCCGCTGCGGCTCCTCGTCTGGCACGAGGTGGTTAACGATACCCTGGCAGGGGTACCGATCGCGGTCACCTACAACCCGCTTTGCGACAGCGCCGTGGCCTTCCGCCGCACGCTCGGCGCGCGGGCGCTCGTATTCGGGGTGAGCGGCCTGCTCTACGAATCCAACCTCCTCATGTACGACCGTCAACCCGAGAGTGGGCGCCCGAGCCTGTGGAGTCAGCTTCTCTGCAAAGCAGTAGCCGGGCCCGCCGCGGCGGCCGGTGCGGCCCTGGAGGTGCTACCGATCAACATGCAGAGGTGGGCCGACTGGCGGCGTGACAACCCGGACACCACCGTGCTGGCCCCCGACCCACGGCTCTCCGAGAAGTACTCCAGCGACCCGTACACCAGCTACTTCGGCTCCGACGCGCTGCGCTTCCCCGTGCAGCCGCTCCCCTCGCCCGCACGATACCCCCTCAAGACACCGCTGGTGGCACTGGGTGGTCCGCAGGGATGGACGGCGTTCCCGTTCCCGGTGCTGGCAGCTGCCCAGGCCGA
>MEKI01000003.1:20408-26192 GCA_001766905.1 Acidobacteria bacterium RBG_13_68_16
TTTGGCCGGCCTTGGCGGAGCCCTCTCGTATCGGCCTGAAGGGGGAACCGTGGCTGTTGCGCTCGACCGCCTGCCGCCGAACACCGCCGTGGTCTACGCGTCGTACTTCGCGTGGTATGCGACCCACTTGGCCGACACGGTGTGGGCCGATCCCGCTGACGCACACGCCCCCTAAGCCATACCGATTACGTCGCCCCCGACGAGATCCATCCGCTCCGCCTGCGGGAAGCGCGGCAGGCCGGGCATCCTCAGGATGTCGCCCAGCAACGGCACCACGTACCCTGCGCCGGCGGCGAGGAGCAGCGCGCGCACCCGGATCTCGAAGTCCTCGGGGCGGCCGAGGAGCTTGGGATCATCCGAGAGCGATTTCTGAGTCTTGGCGACACAGAGCGGGAGCCCCTCGCACCCGAATTCACGGATCGTCGCCAGGTCCCTCTCGGCCTCCTTTTCCCACAGCACCTCGCGAGCGCCGTACATGGCGCGGGCGATCTTCTCCAACTTCGCCTTGATGGGCTCCGACCAGTCGTAGAGTGGACGGAACGGTTTCGACCTCCTCTCCGCGTGCGCCACCACGGCCTGGGCGAGCTCGAGCCCGCCCCTGCCACCCCTCTCGAAAACCTCCGAGACGGCAAACGGCGCGCCGAACCGCTCACAGGCGTTCCGAACGACCCCGACCTCCTCGTCAGTGTCGGAGGCGAAACGGTTCAGCGCCACGACCGGTGGCTCGCAGAAGGCGCGTATGTTCTCGACGTGCTTCTCGAGGTTGCCCAGCCCTCGCTCGACCGCGGCCGGGTCGGGCTCGGTGAGCGCATTCTTGTCCGCTCCGCCGTGGAGCTTCAGCGCTCTCACCGTTGCCACCAGGACCACGGCGGCGGTGTCGAGCCCCGCCGAGACGCACTTGATGTCGAAGAACTTCTCCGCCCCGAGGTCGAAGCCGAAACCCGCTTCCGTGATCGCCCAGTCCGCATGGGCAAGGGCCATCTTCGTGGCGATCACGGAGTTGCAGCCATGCGCGATATTGGCGAAAGGGCCCCCGTGGACGAGCGCCGGCACTCCCTCACAGGTCTGCACCAGGTTCGGCCTCATGGCGTCTTTGAGAAGCACCATCATTGCCCCCACCGCCTTGAGGTCCGCGGTGGTCACAGGCTTCTTCTCGAAGTTCAGGCCGACGATGACGCGTGAGAGGCGACGGCGCAGGTCCTCCGCGTCCTCGGCGAGGCAGAGGGCCGCCATCACCTCGGACGCCGGCGTTATATCGAAGCCGGTCTCCCTCGGGACGCCTTCGAGGACGCCGCCGAGCCCGATCACGATGTGACGCAGGGCGCGGTCGTTCATGTCGACCACTCGTCTCCACACCGTTCGCCGGGGATCTATGCCGAGGGTGTTGCCGTGGTGGATGTGGTTGTCGAGCATGGCGGCAAGCAGGTTGTGCGCCGCGGAGATGGCGTGAAAGTCCCCGGTGAAGTGGAGGTTGATGTCGGCCTCCGGCACGACGCGCGACCTCCCGCCGCCCGTCGCTCCCCCTTTCATCCCGAAGGTCGGGCCCAGCGAGGGCTCGCGAAGCGCCAGGCAGACCCGTTCGCCGAGGGCGGCTAGCCCCTGGGCAAGGCCGATTGAAGTGGTGGTCTTGCCCTCGCCGGCGTCGGTCGGCGTGATCGCGGAAACCAGGACCAGCTTGCCCGCGGTTCTCCCGGAGGCCTTGGCCTCGAGGGCGATCTTGGCCTTGTCCTCGCCGAAGAGCGTGACGTGCTCGCGGCGGATTCCGAGTTCCGCCGCCACTTGCGTTATGGGCCTGACTCCGGCTGCGGCGCGCATGTCCCCTCCCCGGGATACAGTCGTCTCCGGAGAACCATAGCGCGCCGGGGTCCAGGCGGCCACCCGGCCGTTCGAGGGGGCAGGCCGGATTGGTGTAGGTGGAACGACGCCAGCCGGCCCGGATGGAGCGAGGGCCCATGCATCGCTGCCGCATGGGCCCCGCCCCTGAAACCTTTCGAGTCGTCCCTACGTCTTCGCCAGGTACGCAGCAAGCTGATCGAACGTCCCGGTGAACCCCCTCTGCATCGACGTGCGCCCGTCCTCAAACGTCCTGTGCTCCTCCTCCGTCGCGTTGATGGGGTGTCCCTGCAGTCTGAGCGTTGTTCTGTGCGCGCGCTCTGTGAAGGTCACTGTGATCAGGATCTCGAGCGGCCACCCGAGGTGGAGCGGGTGCCGGGCTACGTTTCCCTTCTCGTCCGAGAAGGAGTTGACGAAGACGATCCGCTCCGGCGCGACAACCTCGCGGTATACGAACTTGCCCCACATCTCGCCGCCGTCGGGCGCCCGCATGCGGTAGTGGAAAACGCCGCCGGGCTGGAGGTCGAGCCTGAGCGAGAGCATGGTGAACCCCTTCGGCCCCCACCACTCGCGCAGGCGCTCGGATGCGGTCCACGCCTTGAACACCAGCTCGCGCGGCGCATCGAAGACCCGCGTGATGACGAAGTCATTCTCCGAGGTGTCATTAGCGCTCGCTGCCCACGCCTGGAGGTGCTCGCCGAGGCGCTCGAGCGTCTGCTTGCCGCCCTCGATCGCGCCGTACTCCTTGACCACGCGCTCCCGGTCCTCGGCCGAGGGGAAGACGCCCCGCATGGTGACCCTGGTCTGGTGCCGGTTGAGCGCCTCGAACGTCCACGTGGCCTCGAAACGGACGCCACGGCGACCCTTCGTGCCCCCGCCGTGGGAGTAAACGATCCGCTCGGGCTTCGCGACCTCGATGAACACGCTCCTGTTGGGGTAGTCGGTGCCGTCGGGGCCGTGCATGACGTGTTTCCACATGCCGCCGGGCCTGACGTCCATGATCTCGATCGTGGTGGTGAAGCCGCGCGGCCCCCACCAGCGGACGACGTGCTCGGGGTTGGTCCACGCCTCCCACACAAGCTCGCGCGGCGCCTCGAACACGCGCGACACCACGATCTCCCGATCGGTTACGGCCGCGACCGCCGTGATCCCGGAGGTTGTGCGCTCTCTCGCCGTGCCCTGCATTGACGCCAACTGGTCGGCGAGGCGTTCCAGGGACTGGGCCCAGCCCGGCTCCATGCCCTCCAGGTACGGGGCGGCGGCGGGGGTGGCCATGACCACGCGTGCCTGCACGGTGACGGTCGTCCTGCCCTTGCGCTCCACGAACGTGACGGTGTTCACCACCTCGAAGATCGCGCGGCCCTTGTCGTCCACCGGAGTGCAGCTGAACACGAGCCGCTCGGGCTCGGTGACCACTTTGAAGACCCCCGTCATCGGATAGACGGTCCCGTCGGGCCCGCGCATGTCGATGCGGATGGCACCCGCGGGTCGCACGTCAACCTCACAGACCGGGTTGGTAAAGCCGTTCGGGCCCCACCACCGGGCTAGGTGCTCGGGCTCGGTCCAGGCTTGGTAGACCAGGCGGCGTGGCGCATCGAGAACGCGCGTGAGAACGAGCTCCCGCGCGGGCGTTTCGAAAGGATTACTCATGGCGTCCATCTTTCTTCTCCTTTGCTTTCAGCTCGACGAGATACTCGTCCAAGCGATCGAAGCTCTCGTCCCAGAAACGGCGATAGTGCTCCACCCATTCGGCGACCTCGCCGAGCGGGCGCCCCTCGATCCGGCAGGGACGCCACTGTGCCTGGCGGCCGCGCGCGATCAGCCCGGCGCGCTCGAGCACCTTGAGGTGCTTCGAGATGGCGGGCATGGTCATTTCGAACGGCTGGGCCAGCTCGGTCACCGATGTCTCGCCCGAGGCCAGGCGGGCCAGGATCGCCCGCCGGGTGGGATCGGCGAGGGCCGCGAACGTCGTGCTCAGGTGATCGTGTCGCATCGCAGTAAACCCTCCGGTTAATTAACCAATCCGTAAAATAATCCCTCGCGGGGACCTTGTCAAGGGGTTGAGTGAGCGCCCCATCAGCGCCGATGCGCCGCTACGTTAAAGTCATGAAGGCGCGTGCTTTGCAGGTGCGCACCACTCAGCTGGGGACGGTTTGGGCCCTCACCCCGCCCTCTCCCGCAGGGAGAGGGAGAAAGGCGGGTGGGGGCGAGCCCCGCTTCAACTACGCCGCGGGGCAGGCCCCGCCCCTACGACGGCACGAGGTCATGCTGTTTTCGTAGGGGCGGCCCTCGCCGCCGCCCGTTTTTCTCCCTCTTGCAAAACGCTGTCATCCTGAGGGTGCCCCGCTGCAAGCGGGGCCCCGAAGGACCCCATCGCGCCTGGAGCGCCAGCGATCACAGGAATGTGGGGCACGGACCCCGTGCGTCGTCGCCAGCGTGGCGCGCCGTCGTCGTAAGTGCGGCACTTGGCCGCCCTCAAGTTATCGCTCGCCGGCGGATGCGGGCGCACGGCCCGACCACTCCTGATCGGACAGCTTCCACCCGCCGCCGAGGGCCTTGTAGAGCTGGACGAGGGTCGCGAGCCTGTCGAAGCGGGTCTGCGCCAGCGCGTTCTCCGCGGGGTAGAGCTGTTGCTCGGCCTGCAGCACCTCGAGATAGTCCGCGAGTCCCGCCACGTAGCGCTGGTTGGCGAGACGGACCGCTTCCCGGTCTGCGGACACCGCCCGCGCCTGCTGTTTTTCCACCTCCGCTAGCTTCCCGTACGCGACGAGCGCCGTGGAGACCTCGCCGAAGGCGTTCGTCACCGTTCGCTCGTACCCCAGCCGAGCCTGTTGCCACTGCGCGACCGCCGCGCGGCGCGCGTCGGCCAGACGCCCGCCCTGCACGATCGGCGTCAGCAGCCCGCCGCCCGCTGACCAGCTCTTGCCCTTTCCGAAGAGCTCCGAGACCTGCGGAGCCACCCCGCCGAGCGCGCCCGTCAGGCTGATCGTGGGGAACAGGTCGGCGGTCGCCACGCCGACGTTGGCGTTCGCGGCGACGAGCGCCTCTTCGGCCTCGCGCACGTCAGGCCGCCGCTCGAGGAGTTCCGAGGGAAGCCCGGTTGGGATCTCGGGCGGGAGGAGCTGTTCGTTGAGCTCGGCCCCGCGTGGAACGTCTCCCGGGTAGCGTCCGAGGAGGAGGGAGAGCTGGTTCTCCTGAGCCGCGATCTGGCGCTCGAAGTTGGGGATGTTCGCCGAGGTCGAGGCGAGCGACGCCTCGGCGCTCGCCGTCTCGAGCGCCGACGCCGCTCCCGCCGCCAGTCGGCGGTCGAAGAGGTCACGCGTCTCCTCGAACGCGGTCGCCGTCCGCTTCGCGATCTCGAGCTGGAGATCGAGGCGTCGGAGCTCGAAGTAGCTCGTGGCGACCTCGGCGACGAGGGCGAGCATGACGCCCCGGCGCGCCTCCTCCGAGGCAAGGTACCGGGCCAGCGCCGCCTCGTCGAGGCGGCGGATCCGCCCCCACAGGTCGAGCTCCCACGAGAGCCCGAGGTTGACGTCGTAGAGGCTGACCGGTTCGGCGGAACTCCCGCTGGTGAAGGCGGACGACCGGCTGCGCGACCACCCACCGCCTGCCTGTACCTTGGGGAAGAACTCCGAATGTGCGATGCCCGCTTCGGCCCTCGCCTCCTCGACGCGCCACCCCGCCGCGCGGACGTCGTAGTTGTTGCGGAGCGCCTCGTCGATCAGCGACGCGAGCGCCTTGTCGTCGAAGATCTCCCACCACGGCCGGTCGGCGAGCGATTCGGCCTGCGCCGGGCTCACGTGCGCCCGAAACTGCACCGGGGCGGCCACGGGCGGCCTTTTGTAGTTGGGGCCGACGGCACAGCCGGCGAGGAACACGAACGCAAGAGGAGCGGCGGAGTGCGTTCTCATCACCGCTCCCCCCCGGCCGAAGCCGAGAGCCCGAGCTCCG
>MEKI01000003.1:26234-26465 GCA_001766905.1 Acidobacteria bacterium RBG_13_68_16
TCGCCGCGAGGGTCGTCATCATGATCGGGCGGAACCGGTCCATGCTGGCGTCGTGGATGGCGCGATCCCGCGGCTCGCCGGCAAGTACACGGTGGCGGGCGAAATCCACGATCATGATGCCGTTCTTCTTGACGATTCCCATGAGCATGAACATGCCGACGAAGGCGTAGAGCGACGCCTGCTCGCCGAAGATGAACAGCGTCAGCAGGCCGCCGACGAGCGCCGTGGGGA
>MEKI01000003.1:26520-30465 GCA_001766905.1 Acidobacteria bacterium RBG_13_68_16
CACATACATTACGAAAACCGCGAGCACCATCAGCAGGCTCAAACTCCGGACGGTGTCCCCGAACGTCTGCGCCTCGCCCTGCAGGCCCGCCCTCACGCCCGGTGGCACGATCGCGGCAGCGGCCTTGTTGATGTAGTCGGCGGCGTCGCCGATCGCCACACCCGGTCTGAGGTTGAAGAACAGCGTGACGCTCGTGAACTGGTTCAGGTGGTTCACCGCCTGCGGGCCGAGTGACTGCTTCCAGGTGACCAACTCGCGGAGCGGCATGAGGTTCTTTCCGTCGTCGGATTTGATGTAGAGGAGCGACAGGTCGTCCGCCCTTGACCGCGCGCTGTCCTCGGCCTCCAGGATCACCTGGTACTGATCCTCCGGCTTCTTGATCAGGTAAAGGTAGTTCTGCGAGTACGCGGTCCGCAGCAGCGAGAGGATCCGGGTTTCCGACACGCCGTACGTGCGCGCCTGGTCACGCCGGATGCCGATATCGAGGTTGGGTGTGTTGTCGAAAAGATCCCAGGAAACGGAGAGGAACCCAGGGTACTCGCGGAGCTTGCCCATCATCTTGCCCGCCGCGTCGTACACCTGGGCGGGGTTCACGCCGGAGACGGCGAAAGCGTACTGCCCCTGGTTCTGGTTTGTTGCCCCCGTGCTGATCTCGAGGACCGGGTAGGGGCGCAGGTACGGGAACACCCCGGGGATCGAGCCCAGCCTTCCCATCAGTTGGCCCGCGGCCACCCCGATCGGCGGGCGTTCGGAGGGCGGTTTGAGGAAGATGAATGTGAGCCCCTGGTTGGACGCGAGGAACCCGGTGGCGCCCGTCAGCGTGAAATCCATGAGGACGTTGGGGTCCTCGTGGAGCGTCCGGTCGACCTGGTCCTGCAGAGCCTGCATCTGCGCCGGTGAAGAGCCCTCCCGGCCGATGAAGACGCCGGTGACGACGCTGCTGTCCCCGGTGGGCAGGAACGCCTTCGGCACGAAGACGAAGAGCACGGCCGTGCCCGCGAGGCACACCAACCAGATCGCGGCGGAGATCCAGCGGCGCCGTAGGAACCACCACAGTGAACGGCCGTACGCGCCGAGCACCCGCTGCTCCACCCCCCCGATCACGCGCTCCATCCAGCTCTGCTTCGCGCCCCGGCCGCGATCTTTGAGCAGCCTCGCGCACATCAGGGGCGTCAGCGTCAGCGAGACCAGGCCCGAGGCGAAGATCGCAACCACGATCGTGACGGCGAACTCACGGAAAACGCGCCCAACCAGACCGGGCATGAACACGAGCGGGATGAAGACGGCAGCGAGCGAGATCGTCATCGCGATGATGGTGAAACTGATCTCCCTGGCACTCCCGAGGGCCGCCTGCATCGCCTTCTCGCCGTGCTCCATGCGGCGGACGGTGTTTTCCAGGAAGACGATGGCGTCGTCCACAAGGAACCCGATCGCCAGCGTGAGTGCCATCAGCGAAAGGTTGTCGAGGCTGTAGCCGAGCATCCGCATCACCACGAAGGTGAGCAGGAGGGAGAGCGGCAGCGCCACAGCGGGGATCAGCGTGTCGGTCGCGCGCCCGAGGAACAGGAAGATCACGGTCACGACGAGCGCGAAGGCGAGCGCGAGCGTGATTTGCACGTCGCGGACGGAATGCACGATGGTCTGCGAGCGGTCGTAGATCATGGTCACGCGCACCGATCCGGGAAGCTCCGTGCCGATGAGCGGGAGCACGTCACGGATGCTCCTCGCGACCTCGACCACGTTCGCTCCGGCCTGGCGGTTTACCGCCACGATCACCGTGGATGAGGGCACCGGGTACCCGCGAACCCAGAACCGCATGTTGGTGCGCTCGTCCTGGACGGAGTCCACCACGTTGGCCACGTCGCGGAGGTAGACCGGGGTGCCGTTCCGACCGCCGATGATCAAGTTGCGGTAGTCGTGAGCGGTCTCGAGCTGACCCTGCGGGCGGAGCACCTCCGTTCCCGCCGGTCCGTCGAACTGGCCGGCCCCGGTGTAGCTCGTGCCGTTCCTGATCGCGGTGGCGAGGTCATCGATGGAAATGCCTCGCGCCCACAATGCGGCGGGGTCCGCCTTGATGCGGACCGCGGACTTGGTGCCAAACACGAGGACCCGGCTCACGCCGGGCAGGATGCTAATCCGCTGCCCGACCTGGGTGCTCCCGTAGTCGTAGAGCTGGCCGGACGTGACCGAGTCGCTGGTGAGCGAGATGTACATGATCGGCTGGTCGTTCGGGTTGGTCTTGGAGAACGTCGGCGGCGAGGGCAGGTCGACCGGGAGGCTGCCCGTCGCCTGCGAGATCGCGGTCTGGACGTCTGTGGCGGCGGCATCGATGTTCTTGTCGAGGGCGAACTGGAGCGTAATGCTCGTGCTCCCCTGGGTGCTCTTGGAGGTGACGACCTCCAGGCCGTTGATCTGCATGAACTGGCGCTCGAGCGGCGTGGCGATGTTGTTCGCCATCGTGTCGGGGCTCGCGCCCGGGTAGCTCGCCTGCACCTGGATGACCGGGTAGTCCACGGCGGGCAGGTCGTTCACCGGGAGCTTCAGGTAGGCGAGGGTGCCGAACAGGATCACCGAGGCGGTCAGCACCGCGGTGGTCACCGGTCGCCGTATAAACGGTTCGGAGAGGTTCACGAGGCACCTCCAGTGGTTTTGGCAGGGGGCAGCGCCGCTTCAGAGGAGGGCTCCGCAAAACGAACCTCCCCCCCCGGCGTGACGGCGATCTGGCCCGTCACGACCACACGTTCGCCGACCTCGAGGCCTCGGCTGATGACGACGAGATCCCCCTGGCGGTCGCCCAATGTCACCGGCCGAAGCTCGGCCGTGGAGTCCTTCGTGACGACGAACACGAACGGGCCCTTGCCCGAAACCTGCGGCGCCACCGCCGGGATCAGGACCGCCGACGGAAGCGTCCGCAAGATCAGGCGGACCTTCACGAGGCGACCAGGCCAGAAGCGGTGGTCGGCGTTGGGGATCGTGGCGCGGAGCGCCACTGTGCCGGTTTCTTGCTGCACGGCGTTGTCGAGAAACGTAAGCTGGCCCGAGGCCGGCTGCTCGCTGTCGTCGGGCAGGCGCACCTCGACCTTCAACGCCCCCCGTGCCATGTTCCGTTGGACGTCGGTGAGGTCGCTCTGCGTGACCGTGAAGTCGACGTAGATCGGGTCGAGCCGCTGGATGGTCAGCAGCGGTGCGCTGTTGGCGGTCACGACGTTGCCGATATCGACGAGCCGGTGACCGGTGCGGCCCTCGATCGGCGACCGTATCGACGTGTACTCGAGGTTGAGGTGCGCGGACTCGACGGCGGCCTCGCCCTGCCTGACCTGCGCCTCGGCCACCTCGACGGCGCTTCTCCTGGTGTCGTACTCCTGCTGCGAGACCGCTTTCGTCTTGATCAGCTCATCGGCCCGCGCGAGCTCGGTCTTGGCGAGGCTCAGAGCCGCCCTCGACTGGGCGAGGGTGGCCTCGGCCGCGTCGTGCTGCGCCTGGTACGGCCGGGGGTCTATGGTGAAGAGCGGATCGCCGGGACGTACCTCGGCACCGTCCGCAAAATGGATCTTCGTGATGCGTCCCGATACTTGAGGCTGCACGGACACCACCTCGCGCGCAACGCACTTCCCGAGCGCGTCGAGGTAGACCGGCACGTCCCGGGCCACCGCCTCCGCGACCGTCACAGGCGCCGGCGGGCGCTTGAACGACGGCGGATCGCCCTTCGAGCACGCGGCCAGGGCAAACGCCGCGAGCCCGACCACCGCAAGGGCCACGGGGAGCGTTCGCCGTCCCGGCGACCTGGTGTTTTTGATGGCGTTTCGTTCCATGATCAGCACCTCCTCGACGTCATCCTCGGGGTTGGCGGACTCGCCGCCTGCGCGGAGTCGTTTGCTGGCCGTACGAGGCCCTTGGCGTGCGGGTCGCGGTCCACGGAGGTCGGATCCACCCGCCCCTGGACAG
>MEKI01000003.1:30480-47119 GCA_001766905.1 Acidobacteria bacterium RBG_13_68_16
GGTTCCCGCCCGCGGACATCACGCCTGTGCGTTCGTCATTCCGGGAAGGGCTCGGTAATGAGAAACACACGGCGCAGGTTCCCCGTTAGGCTGGATTGATGAAGCGGGGTCCGCGGTGCGCCACGCCAGCATGTACCCAAAGGACCAGAGCCTGCAGCCCCCCGCGAGCGGGACGTAAACCGCGCCCGAGGCAGGTCCGGCGCGAACGGCGCGTAGCCCGCGCCGCCGGGTTTCGGCCAGCCGCTAGGCGTGCGAGCGGCCCGCGCCGGAGTGTAGCCGGAGGCTACATGAGGACGTGAGGCCGCGAAGCGCAACACCGCGGATGGTTGGAGACCGGCGGCGCACGCAAACGATCACCCGACGATCACGAGCAGGGTGAACAACACGACCCACACCACCGCCAGGAAATGCCAGTAAATCGCGCAGTATTCGACACCGGGGTGAAAGGCGGTGGAGTAGCGGCCGCGCCAGGCGCCGGCGGTCACCACGGCGAGCGGGATCACTCCCCCGACCACGTGCGCCGCGTGCAGGCCGGTGAGCATGTAGAAGGTAAAACCGTAGAGATTCGTCTTGGCGGTGAGGTTTGAAGCTGTTAGTGCAAACCAGTTGAGCGTTTGCGAAATGAGGAACGCCACACCCAGGAGAGTGGTCAGCAGCATCGCGAGCCGCAGCGCGCGCTGGCGCCCCTCGCGCACGGCACGGACGGCTGTCTGCATCGTGCCGCTGGAGATCACGATGATCAGCGTGCTGAACCACAAGGCTCCGGGCAGCCTCGGCACCCCGGGCGGAGGCCAGGCAGAGGCCCGGAGCCTGATCACCATGTACCCCACGATGCTCGCGGCGAAGAGCATGGACAGCGCCAGGACCAGGATCTTCATCCCGAGCCTGCCGGTTCCGAGCGGGGCCGGGGCCGACCGGTCGTCGGAGGGAACGGGGCGCTCGCTCATTGGGGGAGCGCGGGCGCGTAGCCCGGGATCAGGTCGGGGGCGTAGGCGTGGCTGTCGAGCAGCGCGAGCGACACAAACAGCATGAAGAAAAGGAGCGCCGTAATGAAGACGATCGCGTTCATCGGACGGTCGTAGCGCATGTGCATAAAGTAGAGCAGGACGAACGACGCCTTGAGCGTCGCGATGGCGAGCGCGATCTCGAGGTTGAAGCGGCCGAGGTCCACGCCCGCAACCGCCACGGTCAAAGCCGTGAACGCGAGCAGCGTTCCCCACACCGCCGCCAGCACCTTGAACGGCACAACATGCCCCACCGGGGTTGCCGCAACTCCTCGCTGCGCGTCGTGTTTCCCTTCGCTCATCACTCCCCCCTGACCCCTGTCCCCTGTGCCCCGTCTTCTCACCGGATCAGATACAGCAGAGGGAACAGGAAGATCCAGATGAGGTCCACGAGGTGCCAGTACAGCCCCGCCAGGTCGACGGGCGTGAAGTACGTCGGGCCGAACTCCCCCTTCGTCGCCCGGACGAGCATCAGCGCCAGCACGATCATCCCCGCGATGACGTGGATCCCGTGAAGCCCGGTCATCGTGAAGTAGACCGCGAAGAAGACCTGCACGTCCTTGGGAGGTCCCGGGCTCGCCGCCAGGAGCGGCTCTGGTCCCCGTTTGGCCAGCCCACCCGGACCCTCTGCGGCCGGCGGTATCAGGGAGCGCTCGTCGGGGTTAAAGGCGGGGGTCGGAGCCGGCGTCGGGCGGGCTGTCGGTGGCCCCGCGGGTTGTTCGAGCTTGGCGCGGAAGTACTTCCCCCACAGCAGCCCCTCCTTCCACTTGTGCTGGTACTCGATGTACTTGATCCCGAGGAAGCAAGCGGCCAGCGCAATCGTCGCCACCAGCAGCCGCACGAGCGCCCGCTGCCGCCCGAGCTGCGCGCACCGCACCGCCCACGCCATCGTAAAGCTGGAGCAGATGAGCACCGCGGTGTTGATGGCGCCCAGCGCCTTGTCCAGGAACCGATGGGCGTACACGAAGATTTCGGGGTGGATGGACCGGTACACGGCGTACGCGCAGAAAAGCCCACCGAAGAGCAGAATCTCGGTGGCCAGGAAGATCCACATTCCGAGCTTCCCCGACTCGAACTGCTGCTCGGCCGTGTCGAAGTGGTGCGCGAGGTGCTCCGGGTGGGCCCCGGTCATGCCCCCCTCCCGTGTGTTCTCTGCAAGCACGCTCCCCTCCTACGAGGCTGCCGGCTGGCCGGCCGGCGCCTTCTTCACGAATCCGCCGATGCGACCGTCGTAGGTCCAGGCCTCGACGTCGTACGGGTCTCCGGCCACGGGTGTGGTGGGGAAGTTGTCGTGGGGCGGCGGCGAGCTGGTCTGCCACTCGAGGGTTGCCCCGCCCCAGGGGTTTGCCGGAGCCGGCCGGCCCCGGAACAACGAGTGGGCCAGGTTCACCGCAACGATCACGAGACCGATCGCGAGCGTGTAAGCCCCGATGGTCGAAAGGACGTGGTAGGGCTGAAACTGCGACACGTAGTGGTACGAACGGCGCGGCGCCCCTTGGCTACCCATCACGAACTGCGTGAAGAACGTCGTGTTGAACCCGACGAACACCAGCAGGGCACCGACCCTGCCCCAGAGTTCGTTGTACATCCTCCCGAACATCTTCGGCCACCAGTAGTGCAGGCCTCCCAGGAACGCGATCACCGTGCCGCCGAACATGACGTAGTGGAAGTGCGCCACCACGAAGTACGTATCGTGGAGGTGGACATTCACCGCGAGGGCGCCCAGGAAGAGGCCGGTGAGGCCGCCGATGCCGAACAGGAACAGGAACGAGAGAACGTAGAGCATCGGGGTCGCCAGCCAGATCGACCCCTTGTACATGGTGGCGAGCCAGTTGAAGACCTTGACCGCGGACGGGATCGCGACCATGAACGTCAGGAAGCTGAAAATCATGCCGGCGAGCAGCGATTGCCCCGAGACGAACATGTGGTGGCCCCAGACCAGGAAGCTGAGCACGGCGATCGCGATCGAGGAGTAGGCGATGAACGTGTAGCCGAAGATGTGCTTGCGCGAAAACACCGACACCAACTCGCTGATGATGCCCATGGCGGGCAGGATCATGATGTACACCGCGGGGTGCGAGTAGAACCAGAAGAAGTGCTGGAAAAGTATCGGGTCACCGCCGAGTGCCGGGTCGAAGATCCCGATCCCGAGGGCCCGCTCGGCGATCAGCAGCAGGAGCGTGATGCCGAGCACGGGGGTGGCCATGATCTGGAGGATGGCGGTTCCGTATATCCCCCAGAGGAATAGGGGCATGCGAAACCAGGTCATGCCCTGCGGGCGCAGCTTGTGGATCGACACGACGAAGTTGAGGCCCGTGAAGATCGACGAGAACCCGAGCACGAACACGCCCGCGACCATCGCGATCACGTTGGTGTTGGTGGTCGTGCTGTACGGGGTGTAGAAGGTCCATCCCGTGTCCACCGCGCCGGTGACGATCGAGCCGAGAGCGATGAGCGCCCCGGTGACCCACAGGTAGAAGCTCAGGAGGTTGATCCTCGGGAACGCTACGTCCTTCGCTCCCAGCAGCAGCGGGAGCACGAAGTTTCCCAGGGCTGCGGGTATCCCGGGGATGATGAACAGGAAGATCATGACGGCGCCGTGAAGCGTGAACATCTGGTTGTAGGTGTTGGCGTCCATCAACGCGCTGTTGCCCGGGCTGAGGAGCTTCGTCCGAATGAGCATGGCGAAAATCCCGCCCAGGAGGAACGAGGACAGGATGACGACCAGATACATCAAGCCTATGCGTTTGTGATCAAGGGTGAAGAGCCAAGACTTGAGACCGCGCCCGTGTGTGAGGTAGTTGTCCCCACCAAGCGCGTTTTGGCCGGCCCCCCGTCCGCCAGCGTCAGTTGTGGTGTCGATGTTCGCCATCGGAATGTTTCCTTTCCTCCTACTTCAACGTCTTGAGGTACTCGATGATCGCCGTGACTTCCTGGTCCGTGAGCCGGCCCTTGAACGTGGGCATCACCGGCTGGAACCCCGCGACGATCTTCGCCTGGGGCTCCATGATCGATTCGCGGACGTAGTCCTCATCCGCGGGCGCGGTCCTTCCCCCCTCGAGCGCCACCTGGTGCCCGAAGAGGCTGAGAAACGTCGGGCCGGTGCCCGCCGTGCCGTTCACGGTGTGGCACTGAGCGCACCCGCGGGTGCGGACCAGGCGCTCCCCGGCCTGGGCCGGCGACATGGTCTTGAGGAAGTTGCTCGCCTCCTCGAGCCATCTCTCGAACCCACCGGGCTCGTGCACGACGACCTTGGCCCACATGTCGGAGTGCCCGGTGCCGCAATACTGCGTGCAGTAGATCTGGTATTCCCCCGGCTTGACCGCCCGAAACCAGAGCTTCACGTAGCGCCCCGGGACCACGTCGCGCTTGAGCCTGAACGCGGGGACGTAGAAACCGTGTATGACGTCCTCGGAGGTCATGACAAGGCTGACCGGCGTGTTCACCGACACGTGCAGATCCTCGTCCACGTGTCCGCTGGGATAGGTGAACAGCCACTTCCACTTCTGGCCCGTGACCAACACCTCGTACGAGTTGGCCGGCGGCACGTTGAGGTTCAGGAAGGCCGTGAAGCCCCAGACGAAGATCACGATCACGATCACGATGGGGATGGCGGTCCAGGTGACCTCGAGCAACGTGTTGTGGCGCGGCGAGGGCGTTGCCTCATCGCGCGCGTCGCGGCGCCGATAGCGCACGACGAAGAAAACCATGAGGGACACGATGAGCACGAAGAAGAACACCGACACCCAGAGGACGAGGGAAAAGATCCGGTCCACCACGACGGCGCCGGTGGATCCCTGCACGGGCATCCAGAACCCGCCCTCGGCCTGCACCGACGCCCAGCCCAGGAGTCTTCCGATCAGCTCATGTCCCAATCTCAATTCGCCTCTCCCTCAACTGCGCTCACACCGTCCACCCGACAGCGTCCCCGCGCCCGAACCTCGCGACCCCGAACTCTTGAAGGCTGCAGCGCTCTCACGTTTGGGGGTCGGAACGCTCGAGCGATTTCTTGCGAGCCCCGCGGCGCCACGACACCGCGAGCCAGAGGCCCACGATCAGTGCCGTCGTTGCGCCACCGAAGCGCATGATGTTCGACGCCGCCACGACGTAGCGCCCCTCCTGCGCGTCGTAGTGGAAGCAGTAGAGGAGCAGTTGATCGACCGTCGTGCCGATCTTTCCCTGCCCCGCCTCCGTCAGGGCCAGCCGGACCGTCTTGGGCTGGTACACGACCCCGTACAGATACCTCGCCATCCTCCCGTCGGGTGTCGCCACAAAGATCGCGGCGGAATGTGCGTACTCGCCTCGCTCCTGGACGTAGCGGTACCCGAAGCCGACCGCGTCGGCGAGCTTCCTTATGTTCTCCTCGCGTCCGGTGAGAAAGTGCCAGCCGCCCGCAGCGCCGGGCCGCGCGTACTCCTCCAGGTAGTTCTGCTTCTTCAGCCTGGCTAGGGTCGGGGTCTCGGTCGGGTCGATGCTGACCGTCACGATCTCGAACTCGCGCCCGGGCGTCCACGGTAGGTCACGGAGGCCGTCCACAAGGCTGTTGAGGACCAGGGTACAGAGCATCGGGCATCGGTAGTACCCCAGGGTAAGGATAACGGGCCGATCGCCGGAGAAGTACTGGCCCAGGCGCACCGGTGCGCCGTTCTCGTCGGTGAACTCGAGATCCAGGGGAAGCCTGACCCCTGGGTGCTCGGTGATCCCGACACCCTCGAGATCCTTGGGCAGGCGCTCTTGTCGCTGCGCGGAGGCGGGCACCGCTGTCACGAGGAGCACCAGAGCAACCGCCCACGCCACACGCAGACTCCGAGTTCGCATCGTCATCGCCACGCTCCCCACGGGACGAAATCGGGCTCGGCGCGCCTCCGCTGAAGGCCGGAGACTTCAGCCGACCGATCTTGCTTACCCAAGAAGCGTCGAACGTGCACGAGCATTCCTCGTCAGCGCTTCGGCGCAGCCGGCGCCTTTCCGGTCGCCGGCACCGGCGGCGGTTGGACCTGCGGCCACGGGGAGTTCCCGCCCTCGTTCACCACGAGCTTCATCGCAAGGTCGATGGGGATGGCGACGACGCCCTTCCCCGGGTCCACGAGCTTGTAGGAGTGAAGCAGTTCGCCCTGCTGCGCCCGCAGCTGTGACAGTCGCTCCGGGGCGACCGCCACTACCTTGCGCACATTCTCCTGCTGCTCCGCGTGGTAGAAGAACGCCTGCAGCAGGACGACCACGACGAAGAGCAGGATCGCAAACACGATCCCGACCAACGCGGTCAGCGGCGTGTTGGGTTCACCACCCTCTCTCACTCCCACCTCCGAACTAAATCCAACTCCATCAGGCGTTCTCGAAGGCCAGGGACTCCTCGAGCCTCGGGTCGCGCTCCGGCACGAGCGAGCGCCCCCGGACCGCGTAGGCCGCCCCGGCGAGAAGCAGCGAGCCGAGAGCGACGAGCAAGGTCAGGTCCACGAGCCGTGGGAGCGGGCTGCCCGGGCTCACCGCAGGCGTCACCAGCCAGTACACGTCGACCCAGTGCATCGCCAGCATCCACACCGCCACCGCCGCGAGCAACCTGGGGCGGCGCTTCGGCGCTCGCGACAGCAGGGCCACGAACGGGATCAGGAAGTGGCCGAACACCAGCAGGAGGCCGACCCACCCCCACCCGTTCTCCTGGCGATGCGCGAGCCAGCCGGTCTCCTCCGGGATGTTGGCGTACCAGATGAGCATGTACTGCGAGAAGCCGATGTATGCCCAGAACACAACGAACCCGAACAGGAGCTTTCCCAGGTCGTGGTAATGCTCCACCGTGACCGCGTTGCGCAGGAAACCGGAGCCCTGCAGGGCGAACAACACCGCCGTCAGGAGCGCGTAGATCCCGACGACGCTGCCGGCAAAGTAATAGACACCGAAGATGGTGCTGAACCAGCGCGGGTCCAGCGACATCACCAGGTCGATCGAGGCGAAGGTCAGGGTGATGCCGAAGAGGACCATCGCGGGCCCGGCGCGCCGCTCCATCTGGAGGGTGAGGCTCGTGTCTCCGGAGGAGTCTTGAAGGAGGGAGCGCCGGAAGTAGAAGCGCCCGGTGACGATCCAGGCCGCGAGGTACACTGCCCAGCGCACGACGAAGAACGGCACGTTGAGGTAAGCGGCCTTGCCGTGAACCACATGGTCGGCTGCCGCGACGGCGGTCTGGGACCACGGGTACAGCTCCTTCAGGCCCAGCAGGACGGGAATGAAGAGGAGCGCAAGCAGCGGAAGGGCGGCGGTAAGCGCCTCACCGACCCGGCGAACCACCACGCTCCACCCCGAATGCGTCAGGTGGTGCAGGAGCACGAAGTAAAGCGCCCCGAGGGCCAGGCTGAGCACGAAGGCGAAGTTCACGAGGTACGCGAAGAAGAAGCGACGCCAGCTCTCGGCGCCCAGGGCTGCGATCGCGACGCTCACCAGCAGTGCCGCTGTGCCGGCGAGCGCGAGTCTCCGCCAGAGCCTCTCCCCAAGGGCGCCCAGGTGCCTCTTCTCCGCGAATATGTCCGTGGTCCGCTCCATCTCCCCCACCCCTAGCGGAGCTGTCTTCGCAGCTCCGGCGGCACGTCGCCGACGCTCGCGTCCTGGCTGCGCTGCAGCGCCCGCACGTACAGCACGATCGCCCAGCGGTCCTCAACCGGAATCTGCGATCCGTATTCGGACATGTTGCGGATCCCGTATGTGATCGTGTTGAACAGGTGCCCCACCGGCCGGCCCCTGACCAGGTCGGTGTGGTACGAGGACGGCGGCGTCCACGTGCCCTCCTGAAGCGCGTCGGCCCGCTTGGCAACCGGTCCGTCGCCGTAGCCGGCGAGCCCGTGGCACGGCGCGCAGAAGATGTCGTAACGCTCCTGGCCGCGGTGCATCAGGCGCTCCGTCACCGGGACCGGGAATGCGGTGACCCAATTGCCGCCGTCACGCCCGCTCCATACCGCGCTGTCCTCCTCCAGCTCGCCGCGCGCCACGGTGCCGGCGACCCGTGGCCTCATGGCGCGGCTGTCGGCGAAAAGCGGGTTGGAGGTCTGCGTCTTGAGTTTCGGCTGCTTGGCCATGTCGAGTATGAGCTGGATGTGCGGCTGCGCCGAGGTCGAGGCGCGCGAGCGGGCGATCAGCGCGAAAGGGACCACGGAGAGAGCGGCGAGCAGCACCAGGGCGTACACGAGCCAGCGGGGCGCCACGTCAGTCCTCCACCTTTTCCACCTGCTTGGCGCCCAGCTTCTCCAGGAACTCCCTCGTCCCGACCGCGTCGAACGCCGGGTCGCGCGCCTCGACCGAGATGAAGAAACCATCGGTGGTCGCCCTGGCAAAGCCGCGGGCAGGGAGCACAGGGTGGTAAAGCTCGGGGAACCGGTTGGCCACCAGTAGACCGATGAAGGCCCCGAGGGATGCCAGCAGCACCGTCAGCTCGAAGGTGATCGGGATCGCTGCGGGCAGCCCGAAGAAGGGCTTCCCGCTGACCAGGTACTTGTAGTCGAACCCGTTGGTCCACCACTGCAGCAACAGCCCGGCGGCGGCCCCGGTAGCGCCCCCACCTGCAACGAGCCAGGGCAGTCTGCTCATCCTGATCCCCATGCTCTCGTCGAGCCCGTGGATTGGGAACGGGGCATAGGCGTCGAACGCAACGTAGCCAGCGTCGCGCACCTTTTCGAGCGCGGCGAGGAGAGCGCCCACCGTGTCGAACTCGGCCAGCAGGCCCCACGTCCGGGGAGCCCGCGCCGCCGTGGCGGCCGTCGGCTCGCTCATGGCTGGCCCTCCTCCTGCCGGCGCTCGTGCTGGTGGGGGATCTCGCCCCAGTACTGTCCGTGCCCGCGGTGGGGTCCGCGTTCCAGGCCGGCTGCCGGCATCACGCTCTTGATCTCGGCCATCGCGATCATCGGGCCAAAACGCAGGAAGAGCAGGAACAGCGTTAGGAAGAGCCCGAACGACCCCGCGAGGGTGCACAGCTCCACCCACGTCGGCTTGTAGTACCCCCAACTCGAGGGAATAAAGTCACGTGACAGGGACGTCACGATGATGACGAAGCGTTCGAACCACATCCCAACGTTGATGAGGATCGAGATCCCCACCAGCATCCACGGTGTGGTCCGTGGCCGCTTGAACCAGAGCGCCTGGGGGACCACGACGTTGCAGAAGAGCACGATCCAGAACGCCCATGCGTAGGGCCCGAGGGCGCGGTTGGCTAGGGTGAACTTCTCGTAAGGGTTGCCGGAGTACCACGCCATGAAGAACTCGATGCCGTACGAGTACGCCACGATCAGGCCAGTGGCGAGCGTGATCTTGGCCATGTTCTCAAGGTGGCGCGTCGTGATCAGCTCCTCGAGATGGAAGAAGGAGCGCACCGGGATGAGAAGCGTGAGCACCATCGCGAAGCCTGAGAAGATGGCGCCCGCGACGAAGTAGGGCGGGAAGATCGTCGAATGCCAGCCGGGGAGCTGCGAGACCGCGAAGTCGAAGCTCACCACCGAGTGCACAGAGAGCACCAGCGGCGTGGCGAGCGCCGCGAGCAGCAGGTAGACCCGCTCGTAGCGGTGCCAGTGGCGCCCCGAGCCGCGCCAGCCGAGGCTGAGCACGCCGTACACGATTCTGCGGAGGCGGGTCGTGGCGCGGTCGCGCAGCGTGGCGAGGTCTGGGATCATGCCCGTGTACCAGAACATCAACGACACGGTGAAGTACGTGCTGACCGCGAACACGTCCCATATCAGCGGGCTTCGGAAGTTCGGCCAGACCTGCATCTGGTTCGGGTACGGGAACAGCCAGTAGTCGAACCATGGCCTTCCGGTGTGGATGGCCGGGAACATCCCCGCGCAGATCACCGCAAAGATCGTCATCGCCTCGGCGAACCGGTTGATTCCGGTGCGCCACTTCTGGCGGAACAGGAAGAGGATGGCCGAGATAAGGGTGCCCGCGTGGCCGATCCCGACCCAGAACACAAAGTTCGTGATGTCGAAACCCCAGCCCACCGGGATGTTCAGGCCCCAAACCCCGATCCCCGCCAGGAAAAGGTAGCCCAGCATAGCGACCAGCAGAGCCGTGAGAGCCGACGAGATCGCGAACGCGATGTACCACGCGATGGGCGGCCGGGGCCGCTCGACGATCCCGCACACCTTGTCGGTCACCGACGCGAAGTCGTTGTCCCCGAGAACGAGCGGCGGGCGTGTCCGAGGATCCTCGGCAGCTTCGAGCAGCGGGAGCGGCACCGTGCTCATGTCGGCTCCTCGAGCTCGGGCGAGGGGTTTCGAAGCCGCGCGAGGTAGAGGTTGCGCGGCCTCGTGTCCAGCTCACCGAGAATCCCGTACGAGCGCTGGTGCGCGTGCAGCCGAGAGACCCTGCTGCCGGGGTCCTTGAGGTCGCCGAACACGATGGCCTGCGTCGGGCAGGTCTGGGCGCAGGCGGGGACGATCTCTCCGTCGCGGATCGGGCGCCTGTCGTTGCCGGCCGCGATCTTGACCGCCTCGATTCGCTGGACGCAGAAGGTGCACTTCTCCATCACCCCGCGGCCACGCACCGTGACATTGGGGTTGAAAGCCATCTTCTGGACCTCGGGAACGCTCTTGAAGTAGTTGAAGAAGTTGAAGCGCCGCACCTTGTACGGGCAGTTGTTGGAGCAGTAGCGGGTGCCCACGCAGCGGTTGTAGACCTGTTCGTTGAGCCCCTCGTCCGAGTGGAGTGTGGCTCCCACCGGGCAGACCTCCTCGCAGGGGGCGTTCTCGCAGTGCTGGCACGCCAGCGGCTGGAACACGATCCCGGGCGACTCGGGCGGGCCCTCGAAGTACCGGTCGACGCGGATCCAGTGCATCTCCCGCCCGCGCACCACCTGCTCCTTGCCGACGACCGGGGTGTTGTTCTCCGCCTGGCACGCCACCACGCACGCATTGCAGCCGATGCAGACGGACAGGTCGATGCTCATCCCCCACTGGTGCTCGCCCGAGTACTTCTGGGGGTTGAACAACGGCAGCGACACGTGCTCTTCGAAACGCTCACGCGCGAAGGCGGGGTTGGTCAGGTACTCCGCGAGCGTTCCCTCGCGTACCAGAGCGCCGATCCGCTTCCCGCGCTCCTCGAACCCCACCGTATCGATGGCGTAGTGGTCGTGGGTGCACGCCAGGGTGTGGGACCGGCCCGTCTTCTCGACCGTCACCGCGCCTGCAAAGTGCAGCGCGTCGGACGTGCGCAGGACGTACGCGTCGAAGCCGACGCCGGTGCCGACCTTCCCGGCCGCGGTGCGGCCGTACCCGAGCGGCAGCACGGCCGTGCCGTCCGCCTGCCCCGGCATCACATAGGCAGCGACCTCGAGCTCCCGGCCGGCGCGCTTGAGCCTGATCACGTCCCCGTGCTTGACGCCGACCGCGGCGGCGGTGGCCGGGCTGAGGCTGGCCGCGTTGTCCCAGGTGATCTTGGTGAGCGGGTCGGAGAGCTCCTGCAGCCAGGCGTTGTTGGCGAAGCGGCCGTCGTGGACTCTGGCGTCCGGGCAGAAGACGACCTCGACGCTCCCGGATGTTCCTTCCCCGGGAACCGCGTTCGGCGCCTCGCCCTTCAGGCCGAGAGGCCCGTGCGAGACCGGTTGGGGGCGCACGGTGCCCCGGGCGCTCCCCGCCAGGACGCCGTCGTGAAGCGTCCGCCGCCACGTCACCTCGAAGTCGACCGCCTTGGTGAACTCCGAAAGCGTGTAACGAACGATCTCGTGGCCGTTCGTGGTCGCCTCGCCGAGTACCAGCGCGAGGAGTTCGATCGGGCTCCTGCCACCGTAGAGCGCCTCGATGAGCGGCTGCTGCACGGAGACCGTGCCGTCCCACGCGCGGACGTCGCCCCAGGTCTCGAGGTAGTGAGCGCGAGGCACGTGCCAGCGGCAGAGGTGCGAGGTCTCGTCGTCGTACCCGCTCAGGTGGATGCTGGTGCCGACCCGCGCCAAGGCCGCCCCGAACCCGACGTCGGCCGGGGCGTCGTACGCCGGGTTGCCGCCGAGCACGAGCAGCGTCGCGACACGGCCCTCGCCCGACGCGGTGGTCAAGCCCTTGATCCCATCGGCGTGCAGGGGTCGGGCACCCTCGGGCTCCGGGGTGAAGCCAACCGTGGTGCCCACGTTGCCGAGCGCGAGGTTTGCCAGGCACGCCAGGGTATGCACCCGGGCCGGCTGGCGCGGCCCGGCCAGGACGAGACCTTTCCCCCTGCTGTTCGCCAGGTCCCTCGCCGCGGCCGCGATCATGGGCGACGCCGGAGTGCGCCCGCGCGCGGACTCGAGCTCCGCCGCCAGCGCCCGGTTGTCCTCAGCGAAGGGCACACGCAGAGCGAGCAGCTCGAGCACCAGGTTTGCCGCCACGGTCGCGACATCGCGCGACGCCGCCGCCAAACGGTGGTCCGCCATCGCCCCGGTCAGGGAGACCATGGGCTCCACCGCGTAGAGGCGGTTCATCGTGCCGTCCTCGGCGCGCCGGCGGGCGGCGAAATCCCTTGCGTGCATCAACGCGGCCGGATGGTCGAAGAGCGGGTCGGCGTCGAGGCAGACGATCACGTCGGCCGCGTCGAGGCGGTAGTGCGGCCGGTACGGCGCGCCGAAGAGCAGCGCTGTGCCCTCTCGCTCCGAATCGCGGGTGACCGGTTCCCACTTGTACCAGGACCCCTCCGGGAAAACCTCGGAGAAGCGCGCGCGCAGCCGCGCCAGGCTCGGCGAGGAGCTCTCCTCCGAGAGCACCGCCAGCCCTTTACCCCTCACGGCGCGCAGGGACGCGAAGTGCGAGCCGGCGAACGTGGTGAAGTCGTCCCAGCTTTGCACCAGCTCCTGTGCGCCCTCGCGACGGATCGGCTGCCTGCTGCGGTCGGGATCGTAGAGTTCCAGAAGCGAGGCCTGCGCGAGCGCCGTCGCTGTTCCCTTACTTGTTGGGTGAAGGGGGTTCCCCTCGATCTTGATCGGGCGACCGTCGAAGCTGGTGACCAATAGGCCGACCGCGGCCCCGCCCAGCTCCATTGCGGTCGCGTACTGCTGTGGGACGCCGGGCGTCCGCCCCTCGGGACGATGAGCGAACGGGAGAATGAGCTCCTTGGGCCATCGGCAGGAGGCCAGGCCGGCTGCACCGAGCGAGGCGCCCATGATCTTCAAGAAGGCCCGGCGGGTTCGGGGCGAGAGCAGCTCCTCGGAGAGGCCGGGAAACTCGTTCTCCACCAGGGCGCGAAACTCGGGTGTGTCCGCCAGCTCGTCCAGGCTCCGCCAGTACTCTTTCCCCACGCTCTCCCCTCTCACCGGTGACACGTCCAGCAGTCCGTTGACGGGTTGATCTTGGTGGCCTCGCGCAGACGCCGCCCGTACACGAGGGGGTCCTCGGGCGGCACCCATTCCATCTTCGTTACCAGCTCCGGCGGCCGCAGATGCCTATCGGGCTGGCGGTGGCAGTCGAGGCACCACCCCATGCTGAGCCGGTGGACCTGTGCGACCACCTCCATCTTGTCCACGCGCCCGTGGCACTCCACGCACCCCACGCCCCGCCGGACGTGGGCGCTGTGGTCGAAGTACACGAAGTCGGGGAGGTCGTGGACCTTCACCCACGGAACCGGCAGCCCCGTCGCGTAGCTCTCGCGGATCGGGAGCAGCTTCGCGCTCGCCGCCCGGATCTTTGAGTGGCAGTTCATGCAGGTCTGCGTCGGTGGAACCGCCGCGAACGCCGCTTTCTCCACGGTGGTGTGGCAGTACCGGCAGTCGATCCCCAGTTGCCCAGCGTGCAGCGCGTGGCTGTAAGGCACCGGTTGATGGGGCTGGTACCCCACGTTGATCGTTCTCGGCGAGGCGCCATAGGCAAGCAGAAGGACGAGGTAGGCAGGCACCACGACCAGTGCCACGGCAAGCGCGGGACGAGCCAGGTTCGCCCACCTGGGAAAAAAAAGGCGACCGCCTGCTTCGGCGCTCATATGAGACGTGATCTTATTAATGAAGCGCGAACCCGTCAAGCGCTGCGACCGAGGTCCGGCTCGCCCTGCCAGTTCCTTGGAACCGTCAGCCCGCTCTCTCGACGGCTGCCACCGTCCAGGTCCCACCGTCGAACCTGACGGTCTCCCCGGGTGTCTTCTCGAGCAGCGCCTGGGCCGCCTCGGACCCGTGGGACACGATCCCCTTCTCCGGGTCCGCCTCGTAGGGCCCGAGGATGGTGACGGCACGCCGGGCCCCACCTGCCCGAGGCTCCAGCCAGACCCGCGCTCCAACCCGTACTCGGCTGGTGTCCACCGTGGCGGGGTCGATGACCCGCACTCGGCCTAGGTCCCCCTGGAGGTCCGACGCACGGGCCGAGAGGTACTCCTGGCGGGCCCGGGCCGCGTGGTACTCAAAGTTCTCGGTGAGGTCGCCGTGGGAGCGGGCCTCCTGGATGGCCCGCAGCGTCGCGGGGATCTCCTTCTCCAGGAGGTTGCGCAGCTCCTCCTGCAACCGCGTGACGGTGCTGGCGAGCGCCGGCACGACCTCCTCGACCGCCACACCGGGCCGCAGTTCGGGGAAGCGTGCGGTCACGGCGCGCCGCAGCCAATTCCTCTCGTCGGCAAGCTCTCCCGGGTGCTCGAGAATCTGGAGTATCCGCCGCCCGTGCTCGGCGGTGAGGCGCCCCTGGACGATCCTCTCGGCTAGCCCTCCCGCCGAGAGGATCTCCTTGAGCCTGCCGCGCAGCGGGCCGAACTCCCGGCGCTCTGCGAGCTCAACGAGGCGAACAAGCAGGGAGCCCCCGCGGCGTTCGTCCACGATGCCCGCCAGAGCCGGGTCGCTCTCCTCGCACGCCCAGACGAAGGCGGCGGCAAAGCGCGTCGGCTGCACGAACACGTGGTCCACGAAGGCCTGAACGCGGGTGGACTCGCCCTTCTCCACCAACGCCAGTGCGGTCTTGGCGAGCAGCCTTGGGTTCGTCTCACGCTCGAGCCATGAGGCGAAAACGTCCGCCCAACCGGACTTGTCGTGCCCACGCACGAACTCGAGCACGGCCTCCCGGTGCGTGGTGTCGCCCACCGATTCCAACAGGGACCGTGGTCCGGCCTGCGCGAGCACGACCTCCCGCGCGGCGCGAATCTCGTCTGCGTCCGCCCCGGAGCGGGCTGCAAGGGCGAGCGCCTCCCAGGCAACCCCCGGTTCCACGGAGGGACCCTTGGCACGCCGCAGCAGCTCCACACCCATGGAGGCGCCAAGCTCGCGGTTGCGTCCGGCGTGGCGTCGCGCCAGCTCCACCTGCCGGGCCAGCGAAGCGCCCACAAACTCCGACCGGATTTCCTCCTCCGCCCCCAGGTCGCCGGCCAGGCGGTACTGCACCCGCGAGCCGCTGCCCACCGCCAGCAGGCGCGGGTTCTTCTTTGCCCGGTTCCACCATGCGGTCCACTGGTCCTCCGGGAGGAGGCCGGCGAGCGCCGCCTTGATCTCGGGGACCGACATCGGCGCCCCGGCTCCCTCCAGGATCGCGGCCAACGCGCCCTGGGGGTCGCGCGTCACCTCGGCCGCGAGCGTGTCCTTCTCCTCGAGCCGTCGCCGCAGGAAGTGACCGGGTGGGAGCGGGGTCAGATACTTGCGCGCCGCGTCGATGGGGACGGGAACGTGCTTCTCCTTCTCGAAGTCCAACCGCAGCACCCCGAGCTGGGGGTTGGCCTCCACGACCCTCCCCGGCCCGCGTCCCGTCATCGCGAACACGCCTCCCACGTCGTGCTCGAGCCATGCCTCGAGTGAGTCCAGCGTCTCGAGCGGCTTGCGCGTCTCGGCGAGGGAGAAGCGTTTGAGCAGCTTGTCGAGCGAGGGACGGCCGGCCCACAGGCGCCGCATGCATTCCTCGAGACCCGACCGCCATTCCTCGGCGTTTCCGATCCTCAGGCGGAGCAGCTCACAGAGAAACTGCTTCCGCGCCTGCCACGCGCCCTCCTCCTTCGCCTCCGCCGTCGCGACCTCCAGCAGCGTCGCGCCCAACGTCTTCTTGCCGGCGGATCGCAGCCGCCTGAGCGCCTCCACGAAGGCGGCGCCGTCGCCCACCCCACCGTCCAGGCGCGCGAGCCAGAACTCCTCTATCGCGGAGGGGTTTCCCTTCGCGATCGCCGCGTCCCACTCCGCGAGCCACCCGGCCTCGTTCACAGCCGGCCACGATAGCAGCCGGAACCCCGCCGTGAAACCCTCCGGCCTCGCAGCGGGGATGTGCAAGAATGCGGCGCCCCGTTTCGGGGCTCACCGGGAGGGTCATGAAATGATACGTTGTCTCATCATTGTTGTGCTTGTCGCGCTCGTCGCGGTCGCGGCGCCGTCGTTTGCCGACGAGGGTATGTGGCTTCTGGGCCAGATCCCGGAGCTTGAACCGACACTCAAGGCAATGGGGATGCAGCTCAGCCCCAAGGAAATCTGGGACCCCACGACCAACACGGGCCTCGCCTCCGCCACGCCCTGGCTCGGTGGATGCTCCTCATCGTTCGTGTCACCGGACGGCCTCATCATCACCAACCACCACTGTGCGTTCGGTGCCATCCAGATGAACTCGACCCCGGAGCACGACTACATCACGGACGGTTTCCTCGCCGCCAACCGGGCGGAGGAGCTACCGCACAAAGCCGGCAGGGTCACGGTCCTCAAGGGGTACGAGGACGTCACGCAGGCCGTCACCTCGACGCTCAAGCCTGGCATGGAGGCC
>MEKI01000003.1:47128-47247 GCA_001766905.1 Acidobacteria bacterium RBG_13_68_16
GCCAGGGCGATCGACCTGCGCGGGAAGCAGCTCGTCGCCGAGTGCGAGAAGGACGGCATGCGCTGTCGCGTCGGCGAGATGTTCGGTGGCGGCAAGTACTACCTCTTCCGCCAACTCGA
>MEKI01000004.1:0-162 GCA_001766905.1 Acidobacteria bacterium RBG_13_68_16
TGGGCCTGGGACCGCCTTGAGGCGCTCGCAGGAGGCAAAGGCGGAGCGATCGGGCTGGGGTGTGCGGTCGCCCTCGCCTGCTGGTGCCACGGCCTCGGCCTGCTGCTCGCGGTGGTCCTCGCGGTCGCGGGGGTGACGCTGCCCCGGCCGGCACGGTGGCGG
>MEKI01000004.1:227-1241 GCA_001766905.1 Acidobacteria bacterium RBG_13_68_16
GCCGCCCGCCGCCACCGCGTGGATGGCAACGTTCTGGCGGACGCTCCCCGCGGCGGAGAGGCTCGCGGCTCCGGCGCGCCTGCTCTCGCCGCTCGGGGGGTTCGAGGGGTTCCTGGACCTGCCTTCCTCCGCTGTGTGGGCTGAGGCAGCCGCGGCGGCCCTGGTGGTGGCGCTGCTGGCCGCCGGTTGGCGGGGGTCGGGTACGACCCGGCGCCTGCTCCTCGGCGTCCTGCTGCCCGCAGGCGCTCTCGCAGGCCTGGCGACGCTCGGGGTGCCTGCATTCTACCCAGGACGCGGTGAGGCTCTGTCCCTCGCGCCGTTCGTGTTCCTCCTCGGGGCCGGCGCGACACGCACCCGGCTCGCGCGCGCGGCCGGTGCCGCCCTCGTGCTCGCCGCGGTGGCAACGAGCACGGTCGCGATCGCCCGTTGGGCCGGGCGACCCCCGAGCGCCGAGCAGCGCCTCTGTGCGGAGCTGAGCCGGCGTCTGCCGAACGGAGGCCAGGTCGTGATTGGAGGGTACTGGCGACTGGGGATCGCCTTCCACCTCGGGAGGGAGCGAGACCGCTTCCACCTGGTCAACTACCCGGCCTCGGCGGCGGCGCACCCGGGTTGGTACGACGACCGGTCGGAAAGGCCTGCACCAGGGGAGCTCGATCGGCTCGTGGCGGGGTTGCGTCCGCGCGCGGCGCAAACTGCGGTCGTCGTGACTCCGGGGATCGAATCCGCGGCCGACCTTGAGCGCCTGGGAGCGACCCTCTCCCTGCACCCGGGCCTCGCCGTGCCCGGAGGCAGGCTCTGGCTGCCCCCGGGGGGAGCGCCGGCGAAGTGAGCCCATCCGAAGGAGGCGGCAGCCCTCACGTCGCAGCGCCGGCAGGGCGGCTGCTCGTGGCTGCGGGTCTGGCATTCTCGGTCGTCTCCGCGGCGCTCGTGGCACTCGGCAATGCGGGCACGCTGGCGTTCCTCGCCTGGCTCGCGTCGCTCGCGGCCGGCCTGGCCGCCTTCCGCCGCACCGGC
>MEKI01000004.1:1269-4107 GCA_001766905.1 Acidobacteria bacterium RBG_13_68_16
GGTTTGTCCTCGCGTTCCTCCTCGCGCTGGCGGGGTTCTTTCGCCTGTACCGCATCGGCGAGATCCCCAGCGGCCCGTGGGTGGACGAGCTTGCCGCCGCGGCGAACGCCGTCGACCTCGCCGGCCGGGCGCCGTTTGCCCCCTTCGCGACGACGCCGATGTTCGAAGCGGGGCCAGACTGGGTGCACACCCCGAACCTCTACCTGTACTACTGCTACGCGGTTCTGTGGCTGTCGGGGTTCTCCCCGCTCGGGGTGAAGCTGATCTCGGTGCTGCCGGGGATCGCGACGGCCCCGCTGCTCTACATGCTCGGCCGTAGGTTCCTCTCGAGGGAGTCCGCGCTGCTCGCCGCGGGCCTGCTCGCCGTCTCGCACTGGCAGGTGACCGTCGGGCGCTGGGGGTGGGACGAGGTCCTGGTCACCGCCCTCACGGTGGCGGCGTTTGCGGCGCTCTTCGCCGGTGTGCAGGACGAGCGCCCCTCCTCGTTCTTCCTTGCCGGCGTCGTGACCGGCCTCGCCCAGTACGCCTACGCCGCGGCACGCCTCTCGGCGCTCGCGGCGATGGCGTTCCTCGCGCTACACGCTCTTCAGGCGAGGCGCCGCCGGGGCCTCGTGCAGCTCGGCGTGTTCGCCGCAGGTATTGTGCAGGCCGTCGTCCCGATCGCCGTCTACTGGATCGCCCACCCGACCACCTTCGCCGTCCGGGAGCGCGAGATCTCCATCCTCCCGAAACTTCTCGCCGGCGACCTTCGACCGCTGCTGGAGAATCTGCGTGCGTACGGTCTGATGCTGCTCGTGCGCGGAGACGCTAACCCGCGGCAGAACCTCCTCGGTCTGCCGATGCTCGACCTCGTGGCGGGGACCCTGTTCGTGGTGGGTCTGGTAGCGGCGGTGGCGGCCTGGCGCCGGGCCGAGTGGCAGTTGACGCTGCTGTGGCTGTCGATCGGCCTGCTGGGGGGTCTCCTCAGCCACCCCGAGAGCGCCCCGAACTCCTACCGCGTGGGAATCGTCGCCCCGGCCTGCATGCTACTGGCCGGCATGGGGTGGCAGGCCGCGCTGGGCATCGCTCGAAGAGCGCGTCCCGGTGCGCTGGCAGGCTCCTCGGCGTACCTGGCGGCAGGCCTCGTGGCCCTCTCCGGGGTGCTCACATTCGCAAACTACTTCGTAGCCCGCCCTGCGAGCCGGGAGTGCTGGCTCGCAGTCAAGGAGGGGGCGTACTGCGAGGTGCTGCGGCAGCGGGTTGAGCGCGCAATGGACGCCGGAGTCCAGGTGTTCCTCGACAGCAGCCTTAACTGGGTGACGACACGACTGCAGTTCGACACGCTCATCGCACGGCGAAGAACGCCGGCAGGGTTTCGCTGGGTCGAGGCAGGGGCGTTGGAGCCCACAACGCTTCGCTTCGCCGTGCTCTTCGTCGAGCCCTTGCGCTACCCGGAGCTGCCTGCCGCCCTGCAGGCGCTGCCCGTGCGGGCCGTCGCGAACCCGTTCGGTGAGGAGATCCTCGTCGCCATCAGCGCCGACCGTGCCCTGCTCGCCCTCGTCGAGTCCGCCACCCGCTGACACCCCCGGCGCTAGACCTTCACCCCCGCGTTGAGGAGCAGGAAGCCGGCCGTGTGGACGAAGGATGTTGCTGCTGCCGAGAGCACGAGGGCGTCGCGCTCCTCGCCCGGATCGAAGGCGGTGCGCAACCACCACACTCCCAGAAGCGTAATCGGGACGGCCTCGAACGCGAAGAGGTCCCACTCGTTCATGACCCCCAGCGTCTGGTCCCCGACCATCATGTCGGGGTTGAACGTGAAGGCGTAGACAACAGTGCCGAGCGCCGCGAGCAGCACCCAGGTGCCCGGATCGGTGCGGCCTCCGTCCCGTCGCCGCCCCAGCCACAGGGTGAGCGCAAGAATCGCGCCCACCGGGGCCACCAGCAGCAGCTCGTTCCCGACCGCCGCCAGGTGCGCGGGGGAGAACATGGTGAACCGCTCAAAAGGGGTCTCGACCGCGAAGAGCGGAACGAACAGCCTGCCGTCGCCACCTCCGAAGCCCGAGGCCGAGAAGCCGCCGAGTCCGATCCCGGAGACGAGCATGCCGAGGACGACCAGGGCGATGGGAAGGCAGGCCGCCATCGCGCTTCCGATGGCCTCGCGAGCGGCGCCCGTGCGTTCCGCCCGGCTTGGCCATCCTCCTCCGCGTGCCTGCCGCACACGCACCAGCCACGTTACCGGCACGACGGCCGCCAACCAGGCGGCCGACAGGTGCGTCGCGAACGTGAGCCCGAACGCAAACGCTGCGGGCCAGAGCGGGCGGCGCGCGTCGGTGGCGGCCTCTAGGCTCAGTGCCAGCGTCCAAAGCGTTCCCGCGGTCAGCAGCGAGTAGTTCTCGACGTGGCCGAAGAACAGCTGCGTCGCGCCGGTGGTGCCGACCAGCGACCACACCACCCACCCCCCGGCTCCGGACACCGGTCGCAACCGAGCGAGCCGCAGCAGCCCCGCCCAGAAGAGCGCGCCCGCGGCGATGCTCACCAGGGCTATCGCCGTGCCCGCGTCCCACCCGCTGAGGGCGTACCCGGCCCGGTAGACGAGCGCCGTCACGAGCCGGTCGAGGGGCTCCTTGTGGTTGATCAGCTCCCCGCGCTGGAGGTGCTCGATGGTCGCCGGACCGTCGCCCGACAGCACCCGGCTTCGGAGCAGCCACGTCGCCGCGATCAGCAGAGCGATCCACACCCACGCCGGGACCCCGGCAAGGGCGGCGGCAGCGCGCCGGGCGGGCGCCGCGCCGACCCTCACCAGCCGGCGGGAAACCGGGGGCAGCGCCAGCAGGGCGGCCAGCACGAGCAGCAGCCAGC
>MEKI01000004.1:4115-6091 GCA_001766905.1 Acidobacteria bacterium RBG_13_68_16
GGAGAGAACGCCAGCACGCCCGCCACGCCCCAGACTCCGTCGGGGGGGCGTGGGTCCGCGGCGGCGTGGAGGGCCAGCACGGCCAGCAAGGCAAACCCGACGGCCCACGGTCGGAGGTCGCGCGTGTCGGGAAGCTCAGCCATCGGTCGGCCCCACCACGGTCGGAGAGAGCCTCGACACACGGGGCGCCGGTGCAACGACATCGGAAGGCATGCTCCGCCAAGTATAGCCGCGGGCCTTGCGTCGCCCCGCCCGACGTCCGACCGTTCTCGTGGCGGTCGTATGATGAGGAGACATATGGAGGCGAGCGGCACGGCACGGTGGCGGCAGGCGTGGCGCGAGAGCGCCGAGCGCCGGTGGAAGCTCGCACCGTTTGCCGTCGTTGCCGCCACGTGCGCTCTGGCAGTTGCGGCAGGCTGGAACAACTCCGCCACCAGTGACGAGCCATACCACACGCTCGCGGCGTTCACGTACCTCGACGAAGGGCACGGCGACCTCAACCCGGAGCACCCGCCCCTGGCCAAGCTGGTTGCCGGGATCCCGCTTCAGACCCTGGGGCTGCGGGGCACCCGGGCGCCGGCGGTTGAGCGCCTGCACACCCTCACCGAGGAGATCCGCCAGTTCCTCTACTTCAACACGCGACCGGCGCTCACGATCCTCCGGACGGCGCGCCTGGCCATGCTGCCGTTCCTCGCCCTGCTGCTATGGGGCGTGTGGCGGTGGGGCCGTCTGATCGGGGACCGCACGGTTGCAATGTTGGCCACGCTCGCCGTGGCGACCCAGCCGCTGGTGCTTGGCCACGCGTTTGTTGTTCACACCGACGTGGCGTCGGCCGCGACGTTTCTCGCGGCCCTGCTCACTCTCGAGCTCTGGCTCGCGGGCGGAAAGCTCGGGTGGGTGCCTTTCGGCCTTCTGCTGGGGCTCGCGCTGCTGACCAAGTTCTCCGCCGCGTACCTCGTCCCTCTGACCGCGGTGAGGCTGTTGGTTCACGTCCTGCGCACCCGTCGCCACCGCCTGCTCGCGGCGTGGGCGGGAGCCGGGGCCCTAGCGCTGGCGGTCGTGCTTGCCGGCTTCTGGCCGCTATTGCGCAACGTGAGTCAAGGCGAGGAACGCGCGACCATCGCGGCCTACATGGGGCTGTGGCCTGGCTCGACGGTCACTCTCGACCGTCTCCAGGCCCTCGCCGGTCTGAGCCCCGCCCTCGCGCACTACGGCCTCGGGCTCGCCTACGTGCAGTACGCCGGCGCGCACGGGCACCTCAACTACTTCCTGGGCAGGGTGAGTGCTGAGGGGTTCCCGCTCTACTACCCGGTGGCGTTCGCGCTGAAGACGACGCTCCCCTTCTTCCTTCTCACGCTGGTGGGCTTCGTCGCGCTCGTGCGCAAGAGAGACGGCAACTCCCTGGTGCTGGGGCTGTACGCTCTCTGCTACTTCCTGGTGGTTGCCGCGAGCGGCTACAACATCGGGGCGCGCCACCTGATGCCGGTCATCCCCCTGCTCGCGCTGCTCGGGGCGCAGGCAGCGTCGGGCTGGAGGCCTCTCCTGCAGGGGGTTCTCGTCGGCAGTCTTGCCCTTGGTGCGCTCCTGCCGTTCCCCCACTACATCTCGCACTTCTCGCTCATGGCCGGGGGACAGGCGCGCGGCGGCAGGATCCTCTCCGACTCCAACGTGGACTGGGAGCAGGATTGGGTGCGCGTTGCACGCGACGCGGAGAGGAACGGCTGGCGGCCAATCGCGTTCGTGCACGCCGGCGCCGGCTTCCCAGAGGCGCACCTCCAGGGCGCGGCGGACTTCCTGGCCTCGCGCTCGCCGGTCGCGCCCGGGTACTACGCGGTCGCGGCCACCACGGCCACCACGGGAACCGTGTATCTCCGAGCGCTCCGCGACGAGGAGAATGCGCGGCGGCTCGCGCAGTTGTTAGCGCTGCTGCAGACGCGGGGCCGTCTCGTGGCAACGATCGGGGGCAGCATCATGGT
>MEKI01000004.1:6102-34212 GCA_001766905.1 Acidobacteria bacterium RBG_13_68_16
CGCGGATTGCATGGAGCCGGGACCCCATCGAGTTCGGCTCTCCAGCCATCGTCGGCGAGCAGCGGAAGTACGGCCGACGTAGGAGCGGCGAGGTCGAGCCGCCACACCCACACCCGGGGACCCGCCGGCTCGGGCGTGGCGAGGGCCGCCCTCACCGCAGGAGCCGCGCGCAGAGCCTTGGCCAGGTCCACCCCGCGCGGCAGCGTCGCGGGGAAGGAGGGTAGCATCGGGGGCACGCCAAAACGCGTGGCCGATTGGGCTGCCCGAGCGGGTGGGTCGGAGGGACGCAGAGGGGGGCCGGGCGGGAGCCGCCAACGCCATGCAAACGGGACCAGCAAGGGTAGGAGGAAGATCGCCGCGCCGACGAGTCTCACCCACCGCCGCGCCGTCGCGGCCAGCGCCATCGCGATCAGGCAGGAGGCTGGCGCGAGCCAGCGCCACGGAAACTGCAGCAGCGCGAACCCGGGGACGAGCGCGTAGAGCCAGAACGCCACGGGCGTGGCCAGCGCGGCCACCGCGAGCCCGCCCAGAGCCAGCGATCTCCCCGGCGCCTCCCGCATCACGAGGAGGAGCAGCGCTCCCGCCGTGGCGGCGAGGAACACCGCGAGCATGTGGCCGGTAAGCACCGGGTCGGGTCCCCCGCCCGTGAGGAGGAAGCGGGTGCGCCAGTCGAACCACCCCGAGGCGAACCTCTCCCCCTGGACCCGCCACAGGGACGCCACATTCGGCACCCAGGAGGCCGCCGCCAGCCCGAGCCCCAGGCCGGCGGCCGCCGCAGTCCGCAGCGGCTGCCGCTGTTGCGAGACCAGGTGGGCGGCCGCGATCACGATCCCTGCCATGAACGCGAAGAGGAGTTGCGTCGCCAGCAGCAGCGCAAGGGCGCAACCTCCCAGAGCAGCGTCCTTCCCTGCTCCCGGTCGCGGCGGAAGCAGCGCCGCGAAGACCAAGGGCAGGAGGACACAGGCCCACCCCTCCTGCATGGCGGCCCTCTCGTGGAGGCTCACCATGAGGTACGGGGCGGCGGCCCATACGGCCGCTGCCACTGCGGCCGCCGACAGCGGCGCCCCCCGTTTTCGGGCCGCCGCCAGCATCACGAGGCCCGCGAGCGGAGGGATGAGCACCGTCGCGAGCGAAACCGCGGACACCGCGTCGTCGAGCGCGAGCGCGAACGCCGCGTGGAGTGCAAGCGGCAGCAGCGGCCGTGGGCGCGGTTCGGGAGACCCCAGCCCCCCGTTGAGGTCGGGGTACCAGCGGGGAAGGAGCACCCCGCCACGCCAGCAGCGAGCGTGTTGCTGCGCGTACATCGCATGGTAGTAGGCGTCGTCGCCGCCTGGGGCTCCCGAAAGCAGCGGCAGGCCGCCGACGAGCAAACCCCAGGCGACCAGGCCCACCTGCACGAGGCGCAGGGTCGGGACGGGCTCAGCGCAGGCGGTTCTGCTTGAACCAGTCGACAAAGCGCCGGATCCCATCTTCGATCAGAACGTGCGGCTCCCACCCCCACAGCTTCTTCGCCTTGCTCACGTCGGCAAAGGTGATCGGGACGTCGCCCGGCTGCGGCGGAAGCTCGTCGATCCTCGGTTCGGTGCCGACGGCGGCGGCGATCAGTTCGATGAGGTGCTGGAGAGTCGTGGTGCGCGAGCCGCCCAGGTTCACGATCTCGAAGGGGGCCGCCAGGTCGAGTGCCACCTGGATGCCCTCCACGATGTCGTCGATGTACGTGTAGTCGCGCGCACTGGAGCCGTCGCCGTAGCGGGGAACCGCTTCGCCGCGGGCGAGCTTCTCCGTGAAATGATAGATCGCCATCTCGGGCCGTTGCCTGGGCCCGTACACGGTGAAGAAGCGCAGACACGTGACGGAAAGCCCGTAGAGGTGGTAGTAGGTGTACGCCATCAGCTCGTTTGCCCGCTTGGTCGCCGCGTACGGTGACACCGGGCGGGCGATGGGGTCGTCCTCGGAGAATGGAACCTTTGAATTGGTCCCGTACACGGACGAGGAGGACCCGAACACGAAGGTCCGCGCGCCCGAGCGACGGGCCGCTTCCAGTACGTTCAGCGTGCCGACTCCGTTGACCTCCTCGTAGAGCCTGGGGTGGCGGATGGAGGGGCGGACCCCGGCGCGGGCCGCCAGGTGCACGGTAGCCTCGATGCCGAAGGTGCGGTAGGTTTCCTCGACGAGGGCAGCGTTCCTGATGTCCCCTTCGACGAGACGCCAGCGCGGACTGCCTCGGAAGGGCTCGACGTTCTCGCGTTTGAAGGCCGGGTCGTAGTAGTCGTTGAAATCGTCGAGGCAGACCACGTCGTCGCCGCGCGCCACCAGACGGGCGGTGAGGTGCGAGCCGATGAACCCGGCGCCCCCGGTCACCAGGATTCTTCCCATGGTTCACCCCTCCCGGGTGGGTGGCAGTGTGGCCCCCAACCGCCTCACCCGCCGCCGGGTTGAGATCTGCGCCCTCCCCAGCAGGCTCCACGGTGATATTAGCAGCGCCCCGGCGCCGGCTCGTCCTCCCCGCCGCTCCATCCTTGCCTGCCCATCCCGTTGGGCCCAGGACTGGTATACGATTGCGCCATGGCACAGCCGGACTACGTGATCTGCCTGGAGTGCGAGACCCCAACCTACGTTTTCGAGTGGGACGAAGGGCACCTCAAGGAGGCGCACTGCCCGGTATGCGGCAACGACGATCCGGCCTCCTTCGCCTCCGAGGAAGACCTCGAGGAACTGAACCTCAGTCAGGATCGTGAGGACAAGGGGTAGGCCGGTGAGCAGGGCTTTCGGTCGACGTATACTTCCATGCAGGAGCAATTGATGGTTCAGCTGCTGACTGGTCCTCGGCTCGCCCGGGCGCTGCGGGCGGGCGCGCTCGCCGTTGTGCGAGAGCAGGAGACGCTCAACCGGATCAACGTGTTCCCCGTTCCGGACGCCGACACCGGCACCAACCTCGCGTCCACGCTGCGAGCCGCGGCGGCGGCGCTCATGACCCCCACGGAGCTCACCGTGGGGCAAACCGTCCGCACGGCGGCGGACGCGGCGCTGGACGGCGCGCGCGGCAACTCCGGGGCGATCTTCGCGCAGTTCCTCCACGGCATGGCGGAGTCCATCGGCAACCGGGCGAGCGTCACCACGAGGGAGTTCGCGGCCGCCGTGCGGCGCGGCAGCGAGGCCGCGCAGCAGGCGCTGGCCCAGCCGGTGGAGGGCACGATCATCTCCGTCCTGAGGGCGTGGGCCGCCGCTCTCGAGGAGCAGACGGCCAGGATCCACGACTTCCGTGAGCTGCTCGGCAAGGGCCTGGAGCGGGCGCGCGAGGCGCTCGCCAACACCCCCAAGCAGCTGGCGGTCCTGGCTCGCCACGGCGTCGTGGACGCCGGGGCGCAGGGGTTCGTGTACTTCCTGGAGGGGATCTCGACCTTCTTCCGCGACCGCAGGGCCGCCAGCTGGCGACGGGCGGGACTCTCGGAAGTGCAACCGACGCCTTTTGCCGCCGCGCACGCCGAGTTTGACTCCACGTACCGGTTCTGCTCCGAGGGGTTGCTGACGGGCGAGCGGCTGGACCGCAAGGCGATCGCCAAGGCGGTGATGCCGCTCGGCGGATCGCTGGTGGTCGCCGGAGGAGGGTCGCGCCTGCGCGTCCACCTCCACACCAACGAGCCCCAGCGCCTGTTCGCGCTGCTGGCCGAGTTCGGGAAGCTCGAGCGCACCAAGATCGACGACATGGTGCTCCAGCAGCTCGCGGCGCGCAATGCCACGATCGCGCTGGTGAGCGATTCATCGTGCGACCTCACCGAGGCGAGCGCGCACGCCATCGGGGTGGTGAAGGTGCCGCTCACCTTGACCTTCGGTGAGGAGACATTCACGGACGGCGTCGACATCACGCCGCCCCAGTTCTACCAGCGGCTGTCCGCTTCGGCTGTACCTCCCAAGACGTCCCAGCCCGCGGTCGGGGACTTCAGAACCACCTTCCGGCGCCTGCTTGAGAGCCACGAGGGCATCGTCTCTCTGCACCTCTCCGCCGGCCTCTCGGGCACTTATCAGGCGGCGCTCGCCGCCGCCCAGCAGGTGAACGCAGCGCGCATCCGGGTCGTAGACACGCGCCAGATTTCCGTCACGCTGGGCTTCGTGGCAGAGGCGGTGGGCGAGGCGATCGCGGCAGGCGCCAGCCTGGACGAGGCGGCGGCGCTCGCCGAGCGCGTGAGCCGACAGATCAAGCTCTTCGCGGCCTTCCCATCCCTCGAGACGGCGGTTCGCGGGGGCCGCGTCTCCCCAGCCCAGGCTCGGGTCGCGGGCCTCCTCAGGATCAACCCGGTGCTTACTGTCGGTGAGGATGGAAAAGTCGCGCGGGACGGCATTCACCTCGGCTTCGTGGCATCGCTGCGCGGCCTGGTCAGGCGGGCGGTCCGCTTCGCCGAAGGGAGACCGGTACGCCTGATGATCGCGCATGCGAGCGCGATCGGTGCCGCCGAGTACGTGGCCGAGCGGCTGACGGCTCGCTTCGGCGTCACCGACATCCCGATCGTCAACCTCACATCGGTCCTCGCCGCCCACACCGGGCCCGGGGCCGTGGGGCTCGCGGTCCGCCGGATGGAGGCGTAGAACCTCTTGAAACTCGTGTCCATGACCGTTACATTCATCAAGGGGCCACGCGACCATATGCTGTGCCCGGCAACGGGGGAATGAATGGCTCGACCGGACTACCTCATCTGTCTCGAATGTGAATCGGAGGTGGAGGATTTCGTCTGGCGGGAGGGCGAGATCCGCCGGGCCACCTGCGAAGTCTGCGGCAACTCGGACGTCGATGCGTTCTCCCTGCCCGAGGAGTTCGAGCAGGACATGGACGAGGAGGTCGAGGACGCAGAGGGCGAAGAGGATGAAGAGGACGAAGACGACGAGGAGTCGGAGTACCTGGATGATCATGACGAGGACGAGGAAGACGAGGAGGAGGACTAGATTCCAACCGCTCCCGTTCCCGGTATCGCCGGGACCTGGGCGCGCCGCACCGGAAGTCCCACCGCAACGCACGTGATGATCCGACCGTAGCAGCGCGAAGGACCTACCGCCGGCGGGGTCATATCAGACGTCGACCTCGCTCGAGCCCCGGAGGGCTGGAGCCAGCCGAACCGGAAACGCCCGCGCTCCCGCAAGCCCGCGTAGCCCCTCCGGGAGACTGGCCAGCTGCCCGCGCGCGTACTCCCGGCTCTCCTGGAGCGTCGGGACCTCGCGGCAGAGCCTGCCGCCGCGGATCCAGGGCTCGAGCAGCGGTTCCCATGGGCCTTGTGGAGGCGCGTCGGTCACGGTGGCAACCAGGTCCTCGATCATGGTGCCGCCCGGCCCCCGGCGACGCCAGACCTGCTTGGTCCCGGGAGCCGTTCGCTTTCCCGCCGACCGTTTCTCGACGCCCCGCGCGGGCTTGCCGGGCTCCTCGACCGCTACCAGCTTGTAGACCGCTTGCAGGGTCGGGGCATCCGCCGAGGTCACCATGCGCGTCCCTACGCCGAACGCGTCCACCGGGGCGCCCGCGGCCACGATCTCGGCGATGCGGGTCTCATCCAGGTCACCGCTCGCTACGATGTGCACGTCCTTGCGTTCGTACCGGTCCAAGACGGCGCGGCTGGCCCTCGCAAGCTCAACGATATCGCCGCTGTCCAGCCGGATCGCCACGAAACCGAGCTCCTTGTCCCGGGATGCACGCTCCACTGCCGCGAGGGTGTCGAAGGTGTCGACGAGCAGGACGGTGCGGCCCGGGAACGTCTTCGAGTAGGCCTTGAAAGCCTCCTGCTCGCCGGAAAACGACAGCACAAACGAGTGGGCCATCGTCCCCGATGGAGGCACACCAAGGCGGCAACTGGCCCACACGTTCGACGTTCCGTCCACCCCCGCCAGAAACGAGGCGCGAGCCGCCCAACACGCAGCCTGCGGCCCGTGCGCGCGGCGCGATCCGAAATCCACGACGCGCCGAGCTCCCGCCGCGATTCGTACCCGCGCCGCCTTGGATGCCACCAGCGTCGAGAACGAGATCGCGGCCAGCAGGTAGGTCTCCACCAGCTGCGACTGCTCGATGGGGGCCTCGACCCGGAGTACCGGCTCACCCGCGAAAACGATCGTGCCCTCGCGCATCCCCCAGACGTCGCCGTTGAAACGCAGGTTTGCCAGGTCCGTGAAGAACCCCTCGTCGACCCCCTGGAAGACCTCTAGCTTCCCCAGGGCTGCGATCTGCTCGGGTGCGAAGCGCAGCGCGAGCAGATACGCCAGCGCAGGCTCCAGGCCCGCGGCCATGAGAAAGTTGCGCTGCGGGGGAAGGTCCCTGAACCAGAGCTCGAAGCAGCCGCGGACGCCGCGCCGGCTCTCGCGGTAGGCCGCAAACATCGTGAGCTGGTACAGGTCGGTGACGAGGCCAAGCTCGTCCTCGCACAGCAGCAGGGGATCGGGCGTCCTCATTCGCGCTCTGGACAGCCTAGCATGCCCCTTGCGCCCCGGGAGCAGCTTCGTGGTGTATGCCGCGCTCCTGCGAGCGACTACAATGCCGGCGTGCCAGATGGGTTCTTCCCCGTTCGAGTCCGTGCCCGCTACGCCGAGACGGATCAGATGGGCGTCGTGCACCACGCCGTGTACCCCGTCTGGTTCGAGGTGGCGCGCACGGCCCTGTCGCACGCCGTGGGGGTGCCCTACACCGACTGGGAGCGTCGCGGCGTGCTCCTGATGGTCGGCGAGCTCACGTGCCGCTATCGCCGCCCCGCCCGTTACGACGACGAGGTCACCGTCGGCGTCCGGGTCGGGGAGGTGGCGAGCAGGCGCGTCGTCTTCGAGTACCGCGTGGAAGGTCCCGACGGCACCGTTCTCGCGGAGGGCGAGACCCGCCACGTGGTGGTGGACCGCGTCACAGGCCGGCCGACTACGCTCCCGGACGAGCTCCGCTCCTCGCTGGGTCGAACACCGGGCTAGCGCCGGACCGGGTCCCCAAGACCCACCAGCGCGAATACCTGCTTCGGGAAGATGCCCACCCACAGCAGCAGCGGGAGCGCAAACGTCACCGGGATGTCGAAGAAGTACCGGAGGGTGCCGTAAACATTGCGGGCAACGTCGGAGTAGTTTGCCCGGCTCCACGGCCCCATCGAGAAAGCCTCCAGGTATTTGAGCTGCCAGAGCAGCGCGAGCACGTGAGAAGAAGCCAGGATCGCGACGGCAAGCAGGAGCCTCCGCCACCCCCCGGAGGACAGCGGGTGGGGCAGCGCGAGCACCAGCGCCAGGAAAGGCACCAGGTTGAAGTGGATCTGGGTGAGCGGGAACTTCAACCACCCCGAGCCGGCGCGCATGTCGGTCCTGCCGAGAACGGCATCGCCGCCTTGCAGGACGATGGCCGAGGCAGGCGGGACCTCGAAGACACGTGCGAGGAACTGGGCGGTCGCGCACAGGGCGGGGGCGTAGACGGGCCTCGCAAGCGCCCAGAGGATCACCGCGCCCACGAGGGCCAGCGGAAGGCGCCTCAGGAACACGCGCAGCTCACCCGTGCGCGTGTTCGACGGCATAGCAGCGGGCCCACACCAGCCACAGCACCACTCCGAAAACGATCACCAGTGACTGCCAGATGAAGACGTGGGAGACGGAAAACCACCGCGGCCTCAAGGCGCCGACGTAAAACAGGGAGACGACCCGCACCACGTTGAACGCCTGGATGGCCAGAAAACCCACCACGATCCCCGCGAGCTTGCGGCGCCATGAGGCCGGGAAAGCTACCACCCCCGAGACGAAGATGAGGATCGCCTCGAGCCCGTTGCAGCCGTTGAAGATGGCCACGGAGAACCGGGGCGACGAGAGCACTTGCCCGGAGACGATCGCGCCCTCACCAAAGAGGTTCAGGACCAGCCTGGCCTCGTGGGCAACCAGAGTCGTGTAGGGGTTAACGACCCTGTCGTTGACCGGCCGCAGCGCCAGCACCAGGAAGGAAACGCTGAGGACGAGCGCGTAGGTGGCGACGAAGCGGCCAGCCGACGTGCTCAGAAACGCCCTTATCGGGGTCACCGGCTGATTATGTTGAGCCCAGAACCGGCGGTCAATGGGAAGGCAGCCCTCGAGGTGGCGCGGACAGGCTGGCATCCCTTGATGACAGCACGGCCGGCCGCCCGGCGCCGGAGCGCGTGCGGATTTGGCACGGGTCTTGTAGCATTCCACTCGATATGTTCGGCGCGCCGGATCGAGAGCCTTCGCTCGAGAAGGACCTGGAGTTGCTGCAGGCGGCCCCCTCCCGGTTTTACAGGCTGTTGGAGAGTGACGAGGAGGAGGCGCCGTGGCCTCAAGGCAACGACCCGTCGGTGGTCTTCCTCCTCGACGAGCGCGTGTCGCCTCGCCCGCTACGGCTGCGTGACCGCCCTTTGCTCATCGCCCTGGTGGTCTCGGTGCTGTTTCACATCGTGCTGCTCTCCCAGGTGCGTGAGAACAGCCTGCTGTCCGAGATCCTCGCCTCGGAGAGGCTGGCGGCCAAGCTCAAAACCGAGGACAACACACCTTTCTACGAGATTGTCGAGATGCCCAAGGACCGACAGGAGAGGCCGGCGCGCCCCAAGGCTCCCGCCTCCGACCTCGACCGGCGCGCACACGGCGGCGTTGGGGCTCCGGCCCTCACCCCCGGATCGCGCGGCGACACTCCCGAGATGCGGCTCGACCCGCCGGCGTTCCGGGTCGAGAGGCCGGCCAACCAGGGGACCGGGGACACGATGGCCTCCAGGGAGCCCGGCCGCGAGGGCGCATCCCCCAACGAAAAGCTCAAGCTCGGCGACAAGGGCGCCGAGGCGGTCTTGGCCGTGCCCAAGGACCAGCGCGGCGGGAAACAGGGGAGCGGCCTCAAGGGTCTGTCCACCTTCGGGGCGCTCGGTTCCTCGGGAGGCGCCGTACCGGACCGCCGCGGCGGCGAGGTGGATCTCGGCCCGCTCTCCTTCGACACCGAGTGGTACGAATGGGGACCGTACGCCGCGGAGATGCTGCGCCGCATCCGCTACCACTGGGACATCCCGGAGATCGCGGAGATGGGTGTCCCGGGCGTGGTGCGGATCCACTTCTTCATCGAGAGAGACGGGCGCGTGACGGGGGTCGAGATCGAACGGGAGTCGGGTCACCCCCCGCTCGATTTCGCGGCGCGCGACGCCATCCTCAACGCCTCTCCGCTGCCGCCGCTGCCTGCCGATCTGGGCGGCACCTTCCATGAGGGCGTTACCATCACCTTTTACTACAACACGAAGCTTCCCGAGCGCAGCGAGGCAAGCTGATCGAAGGTACGAGGCAAGAGGGACGAGGCACGAGTCACCAGCGGAACGAAACGCAGCCAACCCGTCGGTCCCGTCGCCAGGTTTGGATTGCCTCTTGCCTCTTGCCTGCTCCTAGGCCTTCTCGCACGCCTCCAGGACGCGGCGCAGCGCCGCACCCACGTGCTCCCCGATGGGCGCCAGTTCGGGGTTGTCGATGATCCCCATCACGCTGCCCGGGTTCATCGCCCGCACCACCGTCCTGCCGCCTTCGACCGAGACCGTCACGTTACAGGGGAGCAGGACCCCCACCTCGGGTGCGGCGGTGAGCGACTGGTGCGCGGAGGGAGAATGGCACGCGCCCAGGATCACGTAGGGCGGTACCTCCACGCCGAGTTTAGCCTTCATCGTCGCCTGGACATCGATCTCCGTGAGAACGCCAAACCCCTCCTTGCCAAGCGCCTCGCGGGCCCGGGCCGTCGCCTCCGGGAAGGTGAGCCTTGACATCACCTCAAATGCCACGTTTGTCTCTCTCATTGGGGTTGTCTCCGGTACGCCCGGCCAGGCGTGAGGGCCGCCATCCACCCTACCGCCGAATGTAGGCGAAGAGTCGTGCGCCGACCTTCATGCCCTCACGCATTGGTTGGCGCCCGCCGGGCGCCGCGATCAGTTTGGTCAGGTGAAGCCACCGCTCCCGCAGCTCGCCGCGCTGGGGGCGCCGCACGGCATCGCGCCACCCTTCTCGCCTCCGGCGGAGACGCTGCTGGCAAACGTGGAGAACTGCTTGGACACGTGCCTCGCCCCGCACGCTGGGCAGGTCACGCCCGTGCCGTCCGCTCCGAGGCGCTGCAGCACCTCGAAGCGCCGCCCGCACTCGCGGCAGGTGTACTCGTACAATGGCATCAGTGCCCTCCGCAGCCGGTCCAGAGGGAGGCCCAGATGTTGGTCGGAACCCCCTTGGGGAATACCTCGTCAGTGGCGTAGATCGATCCGCAGCTCCGGCACCGCCAGAGCAGGGACCCTCACGTCGGGACCGGCCTGAGCTGCATGCCGCAGCCTGGGCACCGCGCCGCAGGTGCCTTCTCTTCCGCTTGCTCCATTACCATCCTCCCCTACCTCGAGCCGGGCGCCTGGCCTGGCGCCGCCGCCCTGCGTCCTTCGTCCTGGGTGGCTGCGCACCCCCCGCGTCCTGCTGCGGTGTTCGTTCGTGCCCGGCCGCCGGCCGGGTTCGGAACCGCTCAGGTGGGCACGCCCAGTCTTGGCAACACCACCCACTGCAGGATCAGCCACGCAGCCAGGAAACCCAGCGGGAGAAGGACGTCGCCCCAGCCGCTCATCGGTCGCCTGCAAGCATCGCGGCGCGTCCCCGCTCGATCTCCTGCTTCTCGGCGTTCACCTGGCGCTCCAGCGAATTGCATATCGTGTCGCATATCGAGAAAACCGTCGGGTCGTCGATCCGGTAGTAGACGTTGACACCCTCGCGGCGGCACTCCACGAGCCCTGCGCGGCGGAGCACCGAAAGGTGCTTCGAGACGTTGGCCTGGCTCCCGCCCACCTTTCCGAGGATGTCGTTCACACAGCGCTCGCCGTCCTGCAACAGGTGCAGGATGCGCAGCCGCATCGGGTCGGCCATCGCCTTCAGGCGGTCGGCAATCCTTCCAAGTAGTTGCTCGGATCCCTCTCGCACTGTGCCTCCTCCTTGGAAGTATAACCAAGCAGCGATAGACGTGCAAGCGGTCGATGCACCGCGCGCAACAGGAATGTAACGGGCTGGGCTCATGCGACTTCCTCGACACTCCAGACGATCATCTTGAGCTTCTCACCGCACCCCTCGCAGTAGGCCTTGACGTCGCGGGTCAGCGCCTCGAGTGCCTCTGCCTCGATCACCGTGAAGATCACCGCCGAAGTCTTGGGGAACGCCCGGGATCCCAGACGCAACCCGGTGGAGCCGAACCCAACCGCATGCCGGATCTCGGTGTAGCCGAGCACCCCGACCCGGTTCAGGAACACCTCGAGCTCCTCCTTCTTCGCCTCGTCCACGATCAACATAAGTAGCTTCATCTTGCTACTCCTCCACACCCAGCGCCCTCAGAAGCGACATCATCGGGCACCACCCGGTAAAGGCCGACTGGAGCAGGTTGAACCCCACGAACGCCGTGAAGAGGTAGAACCCGGGATGCACCCACGACCCGAGCGCCGCTGAGGCCAGGACGAACGTCCCGGCGATTGCCCGCAACCACGCCTCGACCCTCATGCCACACCTCCCGTGTCACACGTGTTCATTCTTCGTCTTTATTCGCGGCCACGACGTCCTGGACGCCGGCAGCCTTCAGGTACATGTAGTAGAGCAGGGGGATCACCACCAGCGTGAGCGCGGTGGACACTACCACCCCCGAAATCAGAGCCACCGCAAGACCCTGGAAGATCGGATCGAGCAGGATCACCAACCCGCCGACAACCAGGGCCGCTGCGGTCAGGATGATCGGCCGGAAGCGCACGGCCCCCGCCTTGACAACCGCGTTCTCCAGATCCTCGCCCGCCCGCAACTCGAGGTTGATGAAGTCTACGAGCAGGATCGAGTTGCGCACAATGATCCCGGCCAGCGCGATGAACCCGATCATCGAGGTGGCGGTGAAAAACACACCGAAGAGCCCGTGCGCGGGGAGGATCCCGATAAGCGTGAGAGGGATGGGCGCCATGATGATGAGCGGGGTCACGAACGAGCGAAACCATCCCACGACCAGCAGGTAGATCAGCACCAGCACCGCGGCGAACGCGATCCCCATGTCACGGAACACCTCGTATGTGATCTGCCACTCGCCATCCCACTTGAGCGCGTAGCGCGTCGAATCCTGCGGTTGGCGGGTGGACAGAACCTCGACTGGCCGGCCGTCGGGGCCGCGCAACCCCGCGACCCTGCCGGCCATCGCCAAGATCCCGTACACCGGCGCCTCGGCAGCCCCTGCCATCTCGGCGATCACGTACGTCACCGGGGCGAGGTTCTTGTGATAGATGAAGCGTTCGCGGCCCACAGCGGTGACGTGAACCAGCTCTCTCAGCGGCACGAGTTGCCCGCCGGCCCCGTGCACGCTGATCGCGAGCAGCCCATCCAGGCTGGCTCGCTGGGTGCGGTCGAGGCGCAGCACGATCGGGATCGGCTCGCGCGAGGCCTCATCGTGAAGCAGCCCGGCGTCGGCCCCCTCGAGAGCAACCCGCAGCGTCCGAACCACCACCTCCGGAGTCACCCCCGAACGCACCGTCTTTTCGCGGTCAACCTCGACCTCGAACTTGGGGGCGGGGTCCTCCACGTACCAGTCCGTATCCACCACGCCGGGTGTGGTCTCGAAGATCTGTCGAACTTGGCGCGCCAAGGCAACCCGGCGCTCGAGGTCGGGGCCGTAGATCTCGGCGACCATCGTTGAGAGAACCGGTGGCCCCGGCGGCACCTCGGTTACCTTGACGTTGGCACCGGTGTGGGCCACAGCGGGCGCCAGAACCTCCCGCATCTTCTTGGCGAGGGCGTGGCTCTCCCGGTTGCGCTCGTGCTTGGGGAGGAGGTTAACCTGGATGTCCGCCACCAGCGGGCCTGACCGGAGGAAGTAGTGCCGCACCAGCCCGTTGAAGTTGAACGGCGCAGAGGTACCCACGTAGATTTGAACGTCGGTCACCTCCGGCAACGTCCGCACGACCGCGGCCAGCTCCCGAGCCACGCCGTTAGTGGCCTCAAGCGTGGTGCCTTCCGGCATGTCGACCACCACCTGGATCTCGCTCTTGTTGTCGTAGGGCAGCATCTTGACCGTCACGACTCCAAACGCCACCAGGGAGGCCGACGCCAGGAGAAGCACCGCAACGACCCCGAGCAGGACCCGGCGGCGCCAGCGGCGCTCGATCAGCGGTGTGAGGAGTCGGGTGTAGAGGCGGTGCAGCGTGCTCTCCCCCGATGTCTCTGCGTACGGCCCCGAGGCTTGGCCGGCGTGCTCCTCCGCGTACCGGCGGAAGAGGCGGTAGGTCAGCCACGGTGAGACCACGAACGCCACCAGCAGCGAGAAGAGCATGGCCGCCGAGGCGTTGATCGGAATCGGTCTCATGTACGGGCCCATCAGGCCGGACACGAACGCCAGCGGCAGCAGGGCCGCAATGACCGTGAACGTCGCCAGGATCGTGGGGTTGCCGACCTCGTCCGTCGCGTACACCGTCGCGAGGCGCGGGTTTGCCCAACCCAGTTTGTAGTGCCGGTGGACGTTCTCCACCACCACGATGGCGTCGTCCACCAGGATGCCGATGGCGAAGATGAGCGCAAACAGCGTGACGCGGTTGAGCGTGTAGCCTGCGAGGTACGAGGCTGCAAGCGTGAGCGCCAGCGTGGTGGGCACTGCCACCGCCACCACGACCGCCTCGCGCCGGCCAAGGGTGAAAGCCATCAGCAGCACCACTGCCAACGTCGCGATGCCCATGTGCTCGATCAGCTCGGTGGACTTCTCGTTTGCGGTGTACCCGTAGTCGCGGGTCTTGGTAAGGTGGATGTTGGAGGGGATCACCGGGCCCGAGAGCGCTGCAACCCGCGCCTCCAGCTCGCGGACCAACTCCACCGCGTTGGTCCCAGGTTTCTTGGCCACGGCCACCGTGACCGCTGGCACATCAAGTCCAGCCGGCAGGCCCTTTGCACTCGCGGCCACCCCCGACGCCATCCATACGTACTGCCCTGGCTCCTCCGCTCCGTCGCTCACCGACGCTACGTCGCGCAGGTAGACCGGTTTCCCATCGTAGACTCCGACCACCGCAGCGCCGACCTCATCCGCGCTGCGGAAGAATGACCCAACCTCGACCTGCGTCTCGGCGTTGGCGGCAGAGAAACTGCCTGCCGGAAGACGCCAGTTCAGCCCGGCCAGGGCCTGGTACGCCTGCAGCAGCGAGACGTGGTGGGAGGCGAGGAGCTCGCGATCGAAGTCCACCCGCACGACTCGTCGCTGCCCGCCCAGCACCCACACCTGGGCCACCCGCGGGTGGCGTGTGAGTTCTGCCCTGAGCTCCTCCGCCACGCGGCGCAGTTGAACCGGTGTGGCCCCTTCGGACCACAGCGTGTACGCCAGAACCGGGACGTCATCGATTCCGCGCGGCGCAACGACCGGCGGCAGGGCCCCAGGCGGGAGTGACGGGACGAGCTCGGCCAGCTTGGCGTGCACCCGGGTCACTGCCTGATCCGGGTCCGTCCCCACCAGAAAGCGGACGATGATCATGCCGCCCGAGGGCTGGGCCGTGGAGTAGACATACTCAACGTTTGGAATCTCCGAGATCGCCTTCTCCACCGGTGTGACGACGCGCCGCTCGACCTCCCGCGCCGTGGCACCGGGAAGCGCCACCATCACGTCGATCATCGGCACCTTGATCTGTGGCTCCTCCTCGCGGGGCGTCACGAAGACAGCAAAAACGCCCAGGAGCAAGGAGAAGACGACCAGGAGCGGTGTGAGCTTCGAGGTCAGGAATGCCTGCGCAATGCGGCCGGATCCGCCGAGAGGGCGGCGGGTCATCTTGAGGCGCAAAGCCTGCCGCCGCGTGTCCTCGAGGGCAGATCGGCCCGGAGGTTCGGGTCTCCCGCTCAAGGGCGTGCCTCCGTCACGGGCGTCCCGTCGGTCGGCACCGCCGCCAGCCCAACCACGACTTCCTCGCCTGCCCCGACGCCCGAGAGCACCTCGACCCGATCGTCAGCCACCTTCCCGCCAACGGTCACCGCGCGTGTGCGCGCCTTCCCGCCGGCGTCGCGCACCACCACGAGGTCGAGACCACCCACCGCAGCCACCGCCGAGCGTGGTACCGCCAGAGCCGACCGGCTCCCTGAGGACAGCCAGGCCCTGCCGGAGACCCCGGTCGGGACGGCAGCGCCCGGGAGACCAACTTTCACCGTGAAGGTGTGGGCGACGGGGTTTGCACCGGAGTCAAGTTCCGTCACGACACCCTCGAGGGTGCCAACAGACGGAAGCGCATCGATGCGCACTGACAGCGGTGAACCCACTCTCAGCCCGCCTGCGGCGAGGAGGCTCTCGGGCACGGCAAGCACCAGGCGGCGGCCGACGGCCGATTCCACCATCACGAGTGGCCGACCCGGCGTGGCAAGATCGCCCACCTCGACCAGTTTGGCCGCGACGCGACCGTCAAATGGCGCGACAACCTGGGACTCCCGAGCCACCGACGCGGCGGCTTCGACCGCACCCTCGCCCTGAGCCACAGCGCCCTTGGCCTGTTCGTGCTGCATCTTCGCGACGTCGAGCTCGAGCTGCGACGCCGACCCCTTCGCAGCAAGGGTCTGGAAACGCGCAAAGTTGCGCTCGGCGAGCGCAAGCGCGGCCTGGGCCTGCGCCAGCGCGCCGCGTGCCTGCGCTTCCTGCCCGCGCGCCGTCGCGGGGTCGATCTCCACGAGCACCTGCCCGGCCCTGACCGGATCACCCGGCTTGACCAACACGGCGGTCACGGTTGCCATCACCCGCGACGACACGGCCGCTGTCCGTTCGGCCTCGACCGTCCCGTACAGCTCCGCACCCTGCGGAACGGTCACCGTCTCGACCCGCACAATGCGGGCGAAAACGGCAGCCGGGGACTCGCCCGGCGTTCCTGCCCCGCGGCCGCACGCCACCGTCGCGGCGCTCGCTACCCCTAGAAGAACCATCCACCTCTTCATCGACCCCTCCGAACCCCTTCTCCGAACGACTGCGAAAGTATCAGCTCCCCCGGGTCGTTCCCCAGTCCCCAACCCCAGTCCCGTGTCCGCTGTATTCAAGGGAGGACGCTCTCCGGCGGACGACCTGACCGCACCGCGAGCCGCAGCTTGGCGGACGCCGCCTCCGCACGTGCGGACAGCTCCCGGGTCTCCGCCTCACGGCGGGCGGTGGCGGCGTCGAGGAGGTCGATCATCTTCACGACTCCGGTCTTGAAACGCTCCTCGGTGATCCGCTCGACTTCGCGCGCCGACGCGACCGCTTTCATCTCAGTGGAGTGGCGTTGCCACGCCGTAGTCGCCTCTTCGAACGCCTGCCGCACCTCGAGCTCGATGCCCTGCTCGAACCGGGCCACGTCCTCTGCTCCTGCTTTTGCTTCGAAACGCGCGGCCGCTACGGCGGCACGATCCGCCCCGCCGGCAAAAACATTCATGCTCGCGACCGCCATGACCGAGGTCGAGTTCCCGGAACTCCCAAAGAGCCTGTCACCCACCCAGTCGGCCCGGCCGACCACGCCCACCTTGGGGAGGTATGCGGCCCGGCGAACGCGTTCCTCGATCTCACCGGCTTTGAGGAGGTTGCGCGCCGCCTCTAGGTCCTTGCGCGAGGACGCCAAATCGAGATACCCCGGGAGGCTGGTTCCGAGCGCCGTTGGAATCGGCAGCGGGTCGAGCTCCCAGCTCGTACCCTGGTCGGTGCCCAGACGGAACGCGAGGTTTGCGCTGGCCACTCGCAGGCGGCCGCGCGCCTCCGCCAGGAAATCGTCGAGGCGAGCGAGTTCCACCTCGGCGCGCAGCACCTCCGAACGCACGATCATCCCCTGGTCCGCGTAGTCCTGGGCAACGGCTACATGTGCGCGCATGGTCTCGCACGCCCGCTCAAGCAGGCCGACGTACTCTTTGGCTTGATCGACCATCACGTACGCTTCCGCCACGGCGAGCGCCGCCTGCTCGCCCGCCCACTCCGCGGCGTCCTGCCCAGCCGCCGCGGCCAGCTCGCCCTGCGAGATGCGCCCAGATAGCGCACTGCCCGTGTAAACCGGGAGCGAAAGCTCGACTCTGGTGATTGCGGTGTTCAACGGCGCGGGGCGATTGGGGTCAGAGGAAACAAAGTCCTCGAATGAGAACTGCTGCTGATTGAGCTTGAACGCAAAGACCTCCGCGGGCGAGTCCGTTCGCACCCAGATCTCCTGCAAGGACAGGGCGGGCAACCGGAAACCACGTGCCTCGGCGGCGCGTTGCGCGGCCGCCTGGGCCCGGTCACGGGCCGCGGTCACGTCACGGCCCTGCTGACGAGCCCGCACCATGGCGTCCGCCAAGGAGAGACGCTTCTCCGCCGCCGCTGCCGCTTGAGCGACCACGAGAACCACGAGCATGAGGGGCACACGGCCAGCTCTCATCACACCTCCATAGCTACATGGTTATAAGGTGTTTTTAAGCTCACGTCAAGCCCTCCCCCTCCCGGTGACTCGGCGGAGACGTGTGACGGCCAGCAGCATGAAAGGAAAGGCGCCCGGGGAGTCCCGGGCGCCCTGACCGATGTGTCTGATGGGATGCTACTTGGGTGCTGGGCCGGAGGCCTCGGCCTTCGCGGCGGCGGGCGTCCTCTTCTTGCGCTCCTTCTTGCTCTCGCCCGTGGCCTTGCCCTTGGCCTCCGGCAGCTTGAAGTCCACGAACTCGAGGATGGCGAGCTCCGCACCGTCGCCCCGCCGCGGGCCGAGCTTCACGATGCGGGTATACCCCCCGGGGCGGCTGGTGAACCGTGGGCCGATCTCCGTGAAGAGGCGGTGCACGAGGTCCCGGTCATCGAGCCAGCGGGCGGCGAGGCGCCGCGCGTGGACGGAGTCGGTTCGCCGGCCGAGGGTCACGACGCGCTCGGCAATCGGACGCAGTTCCTTGGCCTTGGGCAGGGTGGTGATGATCCGCTCGTGGGTGATCAGCGACTTGAGCTGGTTGCGGAACAGCGCACGCCGATGCTCCGACACCCTCCCCAGCTTGCGCCCAGATTTGTTGTGTCGCATGACTCTCCTCCGTTACGACCGCGGCAGGTCGAATCGCACTCCGAGTCCCAACCCCAGGGCCTCGAGCTTCTCGCGCACCTCGGTGAGTGCTTTCTTGCCAAAACCGGGGATCGCGATCAGCTCGTCCTCGCCGGTAGCAACCAGCTCCTTGACGGTCCCGACACCGGCGTTTCGGAGCATGTTCGTAATGCGGCCGCCCAGCTCCAGCTCCTCGACACCCTTCTCGAGGACGCCCTCGGTCTTGCTCACGGGCCTCGGCGCTGCGGCTTCCGCCAGGTTCTGGAAGATCGGTAGGTGCTCGGCCAGAAGCCGCGAGGCCTCGACCACCGCCCCGGTGGGCGTCACAGCGCCGTTGGTCCACACCTCGAGCACCAGCTTCTCGTAGTCCGTGGCCTGGCCTACGCGGGCCGGCTCGATGCGGTAGTTCGCCTTGCGCACGGGGGAGTACGCCGCATCCAGGTAGATGAAGCCGACACCGAGGTTGCGGGCGTCCTGGTCGTCCGCCGGGACATACCCGCGACCGCGGCGGATCACAAGCTCCGCCTCGACAGCACCCTCCTCGGCCAGCGTGGCCAGGTACACCCCGGGGTCCACGATCGCCAGCTCGGGCCCGCCCCTGATCGCGCCGGCCTTGAGCACACCCGGCTCGGAGACCTGCAACGTCGCGGTGATGGTCTCCGGCCCCGTAAGCCTCAGGGGGACCCGCTTGAGGTTGAGGATCAGGTCGGTGACGTCTTCCATCACGCCCGGAATCGAGTCGTACTCATGGTGCACGCCCGCAAAGCGCACTGCGGCGATCGCGCTGCCCTCGACTGACGAGAGCAGGATGCGCCTCAGCGCGTTGCCGATTGTGACCCCCCAGCCGCGCTCAAAAGGCTGCGCAGTGAACACCCCGTAGGTCGGGTTGCTGCGGTCCTCGTCAAGCACCACCGCCTGGGGTCGGTGCAGCTCCAGTCCTCTCATTGAGACCTCCTCAGCGTGAGTACAGCTCGACGATCAGCTGCACCTGTATCGGAAGACGGATGTCCTCGCGAGTCGGTTGCGCGAGTACCTTTCCCCGGTAGTTCTCGCCGTCGAGCTCCAGCCACGGTGGCACGCCACGGCCCTGGGCCGTATCGAGCGCTTCGTTCACGAACGCGTTGGCCCGCGTCTTCTCCTTGAGCGCGACCTCCCACCCCGGCCTGACCTGGCACGAGGGAACGTCCAGCTTGCGGCCGTTCACGAGGACGTGCCCGTGCCGGATGAGCTGCCGCGCCTGGGAACGCGATGACGCGAAACCCAGCGAGTAGACCACGTTGTCCAGCCGCATCTCCAGGAGTCGCAGGAGGTTCTCGCCCGTCACGCCCCTCTGGCGCGCGGCCTCGGCGAAGTACCGCCGAAACTGTGCCTCCAGCACGCCGTAAACCCGGCGAACCTTTTGCTTCTCCCTGAGCTGCAACCCGAAAGGCTGCATCTTGTTGCGCCGCTTGCCGTGCTGGCCGGGCGCATAGGAGCGCCGCTCGACCGCGCATTTCTCCTTGAAGCAGCGCTCCCCCTTAAGGAAGAGCTTCATCCCTTCGCGACGGCAAAGCCGACACACCGGCTCGTGATATCGTGCCACTGTTGCCTCCTCGCCCCTCTAGACCCGGCGCCGCTTCGGCGGCCGACACCCGTTGTGCGGGATCGGGGTCACGTCCTTGATGCTCTTGATCTCGAGCCCCGATGCCGCCAGCGCCCTGATTGCGGATTCCCGTCCGGCCCCTGGTCCCTTGAGCTCCACGTCCACGCTGCGCACACCCTGCTCCTGAGCCTGCTCGGCTGCGTTGCGGGCGGCGAGCTGCGCCGCGTACGGCGTGCCCTTGCGGGAACCCTTGTATCCGATGCGGCCCGCCGAACTCCAGCAGATCGACCCGCCGGCCGGATCCGTGATCGTCACGATCGTGTTGTTGAACGTCGCCTGAATGTGGGCGACCCCGTGCGGGACCGTCTTGCGCTCTCGCCGGCGAGTGCCCTTCTTTGTAGCCTTGGTTACCTTCGCCATCGTGTGCCTTTCTTGCCCTACTTCTTGGTGGCCTTCTTCTTCTTGGCGACCGTACCGCGCCGCGGACCCTTGCGGGTGCGGGCGTTGGTGTGGGTGCGCTGGCCATGCACCGGCAGGCCGCGCCGGTGCCGGACCCCGCGGTAGCACCCGATCTCCATGAGCCGCTTGATGTTCATGGCGACCTCCTTGCGCAGGTCGCCCTCAACCTTGACATCGTCCTGGATGACGCGCGAGATCCGACGCACCTCGTCCTCGGAAAGGTCCTTGACGCGAACCATGGCATCCACCTTGGCCCGGCTCAGGATATTGCGGGCAAGCGACCGGCCGATGCCGTAGATGTACGTCAGCCCGATGTCAACGTGCTTGTTCTGGGGTAGGTCAACGCCCACGATGCGTGCCACTGCCTGCCTCCTCTATCCCTGACGCTGCTTGTGCTTGGGGTTCACGCAGATCACGCGGACAACCCCCTTGCGCACGACGATCTTGCACTTGCTGCAGATCTTGCGGACCGAAGAACGAACCTTCATAAGCCTGCTTCTCCTAACCTGTCACCTTGTCCCACCGCCCGGGCGCGCCGCGAGATCCCTCGCTGCGCTCGGGATGAAGTGGAATCGCCGGGGGCGATTCCACGTCACTTGTACCTGTACACAATCCGGCCCCGGGTCAGGTCGTATGGGGAAAGCTCCACCATGACCTTGTCGCCCGGCAAGATGCGAATGAAGTGCTTGCGCATCTTGCCCGAGATGTGCGCGAGCACCTCGTGCCCATTCTCCAGCTCTACCCGGAACACAGCATTGGGCAGGGCCTCTACCACGGTGGCCATTACCTCGATGGCCTCCTCTTTTGCCATACCCTCTCCTCACGTCCCGCCCACACCGAGTACCCACGGGCCGTTCTTTGTAACGGCCACGGAGTACTCAAAATGGGCAGAAAGCTTACCGTCTTCAGTGCGCGCTGTCCAGCCGTCATCGTCGAAGTTGACGCCCGAAACCCCCGCGTTGACCATGGGCTCGATCGCCAGGACCAGCCCTGGCCGCAGCTCCGGGCCCCGCCCACTAGGCCCAAAGTTGTAAACCTGCGGGTCCTCGTGCATGGAGCGTCCGATGCCGTGCCCGACCAGCTCCCGCACAACCGAGAACCCCGCGGCTTCAGCGTGCTTCTGGATGACCGCCCCGATGTCCGTGAGGCGGCGTCCGGGCCGGGTGACATCAACGGCCAGCTCCAGGCACTCCCGTGTGACCTCGAGCAGGCGCTTCGCCGCGGGCGAGATCTCGCCGACCGGCACGGTGATCGCCGCATCCCCGACAAATCCGTCGAGCACGACGCCGCAATCCAACCCCAGCACGTCCCCGTCCCGTAACTTGTGCTCCGCCGACGGTATCCCGTGCACGATGACGTCGTTGACCGATGTGCACAGCGTCGCCGGGTAGCCCCGGTACCCCTTGAACGCTGGAACCCCCCCGCCCGTGAGGATGTGCTCCTCCGCCAGATGATCCAGCTCCCTGGTGGACACCCCCGGCCCGGCGGCCTCGGCCACCAGGCGGAGCGTCTCGTGCACCAGGGCGTTGGCCCGGTCCATGACGGCGAGCTCGTCGGGGGTCTTGAGAACCATCACTTGCCGATGCTTCCCATCGCCTCGCGCAGCCGCTTGAACACCTCGTCGGGGTTGACCGCCCCGTCCACCTCGCGAAGGATCCCGCGGTCCTCGTACAGCTTGAGAAGCGGCGCCGTGTGCTTCCGGTACACCTTCAGGCGCTCGCGCACCACGGCCGCCTTGTCGTCGTCCCGCTGCACGAGAGTGGTGCCGCACGCATCGCAGACACCCTCGGTCCTGGGGGGCTGGGTGGCCACGTGATAGACGGCCCCGCACGACGGGCACGAACGACGCCCCGTGATCCTCGCCAGCAGCTCCCTGTCCGGCACGTCGAGGTAGAGCGCGACGTCCACCCGACGGTTCAGCTCGGCCAGCAGGTCCTCGAGAAGCGCCTCCTGCGCCGTGGTCCGGGGGTAGCCGTCGTAGACGCACCCCAGGGCGCCGCGGCGGCTGTGCAGGAGCTTGGTGAGCATCTTGCCCACGAGTGCGTCGGGCACCAGATCTCCCCTGTTCATGTACTCCTTGGCCTCCTGCCCCAGCCCGCTCCCCTTCGCGACCTCGTCGCGGAGCATGTCCCCGGTGGAGATGTGCAGCACTTCGAACGCGGCGGCGATGCGCTTGGCCTGGGTTCCCTTGCCTGCACCCGGGGGGCCGAGGAGGAGGACGTCGAGAGCGCGGCTCACCATCACATCACCCCCTGCGCCCGCGCATGCGGCGGCCCTTGACGAAGCCGTCATAGTGACGCATAACCATCTGCGCCTCGATCTGCTGAACCGTGTCCATCGCCACGCCTACCACGATCAACAGAGACGTGCCGCCGAAGTAGAACTTCACGTTCAGGCCTTCCGTGAACCACCGGGGCAGGAACGCGTCGAGGGGCCCGCCGATGATCGGGATCGTGGCGACCTTGAACCCGGTGATCAGGATCTCCGGCAGGATCGCCACGAGCGCAAGGTAGATGGCGCCCACCAGCGTGATGCGCGTCAGCACCATGTCGATGAAGTCGCCGGTGCGCTGCCCCGGTCGGATGCCCGGGATGAAGCCGCCGTACTTGCGCATGTTCTCGGCGGTGTCCTGGGGGTTGAAGATGATCGACGTGTAGAAATAGCAAAAGAAGATGATCGCCGTGAAGTAGATCAGGTTGTAGAGCGGCTGTCCCCACCCGAGCGCATCGGTGAGCTTCTTGACCAGTGGGTTCTCGACCATCTGTCCGATGGACTGGGGAAACGAGAGGATCGAGGCAGCGAAGATCACCGGGATCACGCCTCCAGTGTTGAGGCGCAGCGGGAGGTAGGTGCTCTGCCCGCCGTACATCCGCCGCCCCACGACCCGCTTGGCGTACTGCACGGGGATGCGCCGCTGGGCGCGCTCCATGAGCACGATGGCACCCACGACGATCACCGCGAAGACGATGAGCAGCAGCGCCGTGATGATCGACATGGCGCCCGTCCGGAGATCCTCGAAGGTTTTGATGAGGGCACCCGGCAGTCCCACGACGATGCCAGCGAAGATGATCAGCGAGATGCCGTTGCCTACGCCGCGCTCCGTGATCTGTTCGCCGAGCCACATGACGAAGGCGCACCCGGTCGTGAGGGCGAGCACGCCGACGAAGCGGAACCCCCAACCCGGGTGAGGGACCAACGCCAGACCGCCAGGCGCCGAGGTCCTTTCCAGAAACACGGCCACGATGCCGAATGACTGGATGAGGGAGATCACCACGGTTCCGTAGCGGGTCCACTGCGTAATCTTCTTGCGCCCCATCTCCCCTTCCTTGGAGAGCTTCTCGAGGTACGGCCAGACCACCGTGAGGAGCTGCAGGATGATCGAGGCCGAGATGTACGGCATGATTCCAAGGGCGAAGATCGTCATTCGCCCCAGGGCGCCGCCCGAGAACAGGTTTAGGAAGCCCAGGAGCGTGCCCTTCGCCTGGTTCGTGAACTCGGCCATCGCCACGGGGTCCACGCCAGGGATGGGAATGAACGACCCCAGCCGATAGACCGCCAGCAGCAGGAAGGTGAACAGGACCCGCTTGCGCAGGTCGGGGATGGAGAAGATGTTACGCAGGCTCTCGATCATTGCCCGATCACCTCGCAGCTACCACCCGCCGCCTTGATCACCTCTGCCGCCTTCTTGGAGAACTTGTGGGCGCGGACCGTGAGTTTGCGGGACAGCGTCCCGTCCCCGAGGATCTTCACGCCGTCGCGGAGCTGGGACACGACTCCCTCAGCCAGGAGCACATCGGGCGTGATCTCCGACCCGGCAGGGAAGCGCTCCAGCTGTCCCACGTTCACGATCACGAACTGCTTGCGGAAGATGTTCGTGAAGCCGCGCTTGGGGAGGCGTCGAATGAGCGGCATCTGGCCGCCCTCGAAGTTGCGGCGCTGGGTGTGGCCCGAACGCGAGAGCTGGCCCTTGTGGCCACGTCCGGCGGTCTTGCCGCTACCCGAGCCGGGCCCGCGCCCGACCCGCTTGCGGTCCTTTCGGGACCCTGGTTTCGGTGACAGGGTGTGGAGCTCCATTGCCTACTCCTTGGCCTTCTTCGCGGGGCGCTTGGGCGCCGGTTTGGCCGCGGCCTTTGCCTTGGCCTTGGGCCTTGCGGCCTTTTTCCGCGCAGCGGCGGCCTTTGCGGGTCTTGCCGGCTTTGCCTGTTTCTCCGGCTTCGCGGCCTTCTTGGCCTTCTCGGACTTCTCGTGCCTCGCAGCCCTCTCGGCCTTCGCGGGCTTTCGGGCCGGCGTCTGGGCCACCGTCTCGACCTTCCGCTTGGGCGGCGCTTCCTGTGCCGGTTGAGCCGGCGGCGCGCTCACCTGCTTCGTCGGCACGCTCACAGGTGCCACCGCCTTCTCGGCCCTGACCGCGTGCTCTGCCGGCCTGGCGGCGTGCTGTACCGGCCCGGCGGCGTGTTCTGCCGGCCTGGCGACATGCTCGACGGGTTTGGCGACGTGTTCTGCCGGTTTGGCGGCATGCTCGACGGGTTTGGCGATGTGCTCTACCGGTTTGACCACGTGCTCTACCGGTTTTGCGATGTGCTCTACCGGTTTGGCGACATGTTCGACAGACTTCGCGGCGTGCTCCATACGCTCCACCGGCTTCGCAACGTGCTCCATCGCCTTCGCGGCCTGTTCCTCCGCCCTCGCCGCGTGCGGCTCGGCGGCCAGCTCCTCGAACGACACGATGTGGGAGACTTTGGCGATCATGCCGCGGGTGTAGGGGTTGTCGGGCAGCACGACCGAGGACCCGATCCGCCCGAGACCGAGGCCACGCGTCAGCACCCTCTTCAGGCGCTCCTGGTTGCCTATCTGGCTGTGCACCTGGACGATCCTCAGCCTGGCGGCGGCAGCCTTGCGACGGGTCGTCATACCTCCACCTCCGGAAGCGGGCCGGCGACCGGCTCAGCTTCCTCCACCACCTCGGTCTCGGAGGCGGCCCGCCGCAGCTGTGCGGCCTCGTCCTTGGTGGTGAGCTGCTCGAGCGCCTCGAAGGTGGCGCGTACGAGGTTGTGCGGGTTGGTGGTGCCGAGGCACTTGGTGAGGACATCTGCGATGCCCGCCGCCTCCGCGATCGCACGGACCGCACCGCCGGCGATGACGCCGGTCCCAGGAGAAGCCGGGCGCAACAGCACCTTGCCCGCGCCGAAGTGCCCGACCACCTCGTGAGGGATCGTGGTCCCCTGGCGCTTAACGCTGATCATCACGCGCCGCGCCGCCTCGGTCGCTTTCCGGATGGCCTGGGGAACTTCCCGGGCCTTTCCGCTGCCGAAGCCGACCCGACCGTTGCCGTCTCCGACAACCACCAGCGCCGAGAAGGAGAAGTTCTTGCCGCCCTTCACCACCTTGGTGACGCGGTTGATGCTGACCACGTGATCGATGAATTGGCTTTCCCGCTCGCTCATCGCCTTAGCCCCTAGAACTTCAGGCCCGCTTCACGGGCCGCGTCCGCCAGCTCCTTCACCACACCGTGGTAATGGAAGCCGGCTCTGTCGAACACCACCTCGGTAATCCCCTTGTCCCTGGCACGGTCCGCGATTGCCTTGCCTACAGCGCGGCCGGCGGCCCTGTTCCCAAATTGCTTGAGCGTCCCGCGCAGGTCCTTGTCGATGGTCGAGGCGGCAACCAGCGTCGCCCCCCTTGCATCGTCGATGAGCTGCGCGTACACGTTTGACAAAGACCGGAAGACCACGAGGCGAGGGCGCTCTGCGGTCCCGGACACCACCTTGCGAATGCGAAGGTGGATGCGATGACGCCGTTGCTTCCTGTCCCTGATTTGAGCCATGGCGCTACGCTCCTGTCTTCCCGGCCTTGAGCTTCAGGACCTCGTCCGCGTACTTGACGCCCTTGCCCTTGTACGCATCGGGCGGGCGCGCGCTGCGAATCTCCGCCGCCACCTCGCCCACCTGCTGCTTGTCTATCCCTTCGATGGTCAGGCGGTTGGCCTTGGAGTCGTAGCTGATCGCGATGCCCTCGGGCGCCTTGTACACCACCGGGTGGGAGAACCCCAGAGACAGCACGATCTCTCGTGGGTTCTTGAGCTCGGCCTTGAAGCCCACACCGACGATGTCCAGCTCGCGCTTGAAGCCGGCCGTGACGCCGCTGACGGCATTGGCAAGCAGCGCCCGGACGAGGCCGTGGAGAGCCCGTACATCGGGCTCGTCGCCACCGCGCTTGACCACAACCTTCTCGTCCTCGACGGCGACCGAGATGCCTGTCGGAACGAGCTGTTTGAGCTCGCCCTTCGGTCCCTTGACGTGCACCACCCCATCGGCGACGCTCACCTGAACTCCCTTGGGAATCGGGATGGGGTTCCTTCCGATACGTGACATGACAGCCTCCCTACCAGACGCGGCACATGATCTCGCCGCCCAAGCGCAGCTCACGCGCGCGGGCGTCGCTCATGAGCCCCTTGGAGGTCGAAACCACTGCGACGCCGATGCCGCTGCGGACCTGAGGAAGCTTCGAGGTGCCCCGGTAGACCCGGAGCCCGGGGCGCGAGATGCGCTGCAGACCGTGGATCACGGGCTCACCGTCCGAGGAGTAGCGCAGGTAGATGCGCAGCGTCCCCTGCGGGCCCTCCTCCAGGACCTTGAACGTGCGGATAAACCCCTCCTCCTGCAGGATCTTGGACAACTCGAGCTTGAGCTTGGAAGCCGGCACGTCGCAGCGGTCCTTGCCCGCCTGCACCGCGTTGCGGACGCGGGTGAGGAAATCAGAGATGGGATCGGTCATCGTCATCCCGCACCTCCCCTACCAGCTCGCCTTGGTCACGCCCGGGAGGTAGCCCTCCAGGGCGAGCTTGCGGAAACACAGGCGGCACAGTTCGAACTTGCGGATGTAGCCCCGCGGTCGGCCGCAGAGCTTGCAGCGATTGCGGTGCCGCACGCGGAACTTCGGCGGCCGTAGCGACTTGGCAATGAGACAGGTACGAGCCACAGCGTCCTCCTAACCCTTCGCAAACGGGAAGCCGAGCCCCTGCAAGAGGAGCCGGGCCTGGTCGTCGGTCTCCGCAGTGGTCACCACGGTGACGTTCATGCCTTTGGGGGTCTCGACCTTCGTGTAGTCGATCTCCGGGAAGATCGAGTGGTCTCGGATCCCCATCGTGAAGTTGCCCCGCCCGTCGAAACCTTTGGGCGAAAGGCCTCGGAAGTCGCGCACGCGCGGCAGCGCGATGTTGACGAGGCGGTCGAGAAACTCGTACATCCGGTCCCGCCGCAGCGTCACCGCGCAGCCAATCTGCATTCCAACCCGAAGCTTGAACTGTGCTATCGACTTGCGGGCCTTCCTGATGGTGGGCCGCTGGCCGGTGATGGCCGCGAGCTCCTCCACCGCCTGGTCCATGAGCTTCGCCTGGCGCGGCGCCTCACCCAGGCCGATGTTGCAGACGACGCGGACAACACGCGGCACCGCCATTGGGTTTTCGATCCCGAACTCCTTCTTGAGCTTCGGGACCACCTCTTTCTCGTAAAGTGTCTTCAAGCGCGCCATCGCACCCTCTCCTTACTGGTCGAGAATCGCGCCGTCGGCCTTCGCCAACCGGACTTTCCGCCCATCCTCGAGAACCTTGTAACCGATCCGTGTCGGCCGACCCGAGTCGGTCGAGATCACCATAACGTTGCAGATCGCGATCGGGGCCTCACGCTCCACGATGCCGCCGGTCACTCCTTTGCCCGGGTTGGGCTTGCTGTGGCGCTTGAGCATGTTCACGTGCTCGACCACCACCCTCCTGGCCTTTCGCTCGACCCGAAGCACCTTCCCCTTCTTGCCCCGGTCCTTGCCGGCGATGACCTGAACCTGGTCACCCTTCTTGATCTTGAAGCTCTTCGTCATCACCGCCTCCTACAGCACTTCCGGCGCGAGCGACACGATCTTCATGAAGCGCCGCTCGCGCAGCTCGCGCGCCACCGGGCCGAACACCCGCGTCCCGATCGGCTCCTTCTGAGCGTTGATCAGGACCACCGCGTTGTCGTCGAACCGGATGTACGAGCCGTCCTTGCGCCGGTGGGACCGGCGGGTCCGCACGATCACCGCCCTCACCACCGTACCCTTCTTGAC
>MEKI01000004.1:34250-39429 GCA_001766905.1 Acidobacteria bacterium RBG_13_68_16
TGACGTCGCCGATCCGCGCGTAGCGCCCCGCGTTCGAGCCGCCGATCTGGCGGATCGCCTGCAGTTTCTTGGCCCCCGAGTTGTCGGCCACCGTCAGCATCGTGCGCATCTGGATCATGGCCGCCTCCTCACGAAGCCCGCTCGATCACGCGCACGACGCGGAACCGCTTGCTCTTGGAGAGTGGGCGGCACTCCACGATCTGGACCTTGTCGCCCACCTTGCAGCCGTTCCCCTCGTCGTGCGCCACGAACTTGCGGGAGCGCTGCACGAAACGGTGGTAGAGCTTGTGCTTCACCAAGTTCTCCACCTTCACGACCACGGTTTTGTCCATGGCGTCGGAAACAACGATCCCAATCTTGGTCGTTCTCCGGGCTTTGCTCGTGCTCTCCATGACTCACTCCGCTTCCTTCAGGCGCTCGGCCAGGATGGTCTCCAGCCGCGCGATGTCCCGGCGAACCATGCGAATCTTGGCCGGGTTCTGGATCTGACCGGTGGCCTTCTGGAAGCGCAGCTTGAAGAGCTGCTCCTTGAGCTCGGTCTGGGAGTTGCGCAGCTCCTCGATGGACTTCTCACGCAATTCCTTGGCTTTCATCGCACTTGCCCTCGCGCCACGAACCGGGTCTTGATCGGAAGCTTGTGGGCCGCCAGGCGTATCGCCTCACGGGCAACCTCTTCCGTGACCCCCTCCATTTCGAAGAGGATCCGAGCCGGCTTGATCACGCACACCCACTCCTCCGGCGCCCCCTTGCCCTTGCCCATGCGGGTCTCCGCAGGCTTTTTCGTGATCGGCTTGTCGGGGAAGACGCGAATCCAGATCTTGCCCCCGCGCTTGACGTGGCGGGTCATGGCGATACGGCCCGCCTCGATCTGGCGCGCGGTGACCCACCCCGCCTCGAGTGCCTGCAACCCGTAGTCGCCGAAGGACAGCTCTCCCCCCCGAGTCGCAAGGCCCCGACGGCGCCCGCGCTGCTGCTTGCGAAACTTGACTTTCTTCGGCATCAACATGGCAACACCTCATCCCTCACAACGCGCGCCGGTGGGCCTTGCTCCGGTGCAGTTCACCCTTGTAGATCCACACCTTGACGCCGATTGTCCCGTAGGTCGTGAAGGCCTCGCCGAAGCCGTACTCGATGTTGGCCTTCAGGGTGTGGAGCGGAAGCCGCCCCTCCTGGTACCACTCGGAGCGGGCGATCTCGGCCCCGTTGAGGCGACCCGAACAGCGGATTTTGATCCCCTGGGCGCCGAAACGCAAGGCGTTCTCCATGGCCCGTCGCATGGCGCGCCGAAAGGTTATGCGGCGCACGAGCTGCGAAGCGATCGACTCGGCGATCAGCTGGGCCTCGATCTCCGGCCGCTGGATCTCCTGGATGTTGATGTGGATGTCTTGGCCGTAGACCGCGCGCAGCTCCGCGCCGAGCTTGTCGACCTCGGCCCCTTTGCGGCCAATGATGATGCCAGGCCGGGCGGAGAAGATGTTCACGCGGATCTTGTTGGCGGTGCGCTCGATGTCGATCTCGGCCACCCCCGCATGAGAGAGGCGGGTCTTGAGCGCCTTGCGGAGCCGCAGGTCCTCGTGCAAGAGCTTGGCGTAACCCGCGTCGGCAAACCAGCGCGAGCGCCAGGTCTTGTTGTACCCAAGCCTAAAACCGTACGGGTGCGTCTTCTGGCCCACGATTGCCTCCTACTCCTCACGCTCTGCGACTTGGACGGTCACATGGCAGTACTTGTGCAGCCTGGGGAAAACACGCCCCATCGAGGCTGCGCGAAAACGCTTCAGGCTCGGGCCCTGGTCGACCCAGATGCTCTTGAGCACCAGCTTCCCGGCGTCGATCCCGGGTGACTTCTGCTCCAGGTTGGCCACCGCCGAGCGAACCAGCTTCTCCAGGTCGTGGGCGCAGCGCCGATGCGTGAGCTTGAGCACCGAAAGCGCCCTCGGTATGCCGTGCCCACGCACGGTGTCGGCCACCAGCCGCACCTTCTGGGCTGAACCCTTGTAGAAACGCAGTCGAGCTTCGGCGTGCATGACTAGCTCCCCGTCTTGGCGGTGGTCGTCGTCGCAGGCGCCGTCGCGGTCGCTACGGCGACGCCCTTCTCCTTGCGAGTGCCGGAGTGGCCGCGGAAGGTACGGGTGGCCGCGAACTCGCCAAGCTTGTGGCCGACCATATTCTCGGTGATGAAGACCGGCACGAATTTCTGGCCGTTATGCACCGCGATCGTGTGACCCACCATCTCGGGCGTGATCGTGGAGCGGCGCGACCATGTCTTCACGACCCGTCGCTCGTGGGTCTCGCTTAGCTGGGACAACTTCTTCAAAAGGTGGTCATCAACGAACGGTCCCTTGTGTATTGAACGAGGCATCGCGACCTCCCCTTACTTCCGCCGCTTGACGATGAAGCGGGTCGTACGCTTGTTCCGCCTGGTCTTGTAGCCCTTGGTGGGCTGCCCCCACGGGCTGACCGGGTGCCGCCCGCCTTTGGTTTTCCCCTCGCCGCCGCCGTGGGGGTGGTCGACTGGGTTCATGGCCGTCCCGCGAACGTGGGGACGACGGCCCGCCCATCGGGTGCGCCCCGCTTTACCGACGGAAACGTTTGAGTGGTCGACGTTGCCAACCTGCCCCACGGTCGCCCAGCATGCCGCGAGCACCATGCGCATCTCGCCCGAGGGCAGACGAAGCGTCACGTACTTGCCTTCCTTGGCCATCAACTGCGCCCCGGAACCGGCAGCGCGCACCATTTGCCCACCGTGTCCCGGCTTCAGCTCGACGTTGTGCACCAGGGCCCCGAGCGGGATGCTCTTCAGAGGCAACGCGTTGCCGGGAATGATCTCGGCCTTTTCCGCGGCCACCAGCGTGGCGCCTACCGACAGCCCGTCCGGCGCGAGGATGTACCGCTTCTCCCCGTCCGCGTACACGAGCAGCGCGATGCGCGCCGAGCGGTTGGGGTCGTACTCGATGCTGGCGACTCGTGCGGGGATGCCGCGCTTGTCGCGCCGGAAGTCGATCGACCGGTACAGGCGCTTGTGGCCGCCTCCCCGGAAGCGGAGCGTCTGGTGCCCCTCGTTGTTCCTCCCGCCGGACTTGCTGATACCCCGCGTGAGGGGCTTCTCGGGCCGCTTCTTGGTGACCTCGGCGAAGTCCAGGCGCGTCATGAAACGCACGCCAGGAGAGGTCGGCTTGAATGATTTGAGCGCCATTGGCCTTCCCCCTACACCTGATCAAAGAACTCGATGGTCTTTTCGCCGGCGGCGAGGCGCACGTACGCCTTGCGCCAGTCCGGGCGGAGGCCGGTGTAGCGTCCGAAGCGGCGTTGCTTGCCACGGACGTTGACCACCCGCACCTCGACGACCTTGACCCCGAAGAGGGCCTCGACCGCCCGGCGGACCTCGATCTTGTTGGCGTCGCGGGCCACCTGGAAGCACACCGTGTTGGTGCTCTCCTTCAGGTCCGCGGTCTTCTCGGTCACGATCGGCCGAAGAACGATCTGGCGTGGGTCTTTCATGACGACAGCACCTCCGAAAGCTGTGCCAGCGCCCGGCGGGAGAACACGACCTGCCGCGCCTCCATCACCTGGTAGACGTGGACGTGGAGGGCGTCTGCCGTGTCCAGCTCGCGGCGGTTCCGGGTCGCGAGCATTAGGTTGAGGTTCTCGACGCTGTCCACCAGCAGCACCTTCTCCCCGGCGAGCCCGAGCTTTGCCAGCCGAGCCATGAACTCCTTGGTACGGTTGGAGTCGAGGTCCAGCGAATCGAGCACGTGCAACTGGCCGCCGGCCAGCCGCTCCGAGAGCACCGACTTGAGCGCGTTCTTCTTTGCCTTGATGTTGACCTTCGCCGCGTACGAGCGCGGCTGCGGGCCGAACGTCGTGGCACCGTGCCGCCAGAGCGGGGACCGGATCGAGCCGTGCCGCGACCGCCCGGTGCCCTTCTGCTTCCACGGTTTCTTCCCGCCGCCCGACACCATGCTGCGCGTCTTTGTGGCGTGCGTGCCGCTCCTCAGGCCGGCCAGATAGGCCTTCACGACCTCGTATACCAGGTGGGGGCGCGCGGGGTAGCTGAATACCTCCTGCGGGAGCTCGATCGAGCCCACCACCTTGTTGTCCCAGTTGCGAACGTCGAGTTTCATGGCCCGCCCCCTACCCCTTCACCAGCCGCACCAGCGCGTGGCGGCCCCCAGGAACGGCCCCTTTGAGGAACACCAGGTTCCGCTCGAGGTCCACCTTCACTACCGTCACCCGCTTGAGCGTGACCCGGTCGCCGCCCATGCGACCCGCCATGCGGGTTCCCGGGAACACTCGCGACGGGTACGCCGACGGGCCGATGCCGCCCGGCGCGCGGTGGAACATCGAGCCGTGGCTGGCCGCACCGCCCCGGAAGTGGTGCCGCTTGACCCCGCCCTGGAAACCCTTGCCTTTGGAGGTCCCGACGACGCGAACTTCCTCTCCGGCGGCGAAGATGTCGCAGAGGACCGTGTCCCCGGCCTTCACCTCGGAACCGGAGGAAACCGGCACCTCGCCCAGCGCCCGCGTTGGCGGAACCCCGGCCTTGGCGAACGCGCCCCTGAGAGGCTTGCTCACCCGCCTCGGGGGCTTGCCTGCGACCAGCCCGAGCTGGACCGCCTCGTGGCCGTCGTGCTCGGCGGTCCGGCGCATCACGACGACGCACGGCCCCGCCTGCACGACCGTGACGGGCACGAGCTCGCCGTTGTCGTCGAAAACCTGGGTCATCCCGATCTTCTTGGCGAGAATTCCCTGTACCATGGCCGGCCTCACTTCTTCCCGCCGTAGGCCTTGATCTCCACATCCACGCCGGCCGGCAGCTCCAGCTTCATCAGAGCGTCGACCGTCTGCTGGGTGGGATCGAGGATGTCCAGGAGCCTCTTGTGCGTGCGGATCTCGAACTGCTCGCGAGACTTCTTGTCCACGTGAGGCGAGCGCAGCACGGTGAACCGCTGGATCTGGGTGGGCAGCGGGATGGGTCCCGACACGCTTGCCCCCGTGCGCTTCGCCGTGTCCACGATCTCTGCCGTGGACTGGTCCAGAAGACGGAAGTCGTACGCCTTGAGCCGGATCCGGATCTTGTCCTTGACCATGGCCACTCCTACTCGATGACTTCGCTGATGGTGCCGGCGCCGACGGTGCGGCCGCCCTCGCGGATGGCGAAGCGCAGCCCCTTCTCCATCGC
>MEKI01000005.1:0-10811 GCA_001766905.1 Acidobacteria bacterium RBG_13_68_16
CAGATCACAGCGCCGGACGAGTTCCTCGGCGACATCATGGGCGACCTCAACTCAAGGCGCGGCCGCGTTCAGGGGATGGATCCCGGCGACGGCCAGACCATAGTGAGGGCCCAGGTGCCGCTTGCCGAGATGCTCACCTACTCTCAGATACTTCGCTCGATCACCGGCGGGCGCGGCGACTTCCACATGGAGTACTCTCACTACGACGAGATCCCGAAGCAGATCCAGGAAAAGCTCATCCAGGCCTTTGCGGGGACCGCCGAGGAGGAGGAGGAGGAGTAGGGCCCGGCGCAGTGTTTGCGGCCCCTGGGGCTCGAGGCCCCGGGACTTGCAAGCGGGGTACCCACCGGGCCGGTCCGCAAGGGGGCTTGACAACCTTCAGAGACTATGGCACTTTAGCCACGTGAGCTGTTTTTGTAGCTGTGGGTCAACGTCAACCTGAGGTCAACCCGCCGCAAGGAGCAGCGACCTTGCGGCTTTTTTGCGTATGCCGGGACGCACCCGGCACGAACTACGGCGGACTTCGGATGCCGCCGGCAACAAGGAGAAAGCAGCATGGCGCAAGGAACTGTAAAGTGGTTCAACGACACCAAGGGCTTCGGATTCATCACGCAAGAGGGTGGAGAGGACGTGTTCGTCCACTACACCGCCATTGCCGGTGAGGGCTTCCGGACGCTCAAGGAAGGGGCTCGGGTCGAGTTCGACATCGTGCGTGGCCCCAAGGGTCTTCAGGCGGCCAACGTTCGCGCTGTCTAGGGAGAAGAAAACAAGGGAATAGAGAGGGCGGCGCGATGCGCCGCCCTTTCGTTTTCAGCCGAAACGCCTCGGACCGTCCTACCCCTCCGCCCCGGTCCTAGCCGACGCCTTCACCGGAATGGGCAGTTCGATTCGGCTTCGTGGGGCACCGTAATACGGCCGGTACCCCAGGTTAAGCGTCTCAGTCGGGCCCTTCTGAAGCAGTTGGTCCAGCCCAACGACCGCCTCCTCGCGGCTCGCAAAGGCCATCTCGAGCACGCGTGACATCACAATCGCCTCCTTGGGACAGGCATCCACGCAGAATCCGCAGTAGACGCAGCGCAGGAGGTCGATGGTGAAGACCTTGGGCCGTTTCTCGAACTCGATGGTCGGACTCGTCGAGACGTCCTCCGCCTCGATGTGGATGCACTCCGCCGGGCACGCCTCCTCGCACATATAGCAGGCCACGCAGCGCGGCGAGCCGTCCTCCCGCGTGAGCAGGATGTGCCTACCGCGCAGTCGCTCCGAGTACTCGCGCTTGACCTCCGGCCACTCGACGGTGACGGTGTACTTGCGTGCGAAGAGGTTTCCCAGGAAGTGCCGCAGCGTCACCGCCAGCCCCTTCACGATCTCGACGAGGTAGAGGCGTTGCACCAGGCGAAGCGGCTTTGCATCGCAGACCACCACGTCCCGTGTGATCATCGGTCCAGCTCCCCGGCGATGATGTTCAGGCTGCTCATGATGGCCACGGTGTCGGCCACCATGTGTCCCTCGAGGATGTGGGGGAAGGCCTGGAAGATGGCGAAGCACGGCGGCCGCACCTTGATGCGGTACGGCTTCCCGCCGCCGTCCGAGACGATGTAGTAGCCTAGCTCCCCGTTTGCGGCCTCGGTGTAACCGTACTTCTCCCCTGCCGGCACCTTCATGCCCTCCATGATCAGCTTGAAGTGCCAGATCAGGGACTCCATCTCCGTGTAAACCTCCTCCTTCGGAGGCAGCGCGACGTTGTGGTTGTCCACGATGACCGGTCCCGGCTCCAGCCTCTCGAGCGCCTGCTCGACGATCCTGAGCGACTGCCGAAGCTCCTCCACCCGGACGAGGTAGCGCGCGTACGTGTCGCCCGCGTGGGCGATCGGGACCTTGAAGTCGTAGGTGTCGTAAGCGAGGTACGGGTACGCCTTGCGCACGTCGTAGGCCACGCCCGTGGCCCGCAGGCAGGGCCCCGTCCAGCCCCAGTCCACCGCGTCCTCCGCGCTGATGGCACCGACCCCTTCCGTTCGCCCGCGGAAGATCCGGTTTTCCGTGATCAGCGTCTCCATGTCGTCGACCAGCTTGGGGATGCGCCTCAGGAGGTACCGGACGGAGTCCTCGAAGTCGGGCGGCGTGTCCGCAGAGAGGCCGCCGATCCGAACGTACGACATGGTGAGTCGGCTTCCGCAGCAGGCCTCCAGCACCGAGTACAGCTCTTCCCGGGCCTGGTACATGTACAGGAACGGCGTCATCGCGCCGACGTCGTTGAGGTTGGCGCCCACGTCCACGATGTGGTCCATGATCCTCGAGAGCTCAGAGAGGATCAGGCGGATCACCTGGGCGCGGGGCGGCGCCTCCACACCGAGCATGCTCTCCACCGCGAGCGCGTAGCCGACGCCGTTCATCATGGCGGAGCAGTAGTTGAGCCGGTCTGTGTAGGGGATCACCTGGTTCCAGGTGTGGGTCTCGGACATCTTCTCGAAGCACCGGTGCAGGTAGCCGATCTCCGTTTCCGCCTTGGTGATCAACTCACCGTCCAGGCGCACGACGGTCCGCAGCGTCCCGTGCGTCGCGGGGTGCGAAGGCCCAATGTTGAGCACCTGGGTCTCAAAGTGGTCCTCGTTCTCCTGGGCCTCCTTCGCCCAGGCCGGCTCGTCCTGCTCGCCTTCGCGCAGCAGCCAGCGCTGGCCGGGGTCGTAGTCCTTTCGCAGGGCGTGCCCTTGGAATGCTGGGTGACAGAGAATCCGCTTGAGGTTCGGGTGGCCCTCGAATCGAACGCCAAACATGTCGAACGCTTCACGCTCGAACCAATCGGCCGCCTTCCACACCCCGTACACCGACGGGACGACCGCGTCCCCCTCCCGCACCGCGACCTTGAGTCGTACGCGGTGGCCGTGCGTTAGCGACGTGAGGTGATAGACGACCTCGAACCGCTCCTCCCGGGCCGGGTAGTCGACCCCGCAGACGTCGAGCAGCAGCTTGAAGTCCAGGGCCGGGTCGTCCTTGAGGTGCCGGGCCAGGTCCGGCAGCACCCTCCGATCCACCCGAAACGTTTGCAGGTCGCCACCCGGCAGCTCGACGACCCCGCCCCCCTCGGGGAACGCCGTGCGGATCGCGGCTAGCCTCGCCTCTCGATTAGCCATCCTCGCCCCTTTGGCTTCCGTCAAGCCCCGGCCTGGGCCCGCGCGGCCCTACGCTCGGCCAGCGTGCGCTGGTAGTGCGTCTCCCCCTTGGAGATCATCTCCTGCAGCTTGACCACGCCCTGCAGCAGGGCCTCGGGCGTGGGAGGGCAGCCCGGCACGTAGACGTCCACCGGGACGAACTCGTCGATCCCCTGTACGACGTGATAGGCGCGGTAGAACCCGCCGGTACAGGCGCAGACGCCCATCGAGATGACGTACTTCGGCTCCGCCATCTGCTCGTAGATCCGGACCATCACCGGGGCCATCTTGTCCGTGACCGTCCCGGCGACGATCAGGAGGTCCGACTGGCGCGGCGAGAAGCGCACGACCTCCGCGCCGAACCGCGAGATGTCGTAGTGGGACATCATGAAAGACATGAACTCGATCGCGCAGCAGGCCGTGCCGAACGGGAAAGGCCACAGGCTGTTCTTTCGGGCCGCATCGAGCAGCTTCTCGAGCTTCGTCGTCAGGAAGACCTGGCTTCCGTCCGGCTGCCTCGCCGCTGCCGCCTGGCCCCCACTCCTGGCCGCCGGCAGCGACAGCTTCCCTCCCGAGTTGCTCATTGTACCCTCCCACACATACTCAAGAACCGTTGTAAGCCGGCCTGCTGTTCCCCGCCGGAGGAAGCAGGCGCATTATAGGTTGTTTCACGATCGGCCGTCGCTGGACGCGAGGCTCGGGCAGAAGCGGCCGAGGACGCGGCGTACGAACTCTCGCGTCTCCCGGTACGGCGGCACCCCGGCGCTCTTCTCAACCGTTGCCACGCCCGCGTTGTACGCGGCGAGCGCCAGCGAGAGGTCCCCGAAGCGGTCGAGCAACCCCTTCAGGTGCCGACATCCCAGGCGCAGGTTGGTTTTCGGGTCGTAGGGGTTGGCGACTCGCTGCGGGAGCCACACCGAGGGCATCAGCTGCATCAGGCCTCCCGCGCCGACCTTCGACACGGCAAAGGGGTTGAAGGCCGATTCCGCCTCGACGACGGCCGCCACCAGCAGCGGGTGGAGGTCTGCCGCACGGCTCGCGTCGACGATCTCCTGCGCAAACGGGGTACCTTCCGGCAACTTACGTTCCTCGAACGCGGGACGGCACGAGGGCGGCGGAATCGGCTCCGACGCCCCTTGCACCGCGTCCTCGATCACCCGGTCGAGGCGCGAGAGCGGGATTTCCAGTGCGCCTCCCCCGGCGAGGTCGAGGCGGATACGCATGTCGCCCACCAGGCTCGCGCTGGCGACTGGCAGGATCCGACCGTCGACGAAGACCGCCAGATACTGCGCGTCGCAGACCCCTGCCAGGCCAAGAGACAGCGCCAGGACCCAGGCCGCACGCGTCCGAACGCTCCGCACCCACTTCAGCCCCTGGCCGTCTCTCATGCGCGTGGGTGCTTGCTGTCGTACAGGGCGCGCAGCCGCTCCCTGCTGATGTGGGTGTAGATCTCGGTCGTCGAGATGTCGGCATGCCCGAGCATCGCCTGCACCGCCCGTAGGTCCGCCCCGTGCTCGAGCAGGTGGGTCGCGAACGAGTGACGCAGCACGTGCGGCGACAGGTGTGTCCTGACCGCACCGGTGCGCCCGTGTTTCTTGACGAGCTGCCAGAAGCACTGGCGCGTCATTGCCACACCCCGCACCGTGAGAAAGACGGCATCGTGGTGCTTCTTGTCAAGGGTGGGCCGTGCGCCCTCCAGGTAGCGCACCAGCCACTCGCGCGCCTTGGAGCCGACGGGCACGATCCGCTCCTTGCCACCCTTCCCCCACACCTTGACGTACCCGGGGTCGAGGCGCAGCTGGCCGAGCGTCAGAGAGACCAGCTCCGAGACGCGCACGCCCGTCGCGTAGAGCGTTTCCAGCATCGCGCGGTCCCGCAGCCCGAGCAGCTTCGTGGCATCGGGCGCCGCCAGCAAGGCGTCCACCTCCTCACTCGACAGGAAGTACGGGAGTGGCCGCATCAGCTTCGGCGACTCGAGCTCCAACGTCGGGTCCCCCGTTGTGATGCCACGCTCGAGCAGGTGGCGGAACAACCCTCTCAGGGCGGCCAGTGCCCGCGCCGCCGACCGGGCGGAGAGGCCACGGCCCCGCAGTTCGGTGATGTACCGACGCAGGTGCGCCCGCTCGCACCCCTGGGTGTCGATGTGTCGGGCAGCGAGCCAGCGGCCGAAGCTCTCCAGATCGCGGCGGTACGACGCGACCGTGTGGGTTGCCAGCCCGCGCTCGACGAGCAGCACCGCCAGGTAGTCAGGGAGAAGGCGCTGGAAGAATTCGCCAACAGGGGCGTCGTTGCCCACGCCGGTTTCTATCCTTCCCGCCGAGAGCGCCGGCGCCCGAGCCCTCGCAGACTTACTGGACTCGCGGTCGGCTCCCAGCGCCAGCGCGCCAGGTCGAGGGTGCCGTCGAGGCGGAAATCGACGCCCTCGGCCTCGAGGAGCGCCCGCTGGAGGCCTGGCGGCATGTCGCCTCGCCTTTCGGTGGAGCAGGCACCCGAAGCGTTCACGACCCGGTGCCAGGGCACGTCGTCCGGGCAGGTATGCATCGCCCAGCCCACGGCCTTGGGCGAGAGCAGGTTGCCGAGCAGGCCCGCAATTTGTCCGTAGGTCATGACGCGACCGTGCGGGATGGCGCGCACCAGCGAGTAAACGGCCTCCCACGTCCTGCGTCCCCCCTTGACATCGCCGTGAATCCGCGACGGCTGAGCCCGTACCGGGCGTCTGGTCGACGGCGCTCGCGCCATGGTCCGTTCCTCGCCACCCATGCTAGCAGCGCAGTTCGCGGTTGAAGGGAAGCCGGGGCGCTAGAGGCGTTGCGGCGTGCCCCCCGGGCGGGCGGGACCGGCCTTCGGGAGCATTCGGTTACGTCTGACACTCAGGGCCTGCTCCAGGTGCCGCCGCTCGTGAGCCGCGAGGAAGACGAACAGCTCGTAGAGGTTCAGGCGAAGGAGCGGGCGGCCCGGGGCGGCGACCTTAATCCTCGCGAGGTTCAATCCGTTGGCCAGACGCAAACGCGCGATGAACTGATCTTGGAGATCGATGATTGCCGGCCCGACAACGCCGACAGGCTGGTCCGAGGGCGGGACGAACTTGTGGTTGGCGTTGCGCTTCCAACGGGCCGGGGGCTCGGTGGTGCGAACGAGGTTGTTTGCGAAAAAACCGAGTCGGAACGGTCCTGGGCTGTACCACTGCCTGGAGCGCGCCTCATGGATCCCCGCGTCGATGCTCGACAGCGCCTCGGAGCCCATGATGTTCAGGTGCCCGAGACACTCGGCGATCGACCACTGACCCGAGCCCGGGCGCCAGTTCACCTGCCCGTGCGAGAGCCCCTCAGCGACGGTGCGGGCCGTCCGGCCTATTTCCCGAAACTCGCTTTCGAGCTCCCGGAGTTGCGCGATCAGCGAAGTCTCCTTCTGCTCCGTAGCCCCAATGTCCGGGCGGCGCCTCGTCCCAAGCTCGAAGAGCTCGTGGCTCGTGTCCGGAGGCCTTCCCCGGTCAGCCATCGCGTCCCCTACCCCCTTTCGTCACTCCCTACAGCCCGCGAGGATACTCGCGTCGCCTTTACTTGGTTCGGAAACCACGTTTTCGCGCGAACTCCACGAGCGATGTGTAGTGTTTGAGGTCCGCGTTGTGCAGGCTCCGCAACATGGTCCCCACCTCCCGGTTGGAACCAGCGATTGCCGGACGTGAGTGTACCTCCGCCACACCGCTCTCGAACTCGATTGACAGCACCACCGCCTCGCGCAAGGACAGCTGGTCTGCGGCTGCGTGGACCCTCTCGATCTGCTCGACCTCCCTCTGAATCGCCTCGAGATCGACATCCACCTCGGAGAAGTGGCTAGGGTTTTGGCGCGCAATCCTTCGCAAGAACTGGACCTGCCCCACGTGCGAGCGCTCCTCGAACGCAAGCCTCCTGAAAAGCGCTGCAGCATCCGTGTCGCCGCCGAACTTTTGAGCGAGCTTCGCGTAGATCTCCTGCATCAGCGTCTCGAAATGCTCCAAAGGCCTCAACACGCTTTGGATCTCCGCCATTCACCCCCCGCGCCCTCGACCGCGGTGCGATTCTACCCCGCGATCCGCGCCGCGGCCAACCGGCGCCCCCCGGGCTACGAGTCGTCCGCGTAGAATGGCCGCGGTGGCGGTTCGCATCGACCTCGACAAGCGGCAGGTCGCCTGCTCCGTGCACGACCTCCTCCCCGACGTCCTGAGGGGCGGGCTCGGGGCCCCCGGGGAGGGCCTCACCCGCCTCTCGGTGGGCGCCGAGCTCCACCGCATCGTGCAGGGCCAGCGCCAGGAAGAGGATCCCCGCTACACCAGCGAGGTTGCGGTCGATGCCACCCTCACAATCGACGGCTGGGGGCTGCGCGTGTTGGGCCGGGCCGACGGCATCACCCGGGGCCCCGATGGCCGCCATATCGTGGAGGAGATCAAGACCCTTCACTTCCGCTCCGAGCTCCACCACCCCTTCGCCCGCGAGCGCCTCGAGCGCTACCGCTGGCAGGCACGGCTTTACGCCTACTGCCTGTTCCCTTCCGGCGAGGCCTCGGCGCGCCTCCTGCTCGTGGACCTGGGCGGCCAAGACCACAGGGTCGAGGACGTCGCCTGGTCTCCGGGTGAGGTCACGGCCTACCTCCGCGCGCGCCTCCACGCCCTGGTAGCGGCGGAGCGGACCCGCGAGGCCACGCGCGCCAGGTGGCGTGCTGCGGCCGAGGAGCTTCCCTTTCCGTTCGATTCCCCACGCCCTGTGCAGGACGAAGCGATGGCCGCGGTTGCGGATACGCTTGAGTCGGGTCGCCACCTCCTGCTCGCGGCGCCGACGGGGGTCGGCAAGACCGCTGCCGCCCTCTACCCGGCGGTCAAGCTTGCGCTCGCCACGGGGCGTCGGGTCGCAATGCTCACGGCAAAGACGCTCCAGCAGGCGCTTGCGGTGCAGACCTTGCAGGGGATGCAGCGCGGCGGCTGGAGCTCGATCCAGATCAGGGCCAAGGCCAAGATGTGCGCCAACCGCGAGGTGGTTTGCCACGAGGAGTTCTGCCTCCACGCCCGCGACTACGGGAGCAAGCTCGCGGAGCGGGGGGTGCTGCCGGCGCTGCTCTCCGCCGGGCCCCACCTCGACCCGGACCGTATCTACGCGGTCGCACATGCCGCCGAGGTGTGCCCGTTTGAGGTCTCCTTGGAGCTCCTGGATGAGACAAGCGCGGTGGTGTGCGACTACAACTACGTCTTCGACCCGACGATTGCGCTTTTCGGGCTGGCCGAGGAAGGCTCGCTGGAGAACACCTTCCTGATTGTGGACGAGGCCCACAACCTCGTGGATCGCGCGCGCGAGTACTACTCCCCGCGCCTCTCCCGGGCCACTGTGCGTGACGCGCGCCGCCTGGTCGAGGGGCACCGCCACAGGGTCTGCCGGGAGCTCAACACGCTTTTGGGCGACCTCGACCGGTTCATCACCGGCAGGGTGTCGGACGCCCTCGGCTCACGCGAGGGCAGCCAGAGGGCGACGCTTGAGCCCCAACCGTTGTCGGAGTACCGCATCGGCCTCGATGCGCTCGTTGCCCCCTATTTCACGTTCAAACGCGACGCCGAGCTCTGGCTCGCGCGCGATCCCGTGCTGGACGTCCTCCTCTCCCTGGCCCGCGTCACCGACTTGCTGGAGGACGGAGGGCGAGAACTGGTACCCCTCGCGGAACGCACGTCGGCGGAGCCCGAGGCCGAGGCTTTGCGGATCTTCTGCCTGGACGCTTCGCGGTTCACGGGTTCGGTGCTGGCGCGCTCCGCCGGCTGCGTGGCCATGTCGGCCACCCTGGAGCCGTTCGAGTTCTACAGGGACCTCCTCGGGTTTGCCGAGGACCGGACCGACACCATCTCCCTGCCCTCACCGTTCCCACGTGAGAACCGCCTGATCGTCGCCGTGGACGAGGTGGACACCACGTTTCGCGCCCGCCCGCGCTGGTACGGCCGCATCGCCGAGCTGGTCGGGGAGCTTGCCCCTGCCGACCGCAATGCGCTGGTGCTCTTTCCCTCCTACGCTTTTCTGCAGGAGGTGGCCTCCCGCCTGGCGGCGCCGGGTCACCGGATCGAGGTTCAGAGGGGGGACGACTCCGACAGGTTGCGCAACGAGATGCTTGCCCGCCTGCGTGGCAACCACGAACCCGTCCTTCTCCTGGGAGTCCTCGGCGGGGTCTTTGCCGAGGGTGTGGACTATCCAGGGGAGATGCTGTCCGAGGTCATGGTCGTTTCGCCGGGATTGCCCCAGGTCGGCCCCGAGCGTGAGCTCCTCAGGCGCTACTTCGACGACCGCTACGAGCGCGGATTCGAGTACGCCTACCTGATCCCGGGCATGACTCGCGTCGTCCAGGCCGCGGGCAGGCTCATCCGCTCGTCCGAGGACCGCGGGGTCATCGCGCTGGTCTGCAAGCGCTTTCTCGCCGAGCCGTACGTCTCGCTGCTGCCGGCCGACTGGACCGCGAGCGACCCCGCCTCGCTGCGCCGTGAGGACCCGGCGGCCGCGGTCCGGGCTTTCTTCCTCGCCCTCGACCTGGAATCGTGATACTTTCTGAGAAGGGAAAGCCACACACGGGGGGGACAGTGGATACCATCGCTAGCATCCTCAAGGAGAAGGGCACCAGCGTCCATCACGCCTCGGGTGAGGTCACCGTTCTGGCGGCCGTGGAGATGATGTCCGCCAGGCGGATCGGCGCCCTCATGGTGTGCGAGGAGGGTCGCCCGATCGGGATCTTCAGCGAACGGGACCTCATGACCCGGGTAATCCTTGCCGGTCGGGACCCCGCCACCACCACAGTTGAAGAGGTCATGTCAAAGGACGTGATCTTCGTCGAGCCCACGACCCGCACCGAGGAGGCCATGGCGGTGATGACTGAGCGCCGTTGCCGGCACCTGCCGGTGGTCTCGGAGGGCAGGGTGGTGGGCCTGATCTCGATCGGCGACCTGGTGCGCTGGGTGAGCCGGGACCAGCAGTTCCAGATCCGCCAGCTCGAGGATTACATCTGCGGCAAGTACCCCGGATAGCGGCGGCACTCACTCTGCACATCCTTGACGTCGCTCCCGTCGGGCGTGAACTCGCCGACTCCCCGGACCTGTTGACAATTCGGGAACACCTTGTGCGGGGCCGAGCTAGCGCGCCCAGAGGTTGAATTTCAGAATGCACCAGATCGCCTCGAACCCGTCGCGCCAGCCGATCTTCTTGCCCTCCGCGTACGTTCGCCCGTGGTAGGAGATCGGGACCTCGTAGATACGCACGCCCATCCGCGCCACCCGTGCCGTGAACTCGGGCTCGAACCCGAAACGTTCGGACGTGATGATTAGTCGCTCCTTGACCGCTCGGGTGAACACTTTGTAACACGTCTCCATGTCGGACAAGTTGAGATCCGTGCATATGTTGGAGAGCATCGTCAGGAACCGGTTGCCGACCGAGTGCCAGAAGAACAGCACCCGGTGCGGGCCCGAAAGGAAGCGGCTCCCGTACACCACGTCCGCCTTGCCGCCGATGATCGGGCCCAGCAGCGCCGGATAGTCGCCGGGGTCGTACTCCAGGTCCGCGTCCTGGACCACGATCACGTCACCCGAGGCTTTCGCGAAGCCGGTCTGCAGCCCCGCTCCCTTGCCGCGGTTGCGCTCGTGCCGTTCCCAGATGAACCGGCACGGCTTGC
>MEKI01000005.1:10818-14777 GCA_001766905.1 Acidobacteria bacterium RBG_13_68_16
CGATGGAACCCTGTACCCGGCCAGTCGGGCTGCCGTGCCGTCGCTCGAGCAGTCATCCACGACCACGATCTCCGCCTCGCTGACCCCGGGGGGAAACGGGGCGTTCGCCACGCGGTCCAGCAGCTCCGTGACCGTTCCCTCTTCGTTGTACACCGGCACGACCACGGAGACTTTCACCGCCTCCATCGCGCTCCTCCACGGGTCTCGGCGCCCTTGCCGCCTCGCTGCCAAGGGACTAAGGTGCGCCTGTGGGATGGCCGATTTCTCTCCCAGCGCTGATCCTGCTCGGGTGGGCGATGGCGGGCCTCCTGTGGTGGGACCGGCGAAAACGGGTCATCATCGACCCCCTGGTGCCGTGGACCATGGCCGGGATGGCGCTGGTCGTGGTGGCCATGGGTCTGCTGCTGGCGACCCTCCCGGCGCCGCCCGCCGAGCAGGCCGTGCGGGGTGTCCTGCTGCTCGAGGGTGCGTACGGGTTCTGGGTGCTCGCACGTCGCAGGGCGACGAGGTCCGGGAATGGACGAAGGTGACGCTCCGCTGGCGCTGCCCATCGAGGATTCCCTGGACCTCCACAGCTTCGCCCCCCAGGACATCGTCGATGTGGTGGAAGAGTACCTCACGGCCGCGCGTGCCGCGGGCCTTGCCGAGGTGAGGCTCATCCACGGGCGCGGGCGGGGGGTCCAGAGGGCGCGCATCCACTCACTGCTGGCGCGCCTCCCGTGCGTGGCCAGGGCGTACGATGCGCCTCCAGAACGGGGGGGGTGGGGCGCCACCGTGGTCGTGCTCGAGTCGTGCGTGGGGGAGCCCACCGAATTGCCCGGTTAGTCCAGGTCGACGTCGCGGATCGGTTTGGTCACGGGTTGGTCCTTGGCTTCCTCTAGGAGCTTGCGGAACTTCTCCTCGCGGATGGCCGCGCCTGCCTTCTCCGTCCGCATCGCCTCCTCCATCTTGGCGCGAGCGTCGGCCTTCTCCTTGCCGAGCGCCTGGAGGCGGTCCTCCAGGGAGGTTGTGGTCTTGGGCTTTTCCGGCGCCTTGGACCCGACGATCACCTGGGTGTCGCCGTCCAGATCCAGCAGCGCGTGACAGTGTGGGCAGGTCACCGTGAAGCGGGCCATCGCTCGTCCTCCGGGGCAATTGTACCCGCCCCTGAGGTCCCTGCCCCGAAAAACCGGGCGGCCGCCGCTAGACGCCCGCGTTGGTGGGGACCAGTTTGTCCAGCGCTGCGAGGAAACGCTCGTTCTCTGCTCTCGTCCCCAGCGACACGCGAGCGCAGTTGACCAGGCCAGGACCGCCCACCGGCCGAATGATGACCCCGCGCTTCTGGAACTCGACGAACAGCTCCTTGACGTCGCCCTCGAATTCGATCAGCACAAAGTTGGTCACCGAGGGGGTGAACCGCACCCCTCGCCGCTGCAGCTCCCCTTGCACGAACACGAGCTCCCGCAGGTTGTGGTCCCTCGACCTTCGCACCCACTCCTCGTCCTCCAGGGCTGCGATGGCGGCGACCTGTGCGAGCGAGGAGGTGTTGAAGGGCGAGCGCACCCTGTTGACCGTGGCGATGACCTCCTGCGATGCCATGCCGTAGCCGATCCGCAGCCCGGCCAGCCCATAGACCTTTGAGAACGTCCGCAGCACCATGACGTTGCACCCGCGCCTGACGTCGTCGAGGGCATCAGGGTAGTCGGTCCGACTGACGTACTCGTGGTAAGCCTGGTCGACGACGACCAGCGTGCGATCGTCGACATCGGCGAGGAAGCGGTCGAACTCCTGGCGGGTGAAGTACGTGCCGGTCGGGTTGCAGGGGTTGGCCAGGTAGACCAGCCTGGTGCGATCGCTCACAGCCTTTGCCATCGCCGGCAGGTCGTGCGCACGTGCGTCGGTCGCCGGCGTGGTCACGGCACAACCGTTCACCTGGTCGACCGCAAGCTGGTACGAAACGAAGGACTGCTGCGAGTAGACCGCCTCGTCCCGGTCCGCCAGGTAGGCGCGTGCCAGCATTTCGATGATCTCAACGGAGCCGCTGCCGAGGATGACCTGGTCGAGGTCAACGCCGTGGCGCGCGGCGAGGACCTTGCGCAGAGCGTACCCGCTTCCGTCCGGGTAGCGATGCAGGTTTGGGAGGGCCTTTTCGATAGCCGCGACCGCTAATGGCGACGGCCCGAGAGGATTCTCGTTCGAGGCGAGCTTTACGATGTCGCTGACCCCGAGCTCCCTCTGCACCTCCTCGATGGGCTTGCCCGGCACGTAGATCGCCAGTCGTCGGATGTAGTCCGGCACCTTTGGTCCGCGCATTGTCCTGCCTCCCGCCCCGCGGTCCGCCACTGCGCAGCGCTTCGATCTCGTCTTCGGTGAGCTCACGCCACTGCCCCGGTCGCAGCGATGCGTCCCGAAGACCCCCGATCGCGCTCCGAATCAGCCTCTGAACCGGGTGGCCGACCCTCTTGAACATCTCCCTCACCTCGTGGGTCTTCCCCTCCCCCACGACTATCCGCCACCACGAGTTCATCCCTGAGGCCGTCGGGCGCATCAACTCCAGGGCGTGCGGGACCAGCCGCTGTCCCTCGATGACCGTTCCGCGCCTCAGCTTGGCGTGAGCGTCCTCGCCGGGGACACCGCGCACCTTGGCGAGGTACTCCCGTAACACCCCGTAGCGGGGGTGAGCGACCCGCAGGGCGAACTCCCCGTCGTTGGTGAGGATCACCAGCCCCTCCGAGTGGTAGTCGAGGCGCCCCACCGGGAAGATCCGCTCCGCCACCTTCCCGCCGAGAAGGTCGAGCACCGTGGCGCGCCCCTCGGGGTCCTCGGTCGTCGTCACGAACCCGGTCGGCTTGTGCAGCAGGATGTAGCGAAGCCTCTGTGCCGGCTTGAGCCGCTTCCCGTCCACCTTCACCGAATCGGTCCTAGCGTCGGCCTGGTCCCCAAGCTCCGCCAGGCGACCGTTGATCGTCACCCTGCCCTCACGGATCAACTCTTCCGCCTCGCGCCGGGAGCAAACGCCGGCGCGCGCAATGAGCTTTTGCAGCCGCTCAGGGCTCACGGGCACCTTCCCCGGCCACTTGCTCCACCTCCTCCGGCGTCGGGAGCGCGGAGAGGTCGGGCAGGCCGAAGTGGACGAGGAACTCCTTGCTCGTGCGGTAGAGAAGCGGCGTGCCCACGACCTGCTTCCTGCCCGCCACTAGGACCAGCTTGCGCTCGAGGAGCGTCCGCACAACCGCCGCGCAGTTCACGCCGCGCAGAAAGTTGATCTCGGGAAGCGTGATCGGCTGCCGGTAGGCGACGATCGCCAGGGTCTCGAGCGCCGCCTGCGACAGGCGGGCCCGTGAACGGTAGCCGAGGTACTCGCGCAGCGCTCCCTCGTGCTCGGGTCGCGTGGCGAGGCGGAACCCTCCGGCCACGTGCTCGATCTGGAGACCGCTGCCCTCCTGATCGTGACGGCGCCGCACGGCCTCGACCGCCTCCTCCAGTTGGGCTCGCTCTATCCTCTCCCCCGCCACGACCACCAACGCATCGAGGGTCACGGGTTCCCCCGCAACCGCGAGGACGGCCTCGATCATCGCCGTAAGGTCCTTGAGCTCAGGCATCGCCCAGCCCATCCATCGGGAGCGGCGCCCCGGTCGGGGTCAGGTAGATCTCGGCAAACGGTTGGCGCTGGTGCGCGTTCGCGGTCCGAAGGCGAACAAGCTCCAGCGCCGCCACAAGCAACGTCACGCTCTCCAACCTGTCAGGGCGCGTCAGGAGGTGGGACAGCAGCGGGAAGCTGCGCTGGCGGGTCACCAGCTCGAAGAGCTCCACGATCTTCTCCTGCACCGAGAAGCGGATCGGCTCTAGCTGCAGCGCGGGCGGGTGCTCGCGCAGGTGCCGCTCCAGCACCCCGCGGAGGGCATTCGCCAGCGCCACAACGTCCACGTCCTCCAGGTCAAGCTCCACATCGGCCGGCGCCGGCGGCGCTGCGAAGCGTA
>MEKI01000005.1:14789-17158 GCA_001766905.1 Acidobacteria bacterium RBG_13_68_16
CCCGCCGCAGCTCGGCCAGGCCTGCCAGCTCAGCCGCAGCGGTCTTCACCTTCTCGTACTCGGCCAGCCGCTCGACAAGCTCTAGCCTCGGGTCCTTCTCCTCGCCCTCGTGGCGCGGCAGCAGCATCCGCGACTTGATCAGAAGCAGCCACGCCGCGTACACCAGGTACTCGCCGGCCACCTCGAGGTCCAGCTCCTCCATCTGCCGAAGCGCCTCATGGTACTGGCCGCAGATCTTGGCGATCGGGATGTCCCAGATCGAAACCTTCTCCTCGCGCACGAGGTGCAGGAGAAGGTCCAGCGGGCCCTCGAACACCGGCAGGACGACGGACGGCATCGGCGGCTGGTCCGGGGCTAGGAGAACAGGATCCATAGCAGTGCGTTCACAAACGGCTTGAAGATGATGCCCAGGAAGCCGGTCCACAGGAGCGCGAAGAGCAGCAGAAAACCGTAGCGCTCGAGCCGAACCCACTGCCAGTGCAGGCGCGGCGGCAGCAGGGCCCCTACAACGTGGCTACCATCGAGAGGCGGAATCGGAATCAGGTTGAACACGGCCAGCACCAGGTTGACCATCGCCAGCGAGAAGAGCAGGTAGATGAGCGGGGCCGCGATGCCGGAAGCGCCCAGCGCCCCCGCCATGATCATGGCGTTCAGCAGGTCCCGGAACGACGGCATCACCGCCTTCAGGACGACCAGCACCAGGACGACCCCCACGGCCACGAGTAGGTTGGCTCCGGGGCCCGCCAGGCCCACCAGCGCCGGGTCCCGCCGCTGGTTGCGCAGGTTACGGGTCACGAACGGGACCGGCTTGGCCCAGCCGATGATCGGCGCGCCAAGAAATGCCAGCATGAGCGGGAAGATGATCGTTCCGATGAGGTCCACGTGCTTGATCGGGTTGAGCGTGATGCGCCCGAGCCAGCGGGCGGTGGGGTCGCCGAGGCGCTCCGCCACCCAGCCATGGGCCGATTCGTGGACCGAGATCGCAACGGCGAACGCCAGCAGCTGGATGACGATCTGCGGAAGCCGCAGGACCAGATTCTCCATCGCGGGCCATGGTAGCAGAGCCGGGCGGTTCAGCCGGGGTGCTCCGCTTCGACGCTTGTCCAACCCTCGCCGTCGACGGTGATGCGCAGACGCCGTCCGCCATCGTCGGTTGCGATGAAGATCCGCACGGCCGCCCGCCCGGCGACAGGCGAACCCACCGAAGCGACCGACTCGACGGTCAACGCAAGCCTCACCGCGCCCACCCGAAGCGCGAAGGGACGCTCGAAGCTCCGGTGGCCGGCGTACCACTCCACCTCGGCAACCAGAGGAATCCATCGTGTGCCCGTCGCGCTGCCCACCGGGGGCAGGTTACCGCACGCGCCGCTGCTAGACTTATGACAGGAGGGTTGATGGGGGATAGGGTATTCGTCCACGGTCTCGAGCTCTACTGCGTCATCGGGGTGCAGCCGTGGGAGCGCGAGGTGACGCAGAAGGTACGCATCGACTTGCAGATGACGGCCGACTGCCGGCCGGCCGCCTCAGCCGACGATTCTTCCCTCACGCTCGACTACAAGGCCGTGAGCAAGCGAGTTCAGCGGCTCGTGGAGGGCAGCACCTTCCAGCTCGTTGAGACCATGGCGGAGAGGATCGCTGCCGCCATTCTGGCCGACTTCCCGAGAGCCGACTCGGTGACGGTGAGGGTCGCCAAGCCCGGGGCTGTGCGCTTTGCCGAGGCCGTGGGCGTCGAGATCGAACGAAAGCGCGAAGGTCGGTCAGGCTGATGCGAATGTTCGTTTCCCTGGGCTCGAACATCGAGCCGCGCCAAAACCTGACGCGTGCCCTTGTGGAGCTGCGGCGCCGCTTCCGAGTCAACGCCATCTCCCCGGTCTATCTAACGGCGCCGGTGGGCGACACGAACCAGCCTGACTTTTGGAACCTGGTCGTCGAGATCGAGAACGACGAGCCGCCCCAGAAGGTCCAGGGGGCGCTCCGGTTCATCGAGGAGATCCTGGGGCGGCACCGCGACCTCCAGCGCCCGTTCGGGCCTCGCAGCGTGGACCTCGACCTGGTGCTCGTGGATGGCCTGGTGGGGAGCTTCGGCGCCGTCGAGCTCCCCTCCCAGTTGGTGGCGAAGGAGCCATTCGTCGCGGTGCCGCTGGCCGACCTCGCACCGACTCTCGCCCACCCCGTGCTGAAGATCTCGCTCGACGAGCTCGCCCGCACGCTCTTGGCCAAAGACCCCCACCCCCCGCGGCCCCTGGCCGTGGAGCTCACGGAGTGAGCCGCCGGGACCGCGTTGCGCTGGTCACGGGTGGCGCAGTCCGCGTCGGTCGCGGCATCGTTACCGAGCTCGCTCTCTCGGGCTGGCAGGTGGCGTTCACCTA
>MEKI01000005.1:17171-20378 GCA_001766905.1 Acidobacteria bacterium RBG_13_68_16
GCACCTGCGCGCGAGCTGGTGGACGAGCTCCATCGAAAGGGCTGCCGCGCCCTCGCGATCGAGGCCAACCTCGATGACACCGACGCACGCGCGACCCTCGTCGCCCGCGTCCAGGCCGAACTCGGCGTCCTGGACGCCCTCGTCAACAACGCGGCGGTCTTCACCCGCACGCCGTTCCCCGAGCTCACGGCGGCCCGGCTCTCCGAGGTGCTGCGCACGAACCTCGAGGCGCCCCTCTTCCTTGCACAAGCCTGCGCCCCCTTTCTGCGCGCACAGCGGGGGGCGGTGGTCAACATCGTGGATATCTACGGCCTGTTCCCGCTGCGCGATCACATTGCCTACTCGATCTCCAAGGCCGCCCTGATCGCGGCAACCAGGGGCCTGGCGGTTGAGCTCGCGCCGGAGGTTCGGGTCAACGCGGTGGCTCCGGGCATCGCGCTCTTCCCGGACGGCTACGACGAGACCACCCGCGAGAAGCTCCTCGCCCGCACGCTGCTCCGCCGCGAAGGCGGCGCGGGCGAGATCGCGCGCGCCGTCCGCTACCTGCTCGAGGGCACCGAGACCATGACCGGGCAGGTGTTGACGCTTGATGGCGGACGGACGGTAGCGTTGTGACGGCAAAACATAAGAGGGCAAACGGCAAAGGGAAGACAATGAGCGGGGTCAGTGCGCCGCGTTTCGTCGTCTCGTGCTCTCTTCCCTTCTTCCCTTCCCCTCAGTCGAAGAGCGGTGATTGCACGGCGGCCGTCTTCCGGGCGACCAGCCAGTGCGGGGCGAGCAGGAGGAACGTGAGCAGGCACCTGCCGGGCCTCACGGTTCCCGCGATCACCCCGGCGAACAGGTCGCTGACCCTCTTTGTCCGGACACCGAACCGGAAGCCGAGGCGGGGCGAGAGGTAGAACAGCCTCGCCGTCAGTCGCGAGAAGAAGAGGTCACGGCGCAGCCCGCGCATCGCACGGTCGTAGCCGGACAGCGGCGCGTGCCCCTGCAGGTTCGCCAGGATCGCGTCTGCCGCAAGGTTCCCGCTCCTCACCGCGTAGTAGATCCCCTCGCCGTAAAAGGCCTCGCCCACGCCGGCGGCGTCGCCGACCAAGACTACGTTGCCGTGTGCCAGGCTTGCGGCCACCGGCCGCACCGGAATCACGAACGATTTGACCTTGGCCTCACGGTGGCCCCTGAGGATCCTGTAGCGCTCGATGAAGCCCTCCAGCAGTGCTTTCATGGCGAGGTTGTCGCGTCGCTTGGCGAACCTGTAGAGCCCGATGTTGAGGTGATCGGCCTTGGGGAACACCCAGGCGTATCCGGCCGGGATGATCCCGAGGTCGAAGATACAGTTCTCGCCGATCTGCTCGAGCACCCCTGCCGCCGGGACAAGGAGAGCCTCTATCGCGGGCACGACCATGGGGCGGGCGTCGGGGTAGAGCTGCTTGCGCACCAGGCTGTGGACGCCATCCGCCCCCACAAGAACCCGCGCGGTTGCCGTGCCGCGGTCGGTCTGGACCGACACGACCCCATCCCGGCTCTCGTACCCTTGAAACGAGCATCCCTCCCAGAGGGCGGCGCCAGCCTCTGTCGCCTTTCGCGTCATGAAGGCGTCGAATGTGCTGCGCTGAACCATCGCCCCGATTCCGGGCTCGCTGCAGTAGATCGGCCGCGAGCCGCGGTAGGCGATGTATGCCCCAGCGACCTCGCGCTCCACGACCGGGGTCACCGGAAACGGCAGCTCGCGGAGGGTCTTGCGCGACAGGCCCCCGCCGCACACCTTGTGCCGCGGGAGCCTCTCACGCTCCAGCATCAGGACGTTCGCACCGGCGGCAGCCAGACGATACGCCGCGGTGTTCCCGCCAGGCCCGCAGCCGAGCACGATCGCGTCAAAGTCGGGCATAGGCGATTGTAGCCTGGGGTGATCCGGTCTCGCTCGCAAGTTGTGCCCCTGGCGGCAGAGTTGCCTATAATGCCGCGGTGCTCCTGATTGTGAACCCGGCGGCGGCCGGCGGGCGGTTGGGCCGGCAGTGGCCCCGGCTGCACGCGCGACTGCGCGCGGCCGGGTTCGACCCGCCCCTTGTATTCACGGAAGCGCCCGGCCATGCCACCCACCTTGCCGCCGAGGCCGTGAGGCGCGGCGAGACCGTGGTCGTGGTTGCCGGCGGCGACGGGACGATCTGCGAGGCCGTCCAAGGCCTCTACGACGCAGGCGGTGCGATCCTGGGCATCCTGCCGCTCGGTACCGGCAACGACGCCGCGAGGACAGTGGGTGTCCCGGTCAACCTCGAGGCCGCGGTGCAGGTCATCACTGCCGGAACGACCCGGCGGGTCGACCTCATGCGCGCCGGCGACCGCGTGGTGCTCAATGCCATCGGCATCGGCCTGCTGGGGGCGATCAACGTCAACTCGACAAAGATCAAGTTCGTGCGCGGGATCGCCGCCTACCTCGCCGCCGCAGCGGGAACTCTGTTCAGCTACGACTGCCCGGAGATCGCCCTCTCGACCGGGCCGTTCAAGTACCGAGGCCGCATGACCATCCTGGCAATCCACAGCGGCGTGACCACGGGAGGCGGGTTCCGTCTCACGCCCGCGGCGCTGCCCGACGATGGCAGCCTTGACGCGTTGCTCGTTGAAGCCACGTCCGTCCCGGCCCGGCTGGCCCGCCTGGTGGCTGCAGTCCAGGGCACCATTGCGAAGAAGCGCGGCTCCCACGAGCTGCGCTTCACGCGCCTCGAACTGGAAACCGCCGTGCCGCTCCCCTGCCACTTCGACGGAAACCCATCGCACATCGAGCCGCCGGGCATGACGTTCGAGGTGCTCCCCGGCGCGCAGGTAGTACTCGCGCCGCCCTCGCCGCGCACCACCAACTAGGAACCGCCGGTTTGCCCGTCGGCCGCATCGCGAGGGGCCGCAGATGCCGCAGCAGCCTGGGAGTCCCACCGTGGCGATCAGGCCCCGATCGGCACACCGTACCGCTCGTGCAGGATTGCGAGGTGGTGTGCCACGTGTCCCGCCATGATGTGTGCAAGAGCCCGGACGGAGACCGGCTTCCCGCTCGCCACGCCGACCCGCAGCCATGCCTCGCCGCGGAGATGCCGCAAAAGCAAGACCGTCCCCCTGCGCACGCTCTCGAACTCCTCCACAAGCTCCGCCAGCGTGAGCCGGTCGTGGCCCGACTGGCGGGCGTACTCGTTCTCGTCGAAAGAGGGCAGCGCCGCCTTC
>MEKI01000005.1:20395-25055 GCA_001766905.1 Acidobacteria bacterium RBG_13_68_16
GGCCACGTAACGCTCGTAGTACGGCGCGTACTCGGTTGCCTCGGGCTGCCCGATCGCCGTCATTGACTTGCGTCCCCCTCGTGAATGGAAAGCGATGAGTGGGCGCGGTTCATTTCAGCGGCGTTTGCCGCCACTAAGGCCGCCGGGCTGCTCAACACACGGCCGCTGCTCCAGCACCCAGGACGTGATGGCGCGCTCCGCCGGCCGACCGGCATGTCACGGCCGCGACCGACCGAATGGGCAACCTCTCACGATCGAAGGCGTAGAAGAGACGTGGGGCGCGGTTCGCGGCTTTTCGCGAGCCGGCCCGGGAGGCAGAGCGTGGAGCCCACGTCATCTTCCAACGCCAAGATAGCCGGCGTACTCACCATCATTGCCGGCGTCAGCGCCCTCTTTGGAAGCCTCGTGCTGGGAGCCGTCGGGGTTGGCGTCTCCGCCGTGTTGAGCTCGATCCCGGGCCACATGCCGCAAGGGCTCCCACTGCTCCCCCTATTGGTGTTCATCCCACTTTCGGTCCTCATCCTCGCCCTAGCCGTGCTTGCGATCATCGGCGGCGTGTACGGTGTGCGCCGGGAGCACTTTTGGCTTCTTGTGGTCGGTGCAGCCGCCTCGGTCTTCTGCTTCCTGCCACTCGGGATCGCCGCGCTGGTGTTTGCGGCGCTCGCCGAAAAGGATTTCGGCCGGGGACCTCAGCCCGCGGGATGAGCCCGGCCCCGCGTTGACGGCGCGCCGTTTCGGTCCCTCGGACCTGAAACAAAGGGCGGGATCGAGTCCCGCCCTTCTCTTCCTCAGGCAACGTCGCCTAGTCCTACTTGACCACGCACCTGACCCTCTGCTCGATGACGCCCCGGACTTCCTTTCGCGGGAGGCAGGGCCTTCCCGCCCAGCCGAGGGCCCACCCTGCTGCTTCCCCCCCTCACCGCTTGCGCCGCTAGGGCCGGCCGCCCGCTTCACTCCACGCCCTACGCCACGACCTTGAGAACCAGCGACTCGATGACGCCGGGCTCCAGCTCCTCAAGCTCGTACGTGACCTCGGCGATCGGCTTGTTGACCTTGAGCACGCGTGTGAGGTCGATCGGTGTTCCTTCCACCACCACATCACACGGAGTGGCATTAATCGTCGCCTCGAGGTCCGCGATCTGCTGGTCAGAGTACCCCATCGCAGGGACGATCTGGCCCGAGTTGGGGTACTTCTTGTAGGTCTCGGCGATGCTCCCGACCGCGTACGGCTTGGGGTCCACGATCTCGGCGGCGCCGGCGTTCCTGGCCGCGAACCAGCCGGCCCCGTAGGCCATACCGCCGTGGGTGAGGGTAGGGCCGTCCTCGACCACCAGCGCCTTCTTCCCGGCGATCAGCTCGGGCCTGTCCACGAAGATCTTCGAGGCGCACTTGATGGCCCGGGCCCTCGGGTTGTACCTGTGGCACGTGTCGAGAACCTCCTCGACCTTGATGGGGTCGGCGGTCTGCACCTTGTTCACGAGGAGCAGGTCCGCCATGACGAAGTTGGACTCGCCGGGGTAGTAGGTCAGCTCGTGGCCAGGCCGGTGGGGGTCCACCAGTGTGATGTGGAGGTCGGGCCTGTAGAACGGCGTGTCGTTGTTGCCGCCGTCCCAGAGGATGACGTCCGCCTCCTTCTCCGCTTCGCGCAGGATCATCTCGTAGTCAACGCCCGCGTAGACGATGAAGCCGCTGTCGATGTGCGGCTCGTACTCCTCCCGCTCCTCGATCGTGCAGTCGTACTTGTCCAGGTCCTCGTAGGTCTCGTAGCGCTGGCATGCCTGCTTCGCCAGGTCCCCGTACGGCATCGGGTGGCGGATGGCCACGACCTTCTTGCCGAGCTTCTTGAGGATCCGCGACACGTACCGGGTCGTCTGCGACTTGCCGACGCCGGTACGCACCGCACAGATTGCGATGACCGGCTTTGTGGACTTCAGCATCGTGTGCTGCACCGAGCAGATACCGAAGTTGGCGCCCCACGCCACAACGTGCGAGCCCTTGTCCATCACGTACTGGTGGGACACGTCCGAGTACGAGAACCACACATCGTCAACTTCGTGCTGCTTGATCAGCTTCTCGAGATCGTGCTCAGGGTAGATGGGGATCCCCTGAGGGTAGAGCGGCCCCGCAAGCGAAGGGGGGTACACCCTACCCTCGATGTCGGGGATCTGGGTGGCGGTGAACGCCACCACTTCCGCTTCCGGGTTGTTCCGGAAGAGGCAGTTGAAGTTGTGAAAATCCCGTCCCGCGGCTCCCATGATGATGACCTTGCGCTTCGCCACGACTCACCTCCCACGGTGTACCGGCGCGAACCCACCGCGCCGTGGCCCGGCCTGGCGTAGCCGAGCAGCTCCGCCGGGTATGGCTGAACCGGCGACCTTTTTCACAGTCAAGAGTTGAAAGTTCGAAGACGATGAACAGGAAACCTGCGGTCGAGACCCCGCTCGCACCGCGCACGGCCGCTGCCTTTCACTCTCCACCCTTCGCTCTCCCCTGCCTCATTCCCACTCGATCGTGCCGGGCGGCTTCGACGTCACGTCGTACACCACCCTGTTGATACCCCGAACCTCGTTGACGATCCGCCGCGCAACCCTGTCCAGAACTTCGGGGGGGAAGCGGTACCAGTCCGCGGTCATGAAGTCCTCGGTCGTCACTGCCCGCAGTGCGGCGACGTTCTCGTACGTCCGCTGGTCTCCCATCACGCCGACGCTACGGACCGGCAGAAGCACCGTGGCCGCCTGGGCGATCTCGCGGTAGAGCCCGGCCGCGCCGATCTCCTCCATGAAAATCGCGTCGGCGCATTGCAGCAGGAGGACGCGCTCGGGGGTCACGTCGCCCAGAATTCGCACCGCAAGCCCCGGCCCCGGGAACGGGTGCCGCCAGACAAACTCCGGCGGCAGGCCGAGTTCCTCGCCGATCCGGCGCACCTCGTCTTTGAACAGTTCCCGCAGAGGCTCGATCAGCTCGAGGCCCAGCCGCTCGGGCAGCCCGCCCACGTTGTGGTGCGTCTTGATCGTTGCCGAGGGCCCCCGCACCGATGTGGACTCGATCACGTCCGGGTAGAGCGTCCCCTGCGCCAGGAAGCGCGCGTCCGGAAAACGCCGCGCCTCCTCCTCGAAAACCGCGATGAACTCGTGCCCGATCCGGCGCCGCTTCTCCTCGGGGTCGTCGACGCCCGCCAGACGGGCCAAGAAACGATCCGCCGCGTTGACCCGGTCGACCTTCAACCCGAACCCCTCGAAGCGCCGCTGCACGCTGTCGCCCTCGTCGAGGCGCAGCAGGCCGGTGTCCACGAATATAGGAACCGTGCGTCCCCCGACCGCCTCCCGGCACAGGAGGGCGGTTACCGAAGAGTCCACCCCGCCCGAGAGCCCCACGATGATCCGGCCTTCCGGCACCCGGTCGCGGATCCGCGAGACGGCCTCGCGTCGGATCGATGCCGGGGTCCAATCACGTCGCGCCTTGCACATCGAGAGGAAGTTGTCGAGAATCTGCCGACCCAGCTCCGTGTGCCGAACCTCGGGATGGAACTGGATCCCGTACAGGCGGCGGGCCTCGTCGGCCATGGCCGCGACCGGCGCGTTGGCCGTGTGTCCAATGACCCTGAACCCGTCCGGTAGCCTCTCGACCCGGTCGCCGTGCGACATCCACACCCGCTGCACCGCCTTCGTCCCCGCGAACAGCGGGCAGGCGAGGTCGGCCTCCAGCTCAGCCGCGCCGTACTCGCGGCTCCCCGAAGGCTCCACCTTTCCACCCAGGAGGTGCGCCATGGCCTGTTGCCCGTAGCAAAGGCCGAGCACCGGGACGCCGAGTCCGAAAACACCCGGGTCGGGTTGGATAGCGCCGGCTTCGTAGATCGAGGCCGGGCCGCCGGAGAGCACTACGCCGATTGGCGAAAGGCGCCTCATTTCGCCCGCCGGCATTTCGCCCCTATGGATCTCGCTGAACACACCCAGCTCGCGCACCCTTCTCGCGATGAGCTGGGTGTACTGGCCGCCGAAATCCAGGATCAACAGCGTTTCGTGGGTTGCCATAGTGCCCGCACGGCGGGCGCGGCCATCCTAACAGCGGCCCCAACCAGCGGCAAGTGCGGTTCGGCCCGGCTGCGGGGTGTAGATTGCCTGGCATCGCGGTTTTGTCATAAGATGCGGGCATGAAAAAGCCAAAAGTCTCAACACGCGGCTGTCCCCCCCTGTGTCTTCGCCCCGGCCGGCTGAGGAGCACCGGACGTGTGCTGGCGTGGGCGGCTCTCCTCGTCTGCCTCGGCGTCGCCGGCAGCGTGCCTGCGTACGCAGGCGACCCATCCCCCTCGTACTTCACCTTCTACCTCCAGCAGAGCTACCCGAAGCAGACGGTCACCAACAACCAGATCCAGCAGATAAACCAGATGTTCGGGGCGAACTTTGATGATTGGAGCGACGTGGCCAACCTGAGTCTCGGAGCGCAGCTGTTCAAGCGCGTCTCCCCGTACTGGAAGGTTGGGCTCCAGCTTGACTACAGCGCGGGGGCCATCGAGGGAAAGAGCACGATCCCGACCGAGGCCGGCGACGCCAGACTGTCGTTCGAGCAGAGGTACAACACCTACTTCGACGTGTACGCCGTGACCCACTTCCTCCCCTGCCCGTCCTGCACCCGGGTCGTCCCCTTCATCTACGGCGGCATC
>MEKI01000005.1:25070-26905 GCA_001766905.1 Acidobacteria bacterium RBG_13_68_16
GACCGGGTCGCTCGCCCCCGCGCCCGAGGTGACGGCCGACACGGACTTCACCGGCCCGAACTACTGGATCGGCATAGGGTTGAAGTTCTAGTTCCTCCGGCCCGACCGCCCAGGCTCGAGGCCTGATTCCAGGGTTCTTGGACGGAAGCGGTCTAGGTGCCCTTCACGATGAGCGCTCTTCTCTCGCTGCGCTCCGGGTTAGGGTGCGAAGGCGGCTCGCCCGCGAGTCGGCTTCAGAGTTCCCGCAGGGCGACAGCGACCGGGCGGCGGGCGGCGCGGATGGCGGGCACCGTTCCGGCGACCGGGTCGCTCGCCCCCGCGCCCGAGGTGACGGCCGACACGGACTTCACCGGCCCGAACTACTGGATCGGCATAGGGTTGAAGTTCTAGTTCCTCCGGCCCGACCGCCCAGGCTCGAGGCCTGATTCCAGGGTTCTTGGACGGAAGCGGTCTAGGTGCCCTTCACGATGAGCGCTCTTCTCTCGCTGCGCTCCGGGTTAGGGTGCGAAGGCGGCTCGCCCGCGAGTCGGCTTCAGAGTTCCCGCAGGGCGACAGCGACCGGGCGGCGGGCGGCGCGGATGGCGGGGGGAACGCCCCCTACCAGGCCCATCAGTAGCGCAAAGGTGATCCCCTGCACCAGTAACCCGGGCGTGATCCTGAACGCGAACGCCAGGTGTGAGAACGTCTGCCAGTTCATCGTCCCGGTGGTAAAGCCGTTCATCGGGAGCACGGCCAGACACCCCAGCGCGCCGCCCACCAAAGCGATGAAGAGCGATTCGATCAGGAACGAGGCGACGACGGTCCCGGCCCCAAATCCGACGGCGCGCATCGTGGCGATCTCGCGCGACCGCTCGGCGACCGCCGAGTACATGGTGTTCAAAGCGCCGAACACTGCGCCGATCCCCATCACGATCGCAACCAGGAAGCCCAGCACCTTGATGAGCCTCGTCAAGCTCCGCGACTGCCTCTCGTAGTAATCCGTCTCGCGCTCGACCTGCACGGACAGTCTTGGGTCGGCTGTCAGCTCGTCCTTGAACCCCGTCAGCGCGGAGGCCGAGTCGAGGCGCGCCGTGACCGACTGGAACACGTTCGTCGGCCGCTTGTAGACCTCGCTCAAGACGTTGGCATCGCACCACACCTCGGAGTCGAAGGCGCTGCCCCCCGCGTCGAAAACCCCGACCACCGTCCAGTCCCCGCCCCCGAAGCGCACCCTGCTTCCGAGCCCGAGCCCTGCGTACGTGCGCACAGCGTTTCGCCCGACGACGAGCTCCGCGAGACCCGGCTGGAAGAAGCGGCCGGCCGTCACCCGCACGTTTTCACGGACCTCCATGGCCCGCGGTGAGACCCCGCGCACCTGGACATTTGCGTCGGTTCCGGTGCTGGCCAGCGGGAACGCGGCGATCACCACCACCTCCCCCGACACGAGGGGTCCTCGCGCATCGCGCGCGACCCCGGCTGCGCCCTCGATCACCCGGAGCTGCTCGAGCGAGACCACGCTCACCATCTCCGAGTCGGCCCCGGCCCGCCGAACGATCGCGTTGCGCGGCGAGCCCGACGCCACCAGCGTGGCCCGGAATCCGTTCGCCATGGCGAGCATCGCCACGAACACGCCAACCGTACCGGCGATGCCAAGCACCGCGACGATCGTGGAAGTCCAGCGCTGCAGGACGCTGCGAACGTTGTAGCTGATCGGGATGGACATCTCACACCCTCCGCAGCGCGTCGACGACACGCAACCTCATCGCCGCGACCGCCGGGAGCAGGCCCGCGATGATGCCCACGGCCACGGCGAGCGCGAACCCGATACCGAGCGACCCCCACGGCAGGTAGAACGT
>MEKI01000005.1:26928-31687 GCA_001766905.1 Acidobacteria bacterium RBG_13_68_16
CGCCGCCCATGGTGAACAGCTTGGCGAGGCCGAGGCCGATGAGCCCGCCCTGGCCGGCGAGCAGCACCGATTCGGCCAGGATGAGCCCCAGCACCCCAACGCCCGAGAACCCCACGGTCTTGAGCACCGCAAGCTCCCCGGTTCGCTCCCGCACCGCGATCGCCATCGTGTTGCCGGTGACCAGCAGCAGCGTGAAGAAAACCACCGAACCGATGACCAGGACGAGGAACTGGATGTTCCCCATCTGCTTGACAAAAGAGGTCGCGAACGCCTTTTCCGTTTGCGTCAGGGTCTCGTAGGGCGAGTTTGCGAAGTCCCCGTCGATTTTCTTCGTGACCCTTACCGCGTCGTCGGGGTTGCCGAGCTTCACCGTGTACCACCCGACGGTACCCTTACCGAACTGTCGCCGCTCCTCCAGGTAGTCGAAACGGAACAGCAGGACGCTCGTGTCCACCTCCGGCCTGTTGCCCTCGTAGATGCCGACGACGTTGAATTCCCATGCCCCGGTCCAGATGGTTCCCCTGAGCGGAAGCCGATCCCCGACCTTGAAGCCGAAGCGCTTCCCGAGACTCTTGCCGACGAGGCAGGCCTGGCGATCGCGCAAAAACGCTTCGCGCTGGTCTTTCTGAATGACGTACTCGGAGTACACGTCGAACCAGGTGTCCTTGTCCACCGCGTACTGGGGAAAGAAGTTCTTCTCGTCCTGGTAGACGCCCCCGAACCACGTCGCAAACGTAACACCCGAGACTCCCGCCACGCTCATGATCCGCTCGCGGTAGGAGATGGGCAGCGGCATGATCAGCGAGGTCTTGTTGATGACGGCAAGGCGGTCCACCCCCGCCACGTCAGCGCCGCCCACGAACGCCCCGCGGATCGTGACCAGCAGCCCGTACAGGAAGAGGGCAACGGTGAACGAGCCGATGGTCAGAGTGGTGCGCACCTTTTTGCGCAGGAGCTGAGCGAGGACCAGGCGGAAAAACTTCATGCGGTGACCCTGGCGCCTTCCACCAGGACACCCTTGTCGAGGTGGAGCACCGCATGCGCACGTTCGGCTGCCCGCGGGTCGTGAGTGACCATGAGCACGGTCTTCCCGTGCTCGTTCACAAGCCGGTCGATCAGAACCATGACCTCCTCGGCGCTCTTCCGGTCGAGGTCGCCGGTGGGCTCGTCACACAGGAGGAACGTGGGGTCGGCCACGATGGCGCGAGCGATCGCCACACGCTGTTCCTGACCGCCCGAGAGCTGCCTGGGGTAGTGGTCCAGCCGATCGGACAGTCCAACGATGCCGAGCGCAGTCTCCACGTGACGCCGCCGATCGGACTTGGAAAGCTTGGTGAGAAGCAGCGGCAGCTCCACGTTCTGGAACGCCGTCAAGACCGGGATCAGGTTGTACATCTGGAAGATGAAACCCACGTGCCGCGCACGCCAGGCGGTGAGCTTGCCCGCAGACATGCGCGTGATTTCGTCGCCCGCCACCGTGATGTTCCCCGCCGTCGGAAGGTCGAGCCCACCCAATAGGTTCAGCAGCGTCGTCTTGCCCGACCCCGAGGGACCCATGAACGCGACGAAGTCGCCCTTGTCCACGTCGAGGTTGAGCCCCTGGAGGACGTCGATCTCCTCGCTACCGCGCTGGTACTTCTTGTCCAGGTCTCGCACGCGTACCAGGCTGTCTCCGTTGCCTCGACCGTCAACTCTTACCATTTCCCCCTCCTGCAGCCCACCCAGGCGCGACTCATCATGTGTCCACTCGTGCCTCGTGGCTCAAACCTCGTGCCTGCCTCACTTCACCTTCACCCGCATGCCGTCGTGCAGCCCTTCCGGACCCGTGACGACGACCTGCTCGCCGGCCGAGACCCCGGCCGTGATCTCCAGGTCCGAGCCGCGCGGCGAACCGACGCTCACTGCACGACGTTCCAGTGCTCCGTCACGATAGGCAAACACAACCTGTATCCCGTCAACTTCCCGGACCGCCTCCCGTGGGACAAGCGCCCTGACGTTCGGCTGGTCGGGTGGGCGTTCGTCACCCAGGAAGGCGACCTTGACGCCCATGTCCGGCAGGATTCGGGGATCGAGCGCATTGAACGAGATCCGGACCTTTACGGTCGCCTTCTGGCGGTCGGCGGTGGGGATCACCGTCCGCACCCTGCTGGGGATCTGCCAGTCGGGGTAGGCGTCGAGGGTGGCCACGACCTTCTGGTCCGGCACAACCCGGGCGATGTACGACTCGTTGACGTCCACCTCGATCTCCAGAGAGGCCATGTCAACGATCGTGGCGATACCCGTGCGGGTAAAGCCGCTGCCGGCCGAGACGGGCGACACCATCTCCCCGGGCTGCGCGTCCTTGGACACAGCGATTCCCGCGAATGGCGCACGGACCGTGCAGTTCTCCACGTCCTGCTCCGCCGTGGCGAGGTTCGCCGCCGCTTGACGAACGCCCTCATGGGCTACGACAAGCTGGGCCTCCAGCCCGTCACGGGTGGTCCGCGCGAGGTCGAGCGCCTGCACGCTCGACACCCCTTCCCTCTCGAGGTCCTGCTGCCGAGCGAGCTCTCGTACGGCGTTGGCGAGGTTGACCTCGAGCACGGGCACGTTCGCCGTGGCCACCCCGAGGGCCGCCCGTGCCGCAGCCAGGCGCTTCTGGGCGTCGGAGTCGTCGAGCCGGGCCAGCACCTGCCCGGCCTGCACGACCATCCCCTCGTCCGCCAGCATCTCGACCACCCGAGCGGTGATCTTGGCCGCCACCGTGGCCCGCCGCCGCGGCGTGACGTAGCCGCTGGCGTTGAGCAACGTCGGCGCGCCGCCCTGGCCCATCGGCCTCGCCGCGACCACCTGCACGACCGGAGCGCTCCCCCGCAGGAACACGACCCCGAAGATCCCCAGGATCACGACGAAGACCGCCATCGCCACGACCCGCCAGATGGTCCTCCGCTCGCGCCCGCCACGAGCCCCCTCGTCGATCCTCAGCGCGGACAGATCAGGACCCTTGGAAACGTGTCGACTCATTCGCTCACTCCCGCTGGTTGCTGTCTTCCAGCCGGACCGGTGTACGTCCCGGCCGTTCGCGGAGTTTCGCAGCCGTGGCGCCGCGGCGCAACCCCGCCCGAAGACCGCCTCCAGCAGCCACGTCGGCCGGAGTCGGCCGAGCCGTCGGACCTTCCGAATCAACGGCGATGCCGGCCTCTGCAGCCAGGCACAGGTGGCGGCGTCGGGGTGATGGTGAGGACCTTTGCAGCGTCGACCTGCGAGGGCCCTTTCCGTGCGCTATACTTCTGCCCGTGTCGGGCCCCCCTGCGGCTCCCGAGACCGGCGAAATGACACCGCCTCGAGCGCGCGGAAGTGCCACAGGCGCCACCAAGAATCGACCCGGAAGAGAGGGGATCACAATGCGCACCAGACAGCACACACTGGCATGGCTTCTGTTCTTGATCTGGATCGTCCCGGCGCTGGCCTTTGGCGAGCGAAAAGGCAGGCTCATCGGCAAGGTGGTCGACCCGGAGGGCAAACCGATTCAGGGGGTGGTCGTGACCACCACGTGCAAGCAGATCCCCAACTTCCAGGACGTTCAGACCACCGACAAGAAGGGCATGTTCATGGTGGACTTCCGCCAGGTCGACGTGACGTACGTGTACCGGTTCGACAAACCCGGATACCAGTCCATGCAGATCGAGCAGCTGTGGCGGCTGGAGGGCAGCCAGCTCTTCACCTGGACGATGCAGCCGGGCCAGTCGGCGGCACTAGCGGGCGGGTCACCCCTGGCATCGACCTCGCAGCCGGCGATCGCCGCCTACAACGCCGGCGTCGTCGCCGTGAAGGCCGGGGACTTCACGACTGCCGAGGCGAAGCTAAAGGAAGCCGTTGGGCAGGACCCCAACCTGCGCCAGGCGTGGGAGGCACTGACCACGGTCGAATTCCAGCTGGGACACAACCAGGAGGCGGCGGAGGCCGCCGAGAAGGCCATCGCCCTCGGCTCGACGGACGCCTCGGTCCTGACGGCGCGGTGGCAGGCCTACCGCAACCTCAAGGATGACGCCAAGGCCGCGCAGGCGCAGAAGGATCTCGAGACGATCGGACGCCAGACCGAGGAAGCGAAGAAGCTGCACAACGAGGGTGTCGCGCTCGCGAAGGCAGGAGATTACGCCGGCGCGTTTGCGAAGTACCAGGAGGCGCTCATCCTGGACCCGAATCTTCAGACCTCGCAGCTCGGGCTCGCGAACGCCGCCCTCAAGATCGGCAAGAACGCGGAGGCGGCTTCCGCCGCAGAGGCCATCCTGAAGGCGGATCCCAAGAACGATCAGGCGTTGCGGCTCCGGTACAACGCGTGCCTGGGCCTGGGCGACGCGGCGAGGCTCATCGATGCGCTGATCGGCCTCGCCCCCATCGAGCTCGCCGTCGCCCGCAACGGCCTCGCGCGCCTTGCTTTCGACGCGTACGACGCCAACGACATGGCTGTGGCCAGGGACAGATTCAACAAGGTCCTCGCGGTCGACCCGAACTACCCGCAGGCGTACTACTACCTGGCGGTCATCGACGTGGGCGAGGGCGCCACCGCGGAGGCAAAGAGCCACATCGAGCGCTTCCTGGAGCTCGCACCGAACGACAAGGAGGCCGAGTCCGCCCGCGAGATGCTCAAGTACCTCAACTCCCCCAAGCCCTGACGCGGAGAAGCCGCGCGTAGCGGGGAGCATGTCCGACCGGCAGCGCGCCGGGACGATGAGGGGGCTACCCGGATAAAGAGGTCACCGCGGATGTGTAGCTCCGT
>MEKI01000006.1:0-3690 GCA_001766905.1 Acidobacteria bacterium RBG_13_68_16
AGATGTGCCTCCGGGGGAACGATACCCGGATTTCTTCTCAGGAGCAATCGAATCCTGACCTGCCGGACAGCCTCGAGCCTTCACGGGGCCAGGAGGTCACACGTCGGTTCGAAGAGACCGGCACGGGTGTCTCCCGACGTTCGCTCGAGGAAGTGTGTCCCGCCGCGTCGGGCCAACGTGAATACCCGGCCTCCGAGCGCGGTGGTATACTCCCTCGCCCTGGCGGCCGCCGGGTGCGGAGGTTGTTCAATGCAGTTGGTGGCTACGGAAATGCGCGCCGGCAACATCATCGTCTACAACGGCCAGCTCCACCGTGTGCTCTCGGTCGTACACGTCACCCCGGGGAACTGGCGCGGTATGGTGCAGTGCAAGCTGCGCAACCTCAGGACGGGCAACCAGCTCGAACACCGCTTCCGGTCCGAGGATCGGGTGGAGAAGGCGAGCATGGACACTCACGACATGCAGTACCTGTACTCCGACCCGTCCGGCCACCACTTCATGAACACCGAGACGTTCGAGCAGCTTGCGCTCACCGACGAGGTCCTCGGCGACGCCCTCGGCTACATGCTGCCGGACACGGTCATAACCGTGGACTTCTACGAGAACCGGCCGGTAGCGTTGGAGCTGCCCAACACGGTCGTGCTCCAGGTCGTGGAGACCGACCCGCCCATGAGGGGGGCGACCGCGGCCGGCGGCCCAAAGCCCGCCAAGCTCGAGACCGGTGTCACCGTTGCCGTGCCGCAGTTCATCGAGGCGGGCACCAAGGTCGTGGTGGACACCCGCACCGGGGAGTACGTCTCCAGGGCGTGACGGTCCGTCCCTAGAACAGCGACTGGCTCGAGATCAGGATGAGCGGGCCCTTGCCGTGGTCGGGCCAGGCCGCCTCGATGCGGACGATCCGGAGCAGCGCCGCGCGGGTGGACTCGATGAGCACGCTGACACCCGCATCCCCGCGCCACCCCTCCGTTGAAGGCCCCACGCGGGGGTTCCAGGTCGTACCCGCATCCGCGAAGATCGCAACCCCGATGATCCCGAGGTGCAACACCTCGCCAGTCAACTGGTGACGCCACTCCACGTTGGCCAGCGCACGCGAGGTCCCGTCGAACGTGTCGGGGTCCCATCCGCGCAGACCGGTGTCCGCCCCCAGCGTGAGCTGCTTGTCCCCGTCGAGGTTGTGACCAAAATCGACCGCCACCCTCGCGCGCCAGCCGGCCGAACCCGTGTGGGCGGTGCCGACGTCCAGGTGAGCGATCGAGTTGGCCATCCCGCCCTGCTCGAGGCGCCCCGTCGCCGACGCGTTCAGCCACGAGTACTGGCTCCCGTCGAGAGAGCCGATACTGAAGTATCCGGACAGCGGGATCCGGGTGCGGTCGGCCCCGAAGGTCGGCAGCGAGAAGCCCGCGAACGCCCCCCAGTTGGGGCCCCTCGGTACGTCCTCCTGGCGCTGCCAGGAGCGAAACCCGCGCACGACGCTCCAGCGATCGACCTGGTGGTCCCAGCCGACCTGGAAGCCTCGCATTTCCCGTCCCTCCGGGGTGGGGTACGCACCGCCGTCGACCCACCGCCAGTCGGCGAACCTCGCCACATCGGAGAACACGCCGAGAATCAGCCGGTTCGTATAGAGGGCGTTGCTCGGCAGGCGGATCCCGCCCCACACGAGAAAGTGGTGGCGGTCCACGCTGCCTGAAACGACCTTGCGGTTGTCCGAGTACAGATAGTCGGTCAGGCTCTCCTTTCGCCATTCGATACCGCCGGCGCGGGGGGTAACGAGCGAGTAGAACGGGTACTCGAGCTGGAACGCGTTCGTCTTTCCATCCGAGGCGCTCCTGTGCTCGAGCTCGAGAGCCCACCGACTGCCCAGGAGCAAGGGGTCCTTGTACCTGAACGTCCAGCTCGTGCGCTCGGTGTCGGAGTCGTACCCCACGTCGACGGTCTTCCCCCATCCAAGGAAGTTGTCATCCGCCACGCTGGCACCGTAGTGCTTCCTCTTGCCGAACATCCCGAAGCTCACCCCCACCTCAAGGGTCCACTGATCGTGGGTCTCCACGACCACCTCGGCACCGCCTTCGCAAGGGAGGGAGGTGATCGTGACCGGGCTCAGGAACCCGGTGTCGCGGAGGATGCGCTCACTCTCCGCCACACGGGCGGGGTCGAACTTGTCGCCCTCGCGGAAAAGCAGCAGCGACCGGATGAACCTCTCCTGGGTCAGCACGTGCAAGGCGTTGGCCCAACGGTACGGCCAGGCCGAGGTCTCCGGGTCGGAGAGGTCGAAGATGTCGATCCGCACAACGCGGATGAGGACGATCGGCGTTCCGGGAGGGACCTCGGCCCCTGCGGCCGCAACCGCCGAGGCCATCAGAATGGACGCAAGAAACATCGGGGACGATTGTAGGGTATGTGCGGGGACCGAAATGCGACCGTGCTCACGGTCGGGGTGTACCGCCCACCGGCACACCAGGCGCAGGCCTCAGGTGCGGCCGAGGCGGTGAGCCAACTCGTGGTACTTCTCGTGGACCCCCGCTCCGATCTCCTCCTCTTCCACCTTGTCGAACAGCGCCGCAAGGTCACCCTGCTCCTCGACCGGCAGAATGCGATCCGCCATCGGGAAGAGGACGTTGTCCTCCTTGGAGATGTGGTTGCGCAGCAGCTCGACGTAGCCGAGCAGTGCTTCCGCGAGATCCGGCCCGGCGGCAGCCTCCCCGCGCTTCACGCGATCGAGCGCCCCGGCGATGGCACGCACCGCGCCCCGCCCGAGTTCGTGTTCGTGAAGCATGACGGCGAGCGGACCGGCCTCGAGCGGCATCCCTTTCCCGTGCATCGCAGGAAACAGGTGGCGCTCTTCCTTGCCGTGGTGACAGCGGTCCACGAAGGTCCTGAAGAAGTCCACCATCTGTTCGATCTCCTCCACGTGGGCCCCGCTGCCGGCCTGGATCGACCTCGCCTCCCGCTCGGCCCCGGTCAGGACCAGCAGGACGATCTTGTGCTCGTGCTTCAGGGTTTCAGTCGGTTTCATGTCGGTCTCCTTTCAATGCGCGTGGTGCTCTGCTGCTGCGGCTTCCGGCTCACCGTGAAGTGCGCCACCGGCCGCAGCCGCATGAACGCGCTCGACGTAGTGCACGTACTCCACGTAGGCCTCGACGTATCTGCGCCCGGCTTCGACGCTCTCGTCCGAGTGCTTCCGCGCCGCGGCGGTCCGAGCGAAGCGCTCGCGGATCCCCGCCGCCACGTCGCCGGTCACGAGTCTGACGAGCCCCTCGACGGAGCCGCTAGCGAGCGCGGCGTCGGCACCCGCCACCACGGGGCCAAGATCGGTCCCCGCCGGTTTGAGTCCCGCGTAGGGCGCGCCCTCGCCCGCCCGGTGCACCCGCACCAGCGTCTCGAAGAAGTACAGGTCGGCCAGTTCCTTCGCCTCCGGGCTCTCCCCCCGAACAGCGAGCGTACGCGCGAACGCCGACCGGATCTCAGGCTCGTGCTCCAGCTTGACCCACTTCAGCACCGGTGTGATGTCGCCCTTCTCGACCGCTACCCGCGCGGCGGCGACCACCGGGCCGTCCAGCGTGTCGCAGTGGGCGGCGGCAACCCGCGGCAGCCCCACCAGCACGAGCGCGGCGAGTAGCACCAGCCGATACCCCAACGTCCCGTTTCTCATCTCGGACCTCCCATCTCTCTGTCTGTCAGGCGCCCCAGTTC
>MEKI01000006.1:3697-6780 GCA_001766905.1 Acidobacteria bacterium RBG_13_68_16
AGCCCCTCCAGCTTGATTCCGTACACGGCGGCGGCTTCGCCGATGGTGTCGAACGGCGCCATCGCGCACCCCACACACGCCATGCACCGCCGCACGAACACGGCCGCTGTCGCAGGCCAGCGATCAAGCACCTCGGCAACGGTGAGCTGGGGGTAAACGTTCGTCGGCATGCTCTCAGGCCCTCGAGGTCACCCTAGGGCTTGGACGGGGCCCCGTCTTTGCGCCAGCGCAAACAAGACGAAATGAGAAAGGAAGCGAAGAAGTCGCAGGAAGAACGGGAGGAGGGGAACCTAGTGTCTTCCCTCTAGCCTCTAGCTTCTAGCCTCTTCCCTCTACTCGCCCCTCGGTTCCCGGTGCGAGGTCCTCCGCGATGGCTACCAGGGCGTGAGGCCGCTTGACCACCACCTTCGCCCGACCGCTCTCCAGGATGCCCTGCCCCTCCCACTCCGAGAGGACCCGACTGACCGTGTAGAGGGTCGTGCCGGTCAGCTCGGCCAGGTCCTGGCGCGAGAGTGTGAGGTCGATCAGCACGCCGCCCTCTACCCGGCGCCCGACCTGCCGCACCAGCCGCAGCAGGGCGCGCGCAATACGCTGGGCGACCCGTTCGGTGGCAAGTTCCCGGAAGCGCTCCTGCACCTCGCGCAGGCGCTCGGACAGCAGCCTCATCGCATTGACCGCCAGGGGTGGGTGGTGTTGGAAGAGCTCCTGCAGGACGTCCCGGTGCCACGCCATCAGGACGCTGTCACTCACCGCGCCCGCCGTCACCGGGTAGGCGGCGTCTCCGAACAGCGCGAGCGCCGCCACCGCGTCCCCCGGCCCGACGAAGCGGAGGATGACCTCGTGACCGTCGGCCGCCACCTGGGTGAGCTTCACGCGGCCCTCGAGCATCAGGTAGAGCGCGGAGGCCGGTTCGCCCTCCCGGAATAGCGTGCCGCCGGCGCGGACCTTCTTTTCGGTCGCCTTGGCCGCCACCTCCTCTAGCGCCTCGGCGGAGAGTCCTCGCAGCAGCGGTGCTTTGGCCAGGGTGCGTACAGGCTGGGCCTTTTCAAGCGACTTCATGGCCCACCCATGGTGACACAGGTCCCGCGCACGCTCGCTTGTGCTTTAGCGGAAAGGTGTGTATGATCTCCTGCCCCGATGACCGGGGGCTGTGGAGGTTTGCATGAAGGAAGGAATTCACCCGGCGTACCAGCAGGTCGAGGTCCACTGCGCGTGCGGGAACACGTTCAAGACGCGCTCGACCAAGAAGGAGATCCGGCTGGAGATCTGCTCCGCGTGCCACCCCCTGTTCACCGGCAAGCAGAAGCTGATCGACTCCGCCGGTATGGTGGAGCGCTTCCAGCGCCGGTACAGGAAGGGCACCAAGACCTGAAGGCTGCCAACGCGAAAAACCCACCAGCCGGGGGATGCGTCCCCCGGCTGCTTCTTTTCGGCCCGGTCCTTGCCGGAACCTTCTGTGAAAGGTAGACTTGCGACGTGAACGGCATGCTGCAACGGCTCGAACAGGTGGCCCGCCGCTTCCAGGAGCTCAAGGGCGAGCAGACCACCCCCGAGGTGCTTGCCGACCGCAAGCGCCTCACGGAGGTCTCGAAGAAGCTCGCGGAGATCGAGCCTGTGGTCGAGGCCTACCAGGCGTACCGCCGCCTGCTTCAGGAGGAGAAGGGCACCCGCGAGATGCTTACCGCCGAGAGCGACCCCGAGCTTCGCGCGCTCGCCGAGGAAGAGGTGCGGCGGCTCTCGGTCGAGCTCGCCGACCGCGAGAACGCACTCAAGCTCCTCCTGCTGCCCACCGACCCCAACGACCGTCGCAACGTGGTTCTCGAGGTGCGGGCGGGCACGGGCGGCGAGGAGGCCGCGCTGTTCGCCGCCGAGCTGCTCCGGATGTACACCCGCTACGCCGAGGGGCGGCGCTGGCGCGTCACGGTGACCGACCTGTCCGAGGCCGGCATGGGCGGGGTCAAGGAGGCGCTTGCGCTGATCGAAGGCGAGGGCGCCTACTCGCGGCTCAAGTACGAGTCGGGCGTGCACCGGGTGCAGCGGGTCCCGGCCACCGAGGCGTCGGGACGCATCCACACCTCCGCCGCCACCGTTGCCGTGATGCCAGAAGCGGAGGAGATCGAGATCGAGGTCGACCCGAAGGACCTGCGCATCGACACGTTCTGCTCCTCCGGCAAGGGCGGGCAGTCGGTGAACACGACGTACTCGGCGGTGCGGATCACCCACCTGCCCACCGGGCTCGCGGTGTCGTGCCAGAACGAACGCTCGCAGCTCCAGAACCGCGCGCAGGCGATGCGCATTCTCAAGGCGCGCCTGTACGAGATCGCCCGGGCCGAGCAGCAGGCCAAGCTTTCCGCCGAGCGGCGCTCGCAGGTGGGCAGCGGCGACCGCTCGGAGAAGATCCGCACCTACAACTTCCCCCAGTCCCGCGTGACCGACCACCGCCTCGGCCTCACCGTGCACCGCCTGCAGGAGATCCTCAACGGTGAGCTGGACCTTCTCTTCGATCCCCTGATCGCCCACTTCCAGGCGGAGCGGCTCGAGCGCGAACTGGCCTCCACCGGATGAGCCTCTTCGACCGCCCCTTGAGGCGCCCGAGGGTGCTCAGCGAGGTGAGCTTTGCACTGGGGGCCGCCGTAGTCATGGGCGCCGCCGGCGCCGTGGTGGCGGTGATGACCCCGCCGCTGCGCCCCTTCCCGTGGGCCTCCTCGCCCATGCGCTGGTTCGTGCAGGCCGCCGTGGGTTTTGGCCTCGGATGGTGGGGTGGCCTGATGTGGAGCATCGGCCTCGCCTTCCACGCGCGCCGGTTCCAGCCACCACCACCGCTTGCCACTCTGATGCGCGCCACCTGGTTTGCTGCGGCTCTGTTTGCGGCAATCACGGTTGGTGCCCATGCCTTCGGGGCGTCGGCGCTCCTCAGTGTCGGCGGCGGCGTGATCGCCTGCACGCTCGCGGCTCGAGCGGTGGTGACCAACGCGGGCCGGCAGCAGCAGCCATGAACGTCGCCGATCTCATCGCCGAGGGCGCCACCACGCTATCCGCCCGCGAAGGCCTCCCCCACCCGCGGCGCGAAGCGCGGTGGCTGC
>MEKI01000007.1 GCA_001766905.1 Acidobacteria bacterium RBG_13_68_16
TGTTTTTGGCAACCTTCACAAGGAGAAGTCCGACAAGGACGAGGATTCGGAGGAAGACAAGGACGAGAAGTAGGTTTCTCTCGGGCGGGCCCGTGTTTCAGCGGGCCGTGCCTGAGTTTCGACCGGTTTCAGAACGAGCTGGATGTCCAGATTTGCGGCGACCGAAAGGAAACGGGTGAACCTGCGGACTCTTCAGACGGAGAGGCTGGCATATGCAAAGCCGGTGAGCGTCCACCGAAGCGGAGCGACGGAGGAGATCGTTATGAACACAAAGTGGAAGTGGTGCGTCTCAGCTCTGTTCGTACTGCTGATATCCGGCACATTCCATGTGGGCAAGGTACAGGATGCCCGTGCCGGGCAGGCGCAAAGCGTAACGGCCACGCCCGCTGCAAGCACCGTTGCGAGCCAGACCCCTCAGACGAGCGAGGACACGCTGCTGGGAACGCTGCCGCCGGAACTGCGCGAGGCGGGTGCCGCGATCCTTCGTGAGAAAGACGATGAAGCAAGGGAGCAGTTGATCTGGAAGCTGTTACGGGAAGCCGGTGGCCCATCAGGCGGGTACCGTGTGACTCCGAACGTTAGACAGTTCGTCATCGCATTGGTGGATGCGAATAAGTGTTCCGGCAAATGGCAGCCATGTATCAGTCGCGTATCGGCCACCCTCAAAGAGACCTCCGACCCGCTGTTGCGGCAGGCCCTGGAGCGTTGGATCAGTTCGCACCCGGATCCTGAAGTGGCCGCAACGGCGCTGGATGAGCTATTCGAGGTCAGCAGCAATGAGCTTGCGCAGCTGCTCGAAAGGCGGATCGACCTCGCAAAGGCAAGTCGCGATTCGTCGGCGCTACGGACCCTGGGGCGTGCCCAGGAACGATTGGGGTCGTACAAGTGGGGAGTAGCGAGGCTACCGTCATTCTTTTGGAATGCGCCGCCTGTGTTCTCCGTCAAGCCCGCGTCCGCTCCCATTCGGGTGCTGGCGATCAGTGATTTCGGCACCGGCGACGAGGAACAACGGTTGCCGGCGGATACCATGCTCAAGTACCACCGTGCCCACCCCTTCGACTTCGGCATCACGCTGGGAGACAACTACCAGGACGATGGTGCGCACAGTCCGACTGATCCGCGATGGCAGGAATACTGGGCAAGCCACTACCCGCAACTCGGCATCCCTTTCTATGTGTCGCTTGGAAACCATGACTGGGGCTCTCCCGACGGTCCGGCGGCCGAGATTCTCTACTCGCAGAAAAGCGGGGCCTGGCGGTTGCCGGCTCCCTACTACACGTTCACCGCTGGGTCTGTGCAGTTCTTCACGTTGAATACCGTTCTCATGTCGGAAGCACAACTGTTGTGGCTGCGAGAGGAGCTGGAAAAGAGCACGGCGAAGTGGAAGGTAGTTTACGGACATTATCACGTTTTCTCGGCACTGCGCGGGGACAACGACGAGCTCATCAAGCGCCTTCTGCCGATTCTGGAGCAGAACCACGTGGATCTATACCTTTGCGGGCACGAACACCTTTTTCAGCACCTCAAACCGGAAGGAGGGGTGCATTTCTTCGTCAACGGAGCGGCCGGCGGCGGAGGACGGGCTGTACACCAGCAGGCGTACGATCGTCTCCTTTTTGTGGCGGAGAACAGACAAGGGTTTACGGTGCTGGAAGCGGACGGCACGAGCCTGACGGTCAGATTCATCGGTGAGGACGGTGGACACCTCTACGACTACACGCTTAGGAAATAGAGTCCTTCGTGCCCTTCTTGAATAGGGCCGTAGCATGGGCGCACTGTTGCCGGCATCGAGCACTGGGGGAATGGGATCGCTCGGACGGGAAAACGCGGTTCACCCGCGACGAAACCACGAGTAAGCCCTTCGCGAGGAGCGAATCAATAGGCTCCGGCGCAAAGCGGGGTAATCGCCATCGCGAGGGCCGTGGCGAGAGTGCCGCGGGTGTATGCTTCTCCGCCGTGACCCTTATCTCGGTCCACCGTCAGGTAAGCACGCGGGCGGCCTTGCTCCTCATCGGTGCGGTGGCGGGCTTCCTCCTCGCGTCGTGTAGCCGTGGCCCGGCCCTACCGGCGGGCGATAGCCGCCTCAACGTCCTCGTCATCACCCTCGACACGATCCGGGCGGACCGGCTTGGCGCCTACGGCAACCAACAGATCGAGACACCATTCGTCGACGGCCTGGCCGGGCGGGGTGTGCTGTTCGAGATGTGCGCCGCGCCGGCTCCGCTGACCCTTCCCTCGCACACCTCCATCTTCACCGGCACGTACCCGGTCTACCACGGGGTGAGGGACAACGGGGACTTCGTTGTGCCGGCCGGCCTCACCACGATGGCGGAGCTTTTCCGCGAGAAGGGGTATCGCACCGGGGCGTTCGTGGGCGCCTTCGTCCTGTCGGCGCGGTGGGGCCTCAACCGCGGGTTTGACACCTACACCGAACCCACCGGCGCGGCGGCCGCCGAGATCCTTTCGATGGGCGACGTGCGGCGCCGCGGGGGGGCGGTGGTCGATGATGCCCTCGCCTGGCTTCGACAGCCGTCGAGCTCACCCTTCTTTGCCTGGATTCACCTGTACGACCCCCATTTGCCGTACGACCCGGTATCCCCATTCCGCGAGCGCTACCCGGATGAACCGTACCTGGCGGAGGTTGCGTACAGCGACGCCCAGTTGGCCCGCGTCGGCGCCTTCCTGGAATCTGCAGGGCTCACGAAACGGACCATGGTCATTTTCGCCGGGGACCATGGCGAGGGGCTTGGGGACCACGACGAGATGGACCATGGCCTGTTCGTCTACCGGACGACCGTGCAGGTGCCGCTCATCATCGCTCACCCCGCGCTCCGGTCGGGGGGCATCCGGCGGCCCGAGGTTGTTTCACTCGTGGACATTCTCCCCACTGTGGCAGACGCCACCGGAATTCGGCGGCCGGCCGAGACGCAGGGTGAGAGCCTATGGCCCCTCCTTGGCGGGGTGGGCGGGTTTCGCGAGCGGCCGGTGTACACCGAGACCTACTACCCCCGCCTCCACTTCGGATGGAGCGCGCTCACCTCCCTGCTGGAGCGCCATCTCCAGTTCATCGACTCGTCCGAGCCCGAGCTCTACGACCTGGTGAGGGACCCCGGGCAGAAGGAGAACCTGCTGGAGACCAAGCCGGAGCTTTTGGCGGAGATGAAGCGGCGGCTCGACGAGGTCGAGGCATCGTTGGGCCGCAACGCCAAGGCCGCGAGCCGTGCTCCGGACCCCGAGACGATCGCGAAGCTGAGGTCGCTCGGGTACCTTGCGGGGGCCGGAGGCCTCGACTGGCGAAGGGGCGAAAGTCTGCCGAGCCCACGCCGGAAGGTCGCGATCTACAACCTGCTCATCCATGCTCAGGATGCGGTCGGAGCCGGGGACGAGCCCTTGGCCGAGCAGCGGATCCGGGAGGTCATCGGAGCCGATCCCGGTGTTATCGATGCGTGGACCATGCTCGGCACCCTGTGCCACCGCCAGGGCCGGGCTGGCGATGCGGTGGCTGCCCTCGAGGAGGCCCTTCGACGGCGACCGGAGGATCCGCTCGTGAGTTCCGCCCTTGCCACGGCGCTGCTCTCGGCCGGGCGGCCCGAGGAGGCCCAGCGCACGCTCGAGGCCGCGCAGAGGATCCAACCGGGGGACCCGCGTCTCTACTTTCTCCTCGGGATGGTAGCGGAACAGGAGGGGCGCGACGAGGACGCGCCCGCGCTGTACCGGAAGGCGCTTGCACTCAACCCCCGCTCGGCACCCGCGCACGTCCAGCTCGGCGCGATAGCCCTCCGACATGGTGACGTCGCCGCGGCCGAGCGGGAGCTTGCCGCCGCCCTGGAACTCGACCCTAGGGTGGCGAGTGCCCGGTTCTGGCGCGGGCAGATCTTGGAGCACGAGGGACGGTTGGAGGAGGCGGCCGCCGCGTACAACGAGGAGCTTGCGGTCAGCCCAAGGGACCTGCGGACCGCGTACGCGCTCGCGGAGGCGTACGGAAGGCTCGGGCGGCCCGCCGAGCAGGAGACGGCCTTGCTGGACGCGATCGACGCAAACCCGGCCGCACCCACGCCGTACCTGACTCTGGCCAAGCTTTACCTTGACCGCGGCAAGCGATTCCAGCAGGCCGTCGGGCTTGTCGAGGAGGCGCTCAAGCGCAAGCCGGTCGGACCGCAGCTCGCGCTGGCCAACTTCCTGCTCGCCGACCTGTACAACCGATTGGGCGACGACGGACGGTCTCGAGAGTACGCACGCCGCGGAGCGGCGGTCGCAAAGGGCAACCAGCGCGAGGGGAAACAAGGTGAGGCCAAACCCCGAAGCGCTCCGTGATCGCGTGCAAGTCGCCTCCCCCGGAGGGTAAGTTAGCTTCACGGTTCCTTCATCTTGAGACTCCGTCTGAGGATGGGCCCCTTGACACACCTAACGTCCGAGCATTAGTTTTCGGTCAGAAACAATCACACCTGATGAGTGGTCCCCGGGGGGCGTCCAATCCCGGCCGCCCCGACGGTGCCACTGGAGGGGAGGAGGAATGGCTCAAAAACGGTTTGTAACACTCTTTCTGGTCGCCGTTGTGCTGGCGGCTGGGCCCCTGTGGGCGGACATCAAGACGCGGGGCCAGATCGAGGGCACGGTGCAGACCGAGGACGGCGCCACCGTGCCGAACGCCACCGTGACGCTGAGTGGCCAGGGGTTGATCCAGGAGGCGGTCTCGTACACCACCGGGCCCAACGGTGTGTTCCGCTTCCTCAACCTCAACCCCGGGAGGTACAAGCTACTCCTCGCCGCGCAGGGGTTCGAGGGCAAGGAGTACGGTGTAGACGTCCTGGTGGGCAAGACGGCCACCTTCGACGTTACGCTCCAGGTCGCCGGGGTCACCGAGGCCATCGCTGTTCAGGTCCAGGCGCCCCTGTTCGACCAGACGACGCCGAGCTACGGCACCAACCTGCCGCTCCAGCAGCTCGACAAGCTGCCGACCACCCGGAACTTCATCGACATCGTCGACGCGACTGCGGGGATGGACAACCGGATGGCCTTCGGCGCCGGCGGCAACGTGGACGGGTACGACAAGTTCGGCTACGGGGCCGCGACCAACTCGTACCTCTTCAACGGCGTGAGCGTATCGAACCTCGAGTTCGGCAACTCGTGGGTGCACCCCAACATGGATACGATCCAGGAGGTCCAGATCGTCGGACCGGGAGGGTCGGCCGAGTACTCGAACTACAGCGGCGCGGTCGTGAACGTGATCACCAAGGCGGGCACGAACCAGTACAAAGGCATTCTTGGCGTGTACTTCACCAACCACAGCCTGACCGGCGACAACTCGGGAGGGATCAAGGACCTCGAGCAGGGCAAGATAAAGCGCAACACCGAGTACAGCGCCACGCTCGGCGGGCCGATCGTGCGCGACAAGCTGACGTTCTTCGGCAGCGCCGGGTACTTCGATACCTCCTCGGCGCCGCCCGGGACCGACCTGTACGACAAGGGCGACCGGAAGCAGTACCAGCTTCGTTTGGACTACCTTGCGAGCCAGAGCCACACGCTCTCGGGCGTGATCAACTACGAGCCGATCCTCCTCGAGAAGCAGGGTCTGCAGGCTGAGACCGGACCGGAGGTTGGCTACTACCGCGAGCAGCACACCACGACGGGCTACCTGAGTTGGGTCGGGCAGTGGGGGGACAACACCCTCTCCGAGGTGCGGTACGCCAGGGTATACGGGTTCAACGACCGCATACCGAACGCCGGCCTGGGCATCCCCAACGTGTACGACGGGCGAACCGGGCTTGACTACAACTCCGTAGGGTTTCAGCGCAGGCAACCCAACGGCCGGCAGGAGTCACGCGCCGCTGTGACCCACTTCGCGGATGCGTTCCTCGGGGGCAGTCACGAGATCAAGGGAGGGGTGGAGTACGAGAGGGCCTGGCAAAGGACGAACTTCATCACGTCCGACAACGTGTTTTTGTACCTGTTCCCGGTTGGGGAGCTGCTCTACGTCCAGGGCATCGTCGGCTACAACACGCACGTGGGCGCTGGCCTCAAACGAACCGGTGTCTACGTGCAGGATCGCGCCCGCTTCGGCCGCACCACGATCTCGCTCGGCGTCCGGTACGATAAACCCATCACCTACGACCTCAACACCGACAAGACGATGCTCGAGTTCACTCAGGTCGCACCGCGGCTGGGCGTCGTGTTCGACTTCGCCGGCAACGGCCGTAGCATCGGGCGCATCTCGCTCGGCCGCTACTTCGACAAGGTGCCAACCTACGGCCCCGGTACGTACGCGGGCACCGGCTTCGACCCGATCACCTACTACGGTGCCATCACCGACCAAAATTTCGATCCCAGGGACTGGCAGGCGATCAAGGACTTCATCATCAAGCCCGAGTACATCACGTCCTTCTTCGATAGCCAGGCGATCCCCGTGGAGAAGGGGACGAGGGGTCCGCACACCGACATCGCCAACGTGGGTTTCGACCAGGAGCTCGGTCGAAGATGGGCGCTGTCGGCGAACTACATTTACCGCAAGACCACCGACTACATCGTGCTGACCCAGTACGCCAACCCCAACACCTACGAACCGGTCACGTATACTTCAACCTTCACGGGACGCACCTTCACCTACTACACGGTCACTGGAGGTGGGCCGCGCGCGTTCGCCCTCGGCAACCGCGACTTCAACTACCAGAAGACGAACATGTTCATCGTCGAGCTGCGCGGGCAGCCGACCGCGCGCCTGTTCGTGGATGCCTCCCTGACCCTCGAGCAGACGGTGGGGACAAAGAACAACAACGAGTGCGGGATCTTGAGCCTGTGCAGCAA
>MEKI01000008.1:0-836 GCA_001766905.1 Acidobacteria bacterium RBG_13_68_16
GAAGATGTCCTCGTCACGGTGGTTATAGCGGAACTCGAGTTCCTTGAGGTAGAGGGGGAACCGTCTGGGTGAGATGCCGTGGTGTTTCATCAGGCGTTCCTTGGCCCAGCTCCAGAAACCCTCCAGTCCGTTGATAGTGACACGACCGCGGGCGAAGTGGACGGCGTGGTCGACCTTGAGGTGGCGGTAGCCGCAGAACATCAAGCTGTCGTAGATCTGGAAGCGATCGGTGTAGACGATGCTGCCGCGGCGGACCTTGGTGACCGCGAGGCGCAGGACGGTCCGTGCCTGGATGTTGGGCAGGGCCGCGACGAACACCTGGCCTTCGCGCTCGAGGATGCCGAAGACAGGGACCTTGCCCGCAGCGCCTCGTCCGCGCTTGCCCTTGCGATGGCCACCGAAGTACGACTCGTCCATCTCGACCTCGCCGGAGAGCAACGCAGCACCATCACCGGCATGCGCCACGATCGCCATCCGGATCGTCATGACGGCCTTGTAGACCGTCCGGTAGGCAAGCCCGAGCTGGCCGGCCATCTTCCTGGGTGAGACTTCGAGCTCGAACAGCTTCACCAGGCGCAGCCACTGCCCGAGCGAGAGACCGCCTCGGTTGATCCACCGCCCGCTCGTATCGTGGAACGTGTAGCCGCAACGGCTGCACCGTCGCCGATCGTCGGCCAGCCGGTACAGCTTCCGGCACCTGCAGCGGGGGCAAAACCTCTGTTGGTTTTCCCAGCAAAATCCCAGCACGAACCTTCGCGCTGCTCCCTCGCTTGAAATCAGCCTCTCATATGTCCCAAGCTCCATGGCACCATCCTACGTCCGGTGCCAAACCTGAC
>MEKI01000008.1:866-7421 GCA_001766905.1 Acidobacteria bacterium RBG_13_68_16
GGAAGTGCTGGATCATGGAGACGGCGAGTTTCGCGAGGCCGAGCGGAAGGTGCACGAACGCGCGCCGCAGGCCGAGGGCCTGGCCGATCCGGCGCAGCACCTCGTTATAGGTGAGGGCCTCGGGTCCGCCCAGGTCGTAGGTTTCTCCGACGGTGACAGGTCGCTCGAGCGCCGCCACGAAGCAGCGAGCGACCTCCTCCACCGCGACGGGTTGCACTTTGTATGTCCCGTCGCCGAAGACGGGGAAGATCGGGAAACGGCGCACGGCCCGTGCGATGGTCGTGGAGAAACCGTCGCCGGGTCCGAACATCGTCGAAGGCCGGAAGATCGTCCAGTTGAGGCTGGAGGCACGCACCGCCACCTCGGCCTGCCACTTCGTACGGTGGTACGGGGTGGCCGCTCCCTCCCGCGCGCCGAGCGCCGACATGTGGACCAGGCGCCTTATGCCCAGGGACTTGCAGGCGGCGATCACGCGCCTGGTGGCGATGACGTGAGCGCGCTCGAAGGTGACCCCGGCTCGAGGGGCCTGGCGGATGATCCCGACAAGGTGAATGGCTGCGCCGCACCCCTCGCACCAGCGTTGCCAGCCGTCTCCGGTGATGTCGGCCGCCACCTGGATCACGCCGGGGGGCACGTTTCTCGCTTGCAGCCGGCGCGAGATCGCCACGACCTCGTGGCCCGAGGCCAGGAGCTGGCGCATCACCTCGCTCCCGACGAACCCCCGCGCTCCGGTGAGGAGCACCCGCCGGGTCTCCGGCGAGGGTGTGCGATCGCCTGGGTTGCCCTGCACGGTGCTGATTTTATCCACCTTTCACCTCTGAACGTGCGAATGCTAGCATGGCTCGTGACCCGTGCCGTGCTGGCCGATCTGCACGTCGGGCAGGCGAAGGACGACCTCGAGAAGTTCCTGGCCGCGATGGCCGAGGTCCGGCGGCGAGACGTGCGGGAGGTCATTTTCCTCGGTGATGTATTCCGCGCCCTGGTGGGCTACTCCCGCTTCTGGGACGCAACCGTGCGCCGCGGCCTCGAGGAGCTGGCCGATCTGCGTCGCGCGGGGTCGCGAGTGGTGCTGGTCGAGGGAAACAGGGACTTCTTCCTCGACGCGGCAGACCTCGACCCGTACCGTGACGCGGCGGGAACGGTGCACTCCTTCGTGGCGGGGAACCGGCGCTTCCTCCTCGAACACGGTGACCTCATCAACCGCAGCGACCGCTCCTACCGCTTCTGGCGTGCGATCTCGAAGAGCGGACCGGCGCGGCTCTGGGCCCGGCTGCTCCCGAGACGCCTCGCGCAGCGCATCGTCCTAGGGACCGAGACGCGGCTGGCCCAGACCAACTTCACCTATCGGCGCGACCTGCCGGCGGCGGACCTCGAGGCTGCAGCGCAGCGTCACTTCGCAGCCGGAGTTGACGTGGTGCTCTGGGGCCACTTCCACCGTCCGTGGAGCTTCACGGTCGGCAGCAAGCAGGCGCACGTCGTGCCGGGTTGGATGGAGAGCGGCACCGTCGTGTGGATCGGCGACAACGGAATGCTGCTCTCGGACCCCGAGAGCAGCGAGCAAGTCGTTGACAGCGCACCCGTTTCGTGGTACCAAGGACGGGAGGGTTTCAGCGAGGCGAGGTGACAATGGGCGGAACGCTCCTGCTTGCCGACGACAGCATCACGATCCAGAAAGTCGTGGAGCTCACCTTCGCCGAGTCCGAGCACAAGGTGGTCGCGGTCGGCAGCGGGCGTGACCTGTTCAAGCGCCTGCCGGAGGTCAAGCCGGATATCGTGCTGTGCGACGTCGTGATGCCTGACATGAACGGCTACGAGGTCTGCCAGACCCTGAAGAGCGACCCGGCGACGCTCCACATCCCCGTGGTGCTGCTGACGGGGACGTTCGAGCCGTTCGACCGCGACCGCGCCATGGCGGCAGGGTGCGACGCCATCGTCACGAAGCCCTTCGAGGCTCGAGAGCTTATCAACGCGGTCGAGGACCTCATCAAGCGTGCGCAAGCGTTGGCGGCCACGCCGGCTGACTCGGGAATCGTGGACCACGGAATCCCGGAGGGCGTTCCGGCCCTCGATTTCACCGGTCCCGGTTTCGAGAAGCTGGCGCCTCCACCGGTGTCGCCCGCGACGATTCCCGAGGACGGCATCGATCTGACGGCGAGCGCGCTGGGCAAGTCGAACCCGCCCGCCCCGCGGCCTGCGCCCCCCGAGTTGCAGGAGCCCGCCCCGCCCGAGGAACCGCCCGCCTTCGCGTTCGGTGCGGAGCAACCACCGGCGTTCGGCGAGCCTCCCGGGTTGAAGGTGACGCCCGCCGAGGCGTTCGCTCCGCCGCCACCCGAGCCGGGTGGAGGTGGGACGAGCGACGCCGAGCCGCCGACGGGGCCGGTGGTTCCGCCCGTTGTCGATAAACCTGCACCGCTCGAGGCGGGTTCGCTGTTCGCCCCGCCGAAGCCCCCCGTGCCGCAGCCTCCGGAGAAAGCCATGGACGAAGGCCCGACCCAGCGGTTCCTCGTTCAGCCCGTGATGCCGACGGGAGAAGCCCCCGCGACCCCGTTACCTCAGCCCACGGCGCCCGCGTTCGACGCCGGCGCGATCCCGGATGAGGTGGTCGAGCGGATCGCCATCCGGGCCGTCGAGCTCATGCCCCCCGCGCCGACGGCTGCGCCCTCGGCGGCGGTTCCGGGGGCGCTCACCGACGAGCAGGTGGACCGCATCGCCAGGCGGGTGGTGGAGCTGGCCGCGCCTCAGCTTGAGCGTATCGCCTGGGAGGTCATCCCGGACATGGCCGAGATGCTGGTGCGCAAACGCATCGCCGAGCTCGAAGCCGGGGCCGACGAAGAGAATTAGGTTTGTTGCGCTGCCGCGCGGGTTTTCCTTGCCCCGCGGGTGCGCGTCCTCTCGTCGCTTGTTCGCCCCCGCTCACTGCGCGCCGAACGATCTGTTGCGGGGGTCCCACACCACTCCGCCCACCCAACCGGCGCTCTAGACCCCCGAGCCCCCACGCTCGCCGGGAGTGAATCCCGGCTCGCTCTTCTCCGGCCGCGATCCCGCCTGCGGCGGGACAGCGCGTCCCGGGCCGGGGCCCCTTGGTGTCCGCGTGATACCGCGTCACCGAAACCCCATCCCGGATCCGCGCGCTGGGTCCCCGCGGTCTCCGGAGACATGGCCGCTGGCACCCGCGGGGCGGATTGAATACCCCCCGCCCGGGTCCCGCTCGCTCAAGTGCGATGGCAACGGCGAAGCAGAGTATCAAGAGTTCATAGTGAGCAGTGGTGAGTGAGAGTCTGTAATACGGAACCCGTCGTCTGACCGTTCCGGGTTTCGCCGACTCTTCACTCTTAGCTCTTGACTCTTGACTGTCTCATCCCACCACCGGCATCGAGACCTTGCCGTGGCGACCCGGCACCGTTCCGTGCCCCATGGTGCGGCGCGGCAGGGGTTTCCCGGTCCCACATCGCGCCGTCAGCAGCTCCCGGAGGGTCGTGACGCGAATGTCGGCCTCGGCCGCCTGCTCCAGGAACCACGTCAGGTCGTCGGCAAAGGGGCCGCCCTCGAGCTCGGCGTGTACCGTGAGCACAGGCCACCTGGCTTTCCCGGCAGCGACCGCCACGGACGTGAAGAACGCGCGCGCCACGGAATGAGTGTCGCCAAGTGCCTCGTCGAGGGTGGGAAGCGTCGTGGGGATCTGCGGCGTGACGAGCGCCGCTCCACCGACGATCGGAATGAACGGCTCTTCGCCCCGGCAGTCGCTCGCGTAGTCGAGGCCCAAGTTCTCCTGGAAGCTCAAGCTCGCGTCGCTCGCAAACCAGGCCGGCGCCGCAAACGTCTTGGGAGGCGCGCCGAACACCTCGACGAACGCCTCGAAGGCCCGGGCGAGCTCGCGCGCGACCTGCGCTTCGGAAAGGTTTTCGAGCTGGTCCTGCCAGCGCCTGTGGTCCCAGGCGTGGACGCCCGCCTCATGGCCCTCGGCCACGATCCGCCGCGCGACCTCGGGAAGCGCCGTCGCAATCATGCGGGCCGGCAGGAGGGTTCCCGATAGCAGGGTGCGCAGGCCGTAGACCCGGGCGGCCTTGGTGCGCCGCATCTTGCTGAAGAACCCGGGACGCTGAAACACGTTGAAGATCGCCTTGCCGGCGTTGTCGGGGCCCATGGAGAGGTAGAACGTGCCCTTCACGCCGGCCTTTTCGAGCAGGTCGAGCAGCGTCGGCACACCGGCCTTCATCCCATCGTGGGTGTCCACGTCGATGCGCAACCCCAGTATCTTCCCGGTGGATTTCACGAGGCCCTCACACGGTCCGGAGCCAGTCGGCGAGGAACGCGTCAAAGGTGAGGCGCAGGGCGTCGTCCAGGGACACCTTGGGTTGCCATCCGAGGAGTTTGCGAGCTTTGGAAATCGAGGGCTTCCGTGTGAGGATGTCCTGGTAGCCCTTGCCGTAATACTCCGCCGAGCTGATCTCCTCGATCCGCGGCGGCGCGTATCCGGGGATCTCCTTGCGGCGGTCCTCGTAGAGACGCGCGAGCTTGTGCGCCAGCTCCTTGACCGAGCACTCGCTCGCCGGGTTGCCGATGTTGAAGATCTGTCCGTCGGTCACGCCCCGCTCGTCCGAGATTATCGCGGCCAGGGCATCTATGCCGTCCTCGACCCAGGTGAAGCACCGCTTCTGCTCGCCCCCGTCCACGAGGCGGATCGGCTCGCCCCTGAACAGGTTGATCACGAACTGCGTGACCACCCGCGAGGAGCCCTCCTTGGCGGCGTCTATGTCGTCGAGCTTGGGTCCGATCCAGTTGAACGGTCGGAAGAGCGTGTACCGCAGTCCCTCCTGCTGGCCGTAGGCGGCGATGACCCGATCCAGGAGCTGCTTGGAGCACGAGTAGATCCAGCGCGGCTTGTTGATCGGTCCGAGCACGAGGGGGCTTGTGTCCTCGTCGAACTCGGGGTCGGTGGACATGCCGTAGACCTCGGAGGTCGAGGGGAACACTACGCGGCGCCGGTACCGGACGCACTGCCTGATCACCCGCAGGTTCTCCTCGAAGTCGAGTTCGAACACCCGGAGCGGCTCCTTGACGTACGTCGCGGGCGTGGCGATGGCGACCAGCGGCAGGACCACGTCGCACTTCTTGACGTGGTACTCGATCCACTCCTTGTTGATCGTGATGTCGCCCTCGAGGAAGTGGAAGCGCTCGTGGTTCATGGAGTGCTCGAGCTTGCTGGCGGAGAGGTCCATGCCGAAGACCTCCCAGTCGGTGGTGGAGAGGATGCGGCGCGTGAGCGCGTTGCCGATGAAGCCGTTGACGCCGAGGATCAGGATTTTCATGGGTTCTCTCCCGCTTCGTTCAGGCGTGAGCCGACGGTGAGCCCGTGCGCCTCGAAGAAGGCGTGCGCGTCGGTCTCCGGCTCTCCCTCCAGCTGGCATCTGGAGAGCAGCAGGGTGCCGTCGCCGGTGGCGGCCTCGACCCGCTCTGGCGAAACCTCGAGGACCGTGCCCGGTGTTGCCTGGAGCGGTCGGGCCTGCGGGACCGCCCACCACACGAAGAGCTTCCTCCCGGCCCAAACCGTGAACGCCCCCGGATACGGGTGAGTGACGGCACGCACCAGGTTGTAGATCTTGACCGCCGACCACTCCCAGGAAAAGCGGCCGTCCTCGGGGGCTCGACCCCCGAAGTACGAGCCCTCGGCCAGGTTCATCGGGACCGAGGGCGCACGTCCCTCCTTCAGCAACGGGAGGGTGCGGTCGAGCAGCTTCTCGGCGGCGTTCTCCAGCTTGGCGTACAGGGTCCGGGCGGTGTCCTCGAATGCGATCTCGACCCGTTCCTGCGCGACGAGGTTGCCGGCGTCGGGTATGGCGACCATGTGGTGAAGCGACACTCCGGTCTCGGTCTCGCCGTTGACCAGCACCCAGTTGACGGGTGCCCGCCCGCGATACCGTGGCAGCAGCGAGCCGTGGAGGTTGAGGGCGCCGCGCGGGGCGAGTCGCAGGACGCTTTCCGGGATCATGTACCGGAAGTAGAACGAGAAGATGAATTCGGGCCTGTAGCCGCCGACGAGATCCGCAAAGCCGGGGGTCTTAGGGTCGCACCTCCCCGCAAACTGCACCGGGATCCCACGGCCGCGGGCGCGCTCGGCGAGTGATTCCCACCAGATCTCCTCGTTGGAGTCGTCGCGGTGGGTGAACACCGCGCTGACCTCGAAGCCGTGGCGCACCAGTGCGTCGAAGCCGACGCAGCCCATGGTGTGATAGCCAAACACCAAAGAACGGGGTCCGGGGTCCGGTGTCCGGGGCTCGGACGCGAGGCTCACCGGGGATCCTGACCGGAGCGGAAGACCTGGCGGACGACGTACCGCGGGCGGTGGCGTACCTCCAGGTAGATTCTCCCCACGTACTCACCGAGCAGCCCGAGGGCGAAGAACAACACGCCCACGAAGAAGAAGAGCACCGCGAAAAGTGTGAAGACCCCGCTGACGGCCCACTCGTGGCCCTTGATGACGCGACCGGCGATCAGCACGAGGGCCACGACCATCGAGGCCAGTGCGGTCATCACGCCGACCGCCATCGTTGAGCG
>MEKI01000009.1:0-276 GCA_001766905.1 Acidobacteria bacterium RBG_13_68_16
ATCTCGTAGAAACCGTGCGCCATGCCCGGAAGGCGCGGGTCGAGGCTGTAGATTCGGGAGTGCATCCGGCGCGCCGTTTCCTCCTTGAGAATGCGCGTCTCGCCGAGGCGGCCGAGTTGGAGGTGGGCGATCATGAACTTTGCCATGTCGGTGGCGGTCGCCGACAGCGATCCCGCCGGACCGAAGTTCCCGATCAGTTCGAACTGCCCGGGCTCGAACCGACCCTTCTTTGCCTGGTATCCCACCGCCATGTCGGGGGCGAGGTTGGCGGGCAGC
>MEKI01000009.1:317-4246 GCA_001766905.1 Acidobacteria bacterium RBG_13_68_16
GATGTTCTGGTCGACGTAGTCGTCGAACGGGATTCCCGACACCTCCTCGACGATCAGGCCCGCCAGGGCCGTACCGTAGTTCGAGTACGAGGACAGTGAACCCGGCGGGCGGACCCGCGCCGGTATCTTGGCGGCCAACGACTCGCGCAGCGGCTTCAAATCGGCCGGCTCCCTCGCAAACAGACCGAGCCCCTGTTCCTCGAACCCGGCCGTGTGGGTGAGCAGGTGTTTCATCGTGATCGGCTCGGGAAAGGTGGCCGGAATCTTGAACGTCTTCAGATAGCTGTTGACATCGGCGTCGAGATCGAGCTTGCCCTGTTCGACAAGCTGCATGACCGCGGTCCAGGTGAACAGCTTGGAGATCGAGCCGGGACGGATCATCGTCGTCGCCGGGTCGACCGGGATCCGCTTCTCGCGGTCGGCGAAGCCGTACCCCTTGGCGAAAAACAGCGCGCCGTCCTTGACCACCGCGATCGTCGCGGCCGGGATGTGCCGCGACGGGAAGTGCGCCGCCATCATCCCGTCGATGAACGCCTCGAGCTCCGCCGGGTCGGTGAGACCGGGCGGCTGCAGCTTCGGGGCGGTCTTGCCGGTCGGCGGCTCCGCGCTCCAGGCTGCGGGAAGGCCGGTGATGAACAGAAGCAGGATAGCTGTGGTGATGAGAAGAACATGTGCGGCGGATCTCTTCATGATTCCCTCCTTGAACGAGTCGACGATGTAAGAAAGCTCCCGGCCTGAACCCGGAGCGGACTCAACCCTCTCGTCTACCAACCACCCTTTCCACCCCATTCGGAGATCACTGTCTCGATCCGTTTGGCGGCATTGCGCCAGTTGGTTTGAATAGCCCGCTGGGCTGCAGCCGCGTCCCCGTCACGGATGGCGCGCACAATGACGCCGTGCTCCGCCACCGATACGTCGAGCTCGTTGGTGAGTGCCACGACGTACAGCCTCGCGTAGCGTTCCGCCTGAGGCTTGATGGCGTCGTGTAGGGCCAGGAGGCGGGGCGGGGCGGCCTCCGCCACGTATCGGCGGTGAAACGAGGCGTCGAGCTGGAACACCCTGTACGCATCCGGAGGCCTGGCGTGGGACTCGGTCAGCATTGCACCGTTGAGCTCTTCCAGGCCGTCGGCAAGATGACCCCGGTGAACCGGCTCTAAGTTCGCTGCGTAGTAACCAGCCAGCCCCTCGAGCTCGCCGACGATGTAGAAGAGATCGGCCACGTCATCGGTGGTGATCGGTGCGACCACGAGACGCGTGCGCTCGTCGCCCTCGCTCAGGGAAACGGCGTAACCCTCCTGCTGGAGGCGCTGCAAGGCGGCGCGGACCGGGGTCCTGCTGACGCCGAGACGCCGGGCCGCGATCGTCTCGACCAGCCTCGTTCCCGGCGCCAGGCGTCCCGACACGATGAGCTCGCGCAGTTCGTGGTACACCCTCTCGGGCTGATCTTGAGACTGCGCCTGTTTTTCCTCAGACATCATGGCCGATTCTGGCATGGTCCAATCCGCGCCGCTGAGCTCTCCGAATCCCAGGACCACCGGGTCGCGTGGTGTTCGCGTGCGCCGTCGTTGGGTTTTGTATCCCTTGACGGATTCATATATGGATGCTAACATGTCTTTCAGGATCATGCAACCGGTATTCGAGGCCGCGCATGCCCGGCTTGTGGGGCGCATCAGTCTGTGGGTTGGGGAACCTACCGATCCGCGCGATGCGGAGGAACGCAGCGCCCGTCCGCGTCGCGCAACCCTTGGAAGGAGGATGCACTGATGGAACACGTCGAGTGCGAAACTGTTGGCGGCAACATCCTCTCCGCGCGAGACTTCGGAACACGAACGCGGATCCTGGTCGTTGTGGTGCTCTCAATGGCGGTCGTCGCGCCCGGCCTATGGGCCCAGACGACGGCCACCATCCGAGGCACGATCACGGGTCCGAACAACGCGCCTCTTCAAGGCGTTCAGGTATTGGCGACCGGCGGCCAGGGCGTCAAGACGGTCACGACCGATGAAAAGGGCTTCTACCTGATCCCGAATCTGGCGCCGGGGACCTACGAGTTGATCGCAACGCTTCAAGGATACGCTCCCGGCGAACTCCGAAAGATTCAGCTCCAACCCGGCCAGACGCTGACGCTGGACCTCACCCTCGCATCCTTGACCTTCACTGGGGAGGTTCTCGTCACGTCCGCAAAGCGCACGGAGCCAATCCAGACAATCCCGATATCGATCACGGCCCTTTCCAGTGACGCACTGGAAGGAATGCGGGTCGAGAATCTCCTGGACATTGCGCCATTGGTGCCGGGCTTGAGCGTCGTATCCGCCACGCCCGGTCAAACCCGCATCACTTTGCGGGGTATCAATACCGGTGGTGTAGCCTCGACCGTCGGCGTTTACCTCGATGACATGCCGTTCGGCTCGAGCAGCGGCCTCGCCAACGGCGCGGTCGTGGCCGGTGACTTCGATACCTTCGACATCGCGAGGATCGAGGTGTTGCGCGGCCCGCAGGGCACGCTGTACGGGGCGAGTTCACTCGGCGGCGTCTTCAAGTACATCACCAACCTGCCCACTACCAAGGGGTTCGAGGCGAGATTCCTCGGATCAACGGAGACAGTCCAGGACGGCGGCCTCGGATACTCTCTGAAGGGACTCGTGAACGTGCCTCTCAGCGATCGATTTGCTCTTCGGGCCAGCGGGTTCTATCGGTTCGACGACGGCTTTATCAATTCGATCGGCAACAATCCGATCCCGAGCCTGACGACCCCGGGGGTCAATATTGTCGACGGCACAGTTATCGAAGACAAGATCAACTCCTTTGACACATTTGGAGGGCGCGTCTCCGCCCTGTTCGCACCCTCAAAGGCGTTCTCCCTCACATTGACGGCCCAGATCCAGAATATTGAGAGCGACGACGACCATATAATCGACGCTGATCCGACCACCGTTCAACCACTGAACCACGGCTTTGTGCAGTCAAAATACCAGTCGGATACAGTCGACACGAAGTACCGAGCGTTCAGTGCCACGCTTAATTGGGACTTCGGTCCCGCTTCTCTCGTGTCGGTGACAAGCTACGCCACGTTCGAGCAGGATATACATGCCGACGCGGCGATCGCCAGCGGTTTGACCGGTGGCCCACCTCTGGCGTCGGTGGTGACCTACTACTTCGGCAATGACGTGACACGACCACTGAGTGCGGTTCTTCCACAGACCACCAGCACCGACAAATTCACGGAGGAACTGCGTCTCCTGTCACCCGCAAACGAGACCTTCGAATGGTTGATTGGCGGGTATTACACCAAGGAGGATTCCAAGATCGTCCAGCAGATCCTCGCCGTTGAAGCCGGCACGGATACGGTCGCCACCGATATTCCGATCCTGGCGGACCTTGCGCTTCCGTCCAATTACGAGGAGTTCGCCCTGTTCGCCAACGCCACCTGGCACATCACGTCAAGCTTTGATCTGTCCTTTGGTGCACGCACCAGTAAGAACGAGCAAGTCGCATCACAGGTCGCTGACGGGCCGCTGGTTGGCGGACACGTCGCGTACGATGAGGCAAAGTCCTCGGAAAGCCCATTCACCTATTCTGTCTCGCCGCGTTTCGAACTGGCCAAGAACTCATTCGTGTACGCGCGCGTTGCCACAGGCTTCCGGCCGGGCGGGCCGAACGTCCTGCCGCCGGGGGTTCCGGAGGACACACCACTGACATACAATTCGGACACACTGACGAGCTATGAGGCCGGGTGGAAAACGACCGGGTCGAGTGGCAAGTACTCGCTTGATCTCAGCGCCTATTACCAAGACTGGCAGGACATTCAACTTCTTGCCGTGGTGAACGGCTTTGGAATCAACGGGAATGGTGGCACTGCGGTGAGCAAGGGTGCCGAGTTCACCGCTAGCTTCGTTCCGACGGGCGGCCTGTCGTTTTCTTTGAACGGAGCG
>MEKI01000009.1:4370-4499 GCA_001766905.1 Acidobacteria bacterium RBG_13_68_16
AACTATCAGCTGTTGGCTGTGAGCTGATCGGGGGGCCGCGGGACCTCCCCCGCAAAAGCTAGCGGAGCGGGATTCACTCCCGCGGAGCGTGGTGGCTCACGAGGCGACGGACCTCTGGCGGGGTGCCAG
>MEKI01000009.1:4510-6878 GCA_001766905.1 Acidobacteria bacterium RBG_13_68_16
GGTTGGTTCTCGTCGCGGAGGCTGGGTGTAGGCTCCCGTCCCTCGCGACCAGCCCGAACTATCTCGACCGCCGCTGCCGGGCGAAGTGGCGGTCCAGCCTGCTTTGGCGGCGCCGTGATCAGGTTCGCAGGCGGGAGCCGGCGATCACGACGTGGCTACGGTTAGGCAGCCAGTGCTAGCTCAGTGTTGGCAGCTATGTGTTTCCGCCTGATTTACGTGGCGGCGGACCACGGCACGCTGCCGACGGCCCAACATGTCCCCCGTCGAACCCGGTACGCCCCCAGGTCGCGGATCACGGACACTGTACATCCTTTTCGGCGTCTTGACGAGGGGACGACCCCGGGGGTACCGTGAGCGCCATGGGGGAGCTGGAGCCCATCAGTGTCGTCCTGACCTCGGTCGGGACGGAGCAGCAGGCGGTCGAGATCTCCGAGGAACTGGTGGCCCGTCGCCTTGCGACCTGCATCAACATCGTTCCCTGCCTGCGGTCCATCTATCGCTGGAAGGGCAAGGTGTGCGAGGACTCCGAGTACCTGTTGGTCATCAAGACCCGGCGGGCGCTGTTCGGCGCGGTCAGCGAGGCGATCCGCGAGCTCCACTCGTACGAACTTCCTGAAGTGCTGGAGTTTCCGGTGGCCGCGGCCGAGCCCAACTTTCACGCGTGGGTCGTTGCAATGGCAACCGGGGTACCGGACGCCGAAGCGGAGCTGGAGTCCGAACCGTCGTTCGACTGACCGTGCCGGCGCGAAAGCAACCGTTCTCCGACGCACACAGTCTCACCTAGCTGTTGCCTCCGTGCCGGGCGCGGCGTACACTTCAGCCGGTCGGGGTTTCCTCCCTCGGCCCGGAGGGTTAAAACCATGAGACTGGTGCGTTTCCTCCCCGGTGCGTTGATGCTCGTCCCCACTCTTCTCTTCGCCCAGGCCCAGGGGCGAATCAAGGGTGTGGTCACCGACGCCGGCACCGGCAAGCGAATAGCAGGGGCCAAAGTCGTCCTCACGTGCCCTGAGATCTCAAACTTCCGCAGAGAGCTGGTCACAGATGAAAAGGGCGGTTTTGCCACCCTGATCGTTGATGCCACCAAGCAGTACCTGTTCCACGTCGAGGCCCAGGGCTACCAGCCGGTCGAACAGATGAACAAGCCCCTGATTGGCGGGCAGACGCTGGAGCTGTCCTTCCCCCTCAAGAGCGTGCAGGAAGTAATGTCCGAGGCCCAACAGAAGATTCTTGACCAGCCCGGCATCAAGGAGGCCCGCGAGGCTCAGGAGCTCCTGGATGACGGCAAGGTCGAGGAGGCGCGTGCGAAGTTTGCCCAGGCGGTCGCGCTCAAGCCGGACCTGTACGTGGCCTGGCTGATGCAGGGCGACATCGACCAGAAGGCCGGCAAGAACGACGATGCCATCATGGCGGCAGAGAAGTGCCTGGCCATCAAGCCCGAGTTTCCGCAGTGCCTGGCGTTGATGATGAACGCGGCCCAAGCGAAGGGTGACAAGGCCACCTACGACAAGTACGCGGAACGCTACAAGGCCGCCAACCCCACCGACCCCACTCTCTACTACAACGAAGCGGTTGGCTTCCTGAACAAGGGCGACGACGCGAAGGCGAAGCCGCTGCTCGAGAAGGCGCTCGAGGCGGACCCCAAGTACGCGGACGCGATGTTCCAGCTCGGGATGGTGTACTTCCGGATGGGCGACACCGCCAAGGCCAAGGAGATGCTTCAGAACTTCCTCACGATGGCGCCCAGCCACAAGGAAGCACCGACCGCCACGGAGATGCTCAAGTACATGTGAAGCGGGATTGAGACGTGAGGCACGAGGGACGAGCCCTGGGCCCGTCCCTTTTCCTTTGGTGCCTCATGCCTCTTGGTCGGGGAGATCGAACGGAGTCTGTTCCCGGACCTGGGCGACGCGGTTGGCGCCGTCCACGAGCACGATACGGGCCCGGTGATGCGGGATGTCCTCGCGGTCGAGGTGGCAGTAGGCGGCGACGATCACCAGGTCGCCGACCTTCGCCAGGTGGGCCGCCGCGCCGTTGAGGCCGATCTCCCCGCTCCCGGGCGGCCCCGGGATGCAGTAGGTGGTGAGCCGGGTGCCGCGGGTGATGTTGTAGACATCGACCTGCTCGAGCGGCAGTAGGTCGCAGGCCTCGAGCAAGTCGCGGTCGATGCTCACGGAGCCGACGTAGTCCATGTCACAGCGCGTCACCCGGGCACGGTGGATCTTGGCTCGCAAAAACGTTCGCAGCATCAGTTTCCCTCCGCCAGCAGGTTGTCGATCAGGCGCGTGGACCCGACGTGAACGGCCAGGGCAAGCAGAGTGGGCCCCTCGACCGTGGCCACCGGGTGCAGCGTGACGGGATCCACGACGGC
>MEKI01000009.1:6921-22500 GCA_001766905.1 Acidobacteria bacterium RBG_13_68_16
TCGAGGATCAGCTCCACTGCAGAACCGCGCTTCTCGCCGTCACGGAGCGCGTGTGCCGCCGTCTCGAGCGCGTGCGAGAGGGCCGTGGCGGTGCGGCGCTCCTCCGGGGAGAGGTAGGCGTTACGCGAGGAGTGGGCGAGCCCGTCCTCCTCGCGGACCGTCGGGTGAACTTCGATGTGCACCGGCATGTTGAGGTCCTCCACCATGCGCCGGATCACGACCGCCTGCTGCCAGTCCTTGGCGCCGAACACCGCGACGTGCGGCTGGACGATGTTGAGCAGCTTCGCGACGACCAACGCCACACCGCGGAAATGACCGGGGCGGTGAGGGCCGCATAGCCCCGCGGTGAGTTCCGGCAGGTCGATCACAGTGGCGGCCGGACGCGGGTAAATCTCCCTGGTGGCGGGAGCAAAGAGCAGGGTCGCACCTTCCCGCTCGAGGAGGGTGCAGTCGCGCTCGAGGTCGCGCGGGTAGCTGGCGAAGTCCTCGCTCGGCCCGAACTGGGCGGGGTTGACGAAGAGGCTGGCCCACACCTCGTCGGCGAGCTCCCGCCCACGTCGAACGAGGGCCAGGTGGCCTTCGTGGAGAGCACCCATGGTTGGCACGAACGCAACGCGCTTCCCGGTTCTTGCGAGCTCCTCGCGTCGGGCCCGTATCGGTGGAATCGTGGTGAGGACGAGCATGTCAGCTCCCGTTCGAGTCGAATCCGGGCGGCTCCTCGAGGCCCGGTGGTGTCGGGTAGCACTCGGCCGCAGCCGGGTAGCGCCCGGCGCGTACGTCTGCGGCGAACGCCTCCAGCGCACTCTGGATCGTGGCCCCCACCTCCGCGTACCGGCGGACGAAGCGTGGCAGCGGCGGCTCTGAGAGCCCCACGACGTCGGCGAAGACCAGGACCTGACCATCGCAGTCCGGTCCTGCCCCGATTCCAATCGTGGGGATGCCGACCGCGCGCGTGATCGCCGCCCCGACCGGGGAGGGGATGGCCTCCAGCACCAGGCTGAACGCGCCGGCCTCCTCGATCGCCCGCGCCTTCTCGATGAGGGACAGAGCTTGCTCGCGGTCCCGGCCCTGCACGCGGTACCCGCCAAGGCTGTGCAACGACTGGGGCGTCAGCCCCAGGTGGGCCATCACGGGGATTCCCGTCGCGACGATCGCGGCGATCTCGGGTACGCGTGGGCCTTCGAGCTTGACGGCGCGCGCCCCACCCTCCCCCACGAGGCGAACGGCACTGCGCACCGCGTCGCGAACGCTCGTCTGGTAGGAACCAAACGGCATGTCGCCCACCAGCAGGGCGTGCGTGGCGCCCGCGGCTGCCGCCCGGGTGTGGTGGATCATCTCGTCGAGAGTCACCGACAGCGTGTCAGGTCTGCCAAGGGCCGCCATGGCCAGGGAGTCCCCCACCAGGACGATGTCCACCCCGGCCCGGTCGGCGAGCCGCGCCGAGGGCTCGTCGGAGGCGGTCACCATCACGAGGCGGCGTTTGCCCTTGGCGGCTGCCAACTCGGGTGCGGTTATTGTCGATTCCATCGGTCCCCTCCGGGCCGACGGATCCGGTCGGGGCGCCGTCGCCGTTCCGCCTCCCGCGAGATCGGCGCGTGCCCCACATGCGTGGCGGGCTTTGCCTTCCGCTGTGGCCCGTCTCGGTCCCTGCTCACCCGGATCCGAGCGGTACGTACACTTGCGTCCCTCCCCGGGCGCGAGCGATCTGTTGAACCAAGTTTTCGAAGTCTTCGGCCTTGTTCACTAAGTCAATCTCGTCGGTGTTTACGACCAGAAGTGGCGTCTCGGCATAGCGGTAGAAGTACGCGTTGTAAGCTTCCTTCAGTCGGCGCAGGTAGTCGGGATCGATGTTGCGCTCGAACTCCCGCCCGCGCAGCCGAATGCGGCGAAGGCAGGTTTCAACGCTCGCCTCCAGGTAGATCACCAGATCGGGCTTGGGCAGGCGTGCGGTAAGCAGATGGTAGAGGCGGTCGTACAGGCGAAACTCCTCATCGTCGAGGTTCATTCGGGCGAAGATGCGGTCCTTGGGCATGGTGTAGTCGGCCACGACGAATCGGGTGAAGAGGTCCATCTGGGTGAGCTCGGCGTGCTGTTGGTGGCGCGAGAGCAGGAAGAAGAGCTGGACCTGAAACGCCGCGCCCTCCTTTCCACGGTAGAACGGCTCCAAAAACGGGTTCTGAACGTCCTCGAGGATCTTCACCCCTTCGAAGCGGGATGCCAGGAGGTCCACGAGCGAGGTCTTTCCCACCCCGATCGGCCCTTCGACCGCGATGTGCCTTGCGGCAAGAGTGACGTCGCCCATGCGGGCCCCATCATATCAAGGAGGCGGGAGGCAAACATTCACGTACCAGCGGACCCAGATCGAACCCCTCGTCGGCCACCCAGGCGACGCACCATCTCCTGTCGCCAGCGGCCGTCCTCATGGAAGCGCCTCAGCAAACCGAAACCCTCCTTGAGGTAGAGCTCGACCGCGACCCGGTTGACGTGGTCCACCTCGAGCGAGAGCCACCGGGCCGAGGCGGCGCGGGCGCGCGCAAGCGCATCGCGCAGAAGGGCCTGGCCCAAACCCCTGCGACGGCGAGTCGGGCGGACCGCGACCGAGGCGAGCCAGGAGACCGGCGCGGCGGGGAGGAGCACGCTCGCTGCGACGATTTCCTGACCCTCCGCGAGCACCACGGTGGTCCACTCGGGAAGGGTCACGACCTCACACCACGCCCGCACCGACCACGCCCGCCGCCCAAAACAGAGTCGGTCCAGGTTGACGAGCGCCTCGAGGTCACCGGCGCCGGCCTGTCGGCAGACCATCGACGGGGACGTGACAGCTCGCTCGGCAGGCGACAAGAATCTTGTACAGGCCACGACGCCGCTCCCACCTGCCTCCGGTCTCCGACCGACAGAAGAGCTTACCACCCCCACACCGTCCGGTGACCGCGGGTGTGTCGTTGATCCATTTTGCTTTCAGACACTTATCGGCCTGCCATCTCCTTGGCACGGGAATCGCTCAAAAGGGGACCGGAGGTGAGCGATGGCACTCGGACCTTAAGGAGGGCGCGAGGTAAGGGGCGTGAGGCGCGAAGCACAAATGGAACGCATACCGCAGTGACAAGCAAACGAAAGGAGCACCGAGATGACCACCCGAACCCTGATGTGCATGTTGCTGGCCGCCACCCTGGCGGGGACCGCACTCGCGGCCCCGGGAAGCGGCAGCTCGCAGGTCAACATCAACACGGCCACCGTCCAGGAGCTGCAGCTGCTCCCGCGGGTGGGCCCGGCCCTCGCTCAGCGGATCGTCGATTTCCGCTCCGCCAACGGCCCTTTCAAGGCCCCGGAGGAGCTCACGCGGGTGAAGGGCATCGGCGACAAGAGCTTTGCGGGGCTCGCCCCCTACGTCAGCGTGAGCGGGGCGACAACCCTCAAGGAGAAGGTGAAGCCCTTGCGCGCGCTCAAGGTGGCCAAGGCCGCCAGCTGAGGCCCGTGAGATGAAGGAGCGTCGACGGTAAACAACAAGAGAGGTGGCGTGGACGGGCCGGGGGCGGTCGTGGGCCGCCCCCGGGTTCACGGAGGCGACGATGGACGCACACAACGGGTTCTCGGTGCCGGAGGCGCTGGTAGTGTTGGCGCTTCTCGCGCTGGCGGCAGCAGTCGCACTTCCCAACCTGTCCGAGACTCGGCGGAGGATGGACCTCGTGCGCCTGGCACGGCAGGTCGCGGCAGACGCTCTCCGTGCGCGCATGGAGGCACTCTGGAGCTGCCGCAACGTAGGGCTGGTTTTCGCCGAGCTGGGGGGGAGGCCGTACTACGTCATGGTGGCCGATGGGAACGGCAACGGGGTTTCGAGGCAGGACTTCCTTAGAAACGTCGACAGGGCGCTCGGGCCGCGGGTCTGGCTCGAGTTTCTGAGCGCGGGCACGAGGCTGGGGGTCCCGCGCGAGTGGCGCGTGCCCGACCCCTCGGGGGACGGAACGCTCAGCGAGCAGGGACTGCGGGCAGGGCGCGCGGCAATCATCAGCTTCTCGCGCATGGGTCACGCGACGCCATCCAGTGTCTACTTCAACGACGGCCGCGCGCGCGTGCTCGTGGTGCGGGTGCACGGCGGACTCGGCCGCATTCGCCCACTCCTCTGGCAGCGAGGCTGGTCGCAATGGCGGGAGCTGCGGCTGTGACGGCGCGCCGTTCCTAGCGGAGCGGGAAGCGGCCCTGGGGGAGGATCAGCTCCTCCGAGACCGTACCTACGCCGGCAAGGCTCACCGGCCCGACGACCACGCACCGGTGCAACTCGCAGCCGCCGCTGACGGTGGCGCCGGCCGAGAGGACGCTCTCCGATACGCTGGTGTCCACACCCACCCTGCACCCCGCTCCGACGGCGCTGTGCATGACACGAGCACCGTCGTCCACCAGTGCCTGTGGGTGGACCCACGAGCCCCGCGCCAGCAACTGGATGATCAACTCACGATAGGCCGTCGGCGACCCGACCTCGTGCCAGCTCCCCTGCACTACCACACCCCGCAATGCCCCGCGCGGGCGGAGCGCCTCCCACACCACCGACATCCCGGCCGGTGAGGCGGACAACTCGGCCACGACCCCTGCCCCAATCAGCTGGAACCCCGTGAAGAGGTAGCGCTCGCCTTCGTGCGGTGCGCGGCGAGGAAGAATTGTCTGCACCTGGCCGCTGTCGTCGAGCACAACGGAGCTCCAGCGCGCCGGGTCGGGGTGCCGAAGCAGGGCCAGCACCGCGGTGTGCTCCTGGCCTGCGGCAAGCAGCGGCGCGAGGTCGAGATCGCCCCAGACATCCGCGTTGCCGACCAGCACGGGGCCTCCGCCGAGGACGGAACGTGCGGCGGCAAGCCCGCCGGCGCCGCCCAGGAGGTCCGGCTCCCAGGAGAACGCCAGGTCGCCGCCGGCATCGCGCGCGGCGGCAGCCACCATCTCCGGATGACGGTGGAGGTTGATGACCGTGCGCTCGCACCCGGCCCGGCGGAGGTGGGCGAGGGCGCCCGTGAGCAGAGGTCGGCCGAGCACCTCAAGCGCGGGCTTGGGGATGACCGTACTGAGCGGCTCCATCCGTTCCCCGCGGCCGGCGGCCAGGAGCATTCCATTCACTGGGTCCATGATATCGGCGCCGGGCTCGTGACCCTAGAGGGCGAAGAGCATGTCCTCCGGGGCTCCCGGATGGGCGGAACGATAGGCGTTCCAGAGATCGAGGTAGGTGCCGACCGCGGCGGCGTGCGGGTCGAGGTCGAGGGCGAAAGCCGCGGCCGGGAGCTGCTCGGCCTGCCCCTCGAGCTCCACGAAGGCCCCCATCGGGGTCTCGTCGAGAGCCACGATCACACGGTCGAGGGAGTAGCTCTCGCGCCGCTTCTGGTAGCGGCGGACCGGCGCAAACCCGAGGCCAGCGAGGATACCCAGCCCCTGATCAGCGTCGCCGACCTCCGTCTCGACCTCGACCCTGCTCTTCACCCCACCGGAGAATCTCGCCTCGCCTTTGAGGGTGAGCGTGGCGCGGCCCCCAAACTGCCGCAGGCGCAGCAGGCGACCGGCCGCGGACAGGCTGCGGGCTGAGTCGTCAAGCACCCAGTTGTCCTCGAGGGCAAGGGGGTGGATCAGGACGGCGCCGCGTTCGACCAGGCGCCGGCGCACCGGACCCAGCGATTGTACCGGGATTTTCATCTCCTGTTCGAGCACGGCCACCCCCTGGCGACTAGTATAGGAGCGTGCGCGCTGTTGTCTTCGGGACTGCCGGTCATATCGATCACGGAAAGACCTCGCTCGTCAAGGCGCTTACCGGCGTGGACTGCGATCGCCTGCCCGAAGAGAAGCGTCGCGGCATCACGCTGGTACTCGGTTTTGCGCCGTTTCCAGACCCCGAGGGTGAGCTCGAGCTCTCGTTCATCGATGTGCCAGGGCACGAGCGGCTCGTCCACACGATGATCGCCGGAGCGGCGGGGATCGATCGGGCGCTGCTCGTCGTGGCTGCGGACGAGGGTGTTATGCCGCAGACCCGGGAGCACCTGGACATCCTGGACGTGCTCGGCGTGCGGGGCGGAGTCGTGGCGCTCACCAAGGCCGATCTCTCAAGCTCGGCGGCGCTGGAGGCGCGGCATCAGGAGCTGCGCGCGGCGCTGGCTGGAGGGGCGCTCGCCGGCGCCCCGGTGATCCCCTGCTCCGTGGTCACGGGCACCGGTCTCGGCCCGCTGCGCGAGGCGGTCCTCGCGAGCGCGCGGGGCGTGGCACGCGGGGAGGAGCCACACCGGCCGTTCCGTCTGGCAGTCGACCGCGCCTTCACGCTGCCGGGCGCCGGCACCGTGGTGACCGGCACCGCCCACTGGGGCCGGGTGCGCGAGGGCGATGAGCTCGTGGCGCTGCCGAGTGACCTCCGCGTCCGAGTGCGGGGGGTGCAGGTGCACGGCGAGAGCCGCCCGGAGGCGGAGGCGGGTGAGCGAGTGGCGCTGCGCCTGGCGGGTGCAAGCGTCCAGGAGCTGCCCCGCGGCGAGCAACTCCTGTCGTCGGCAGGGTGGCGGCCGGTCCAGCGACTCGCCTTGGCCGTCCGGCTCCTCGGCGGCGCGACCCTGAGCGAAGGGGACCGCATCTGGCTCCACCTGCTGGCGGCGCGGGTACTCGCCCGCGTGGAGCGCCTGCACCCCGCCGAGCTCTCCGCACCTGCGAGCGGGCGCGCGATCCTCCGCCTCGTACGCCCAACCTTCGCCGTTCCCGGGGATCGCGTCGTGCTGCGCAGGGTCTCTCCGACCTCAACGCTGGGGGGCGGTGAGGTGCTCGACGTCCAGCCCCCCCGTCTCCGGCGCCGCGACGCGGCCACCCTCACGCAACTGCCGCGGCCCTGGCTGGACCTACCCGCGGCCGTCCTGGGCTGGGTGACCCAGGCTGGCCCGAAGGGAGTCGCCGCGGCAACGCTGGCAGCCCGGTTGGGGGTGCGGGAAGCGGGGCTCGAGGCGCTGCTGGGCCGTTTGGTAGCTGAAGGCGCCTTCGCCGTCGTGCCGGGCCGGACACCGCTGTTGGTGGCACGCGCGGCGGTGGTGGGGGTCGTGGAGAAATCGCGCGAGTTGTTGACCGCCTCGGGGAGTGTCGGGCTCCCGCTGGCAGAGTTGCTGGCGCGTGTGGTGCCGGTGGACGCCCGGCGCCTTCGGAACTTCTACCTGGACGAGCTGCGGCGGAGCGGGGTGCTGCGCGAGGTGGCAGGTCGCGCGCTCGCGGGCGATGCGGCACCCCTGGAGGACGCCCTGGCGGCACGAGTTGCGGAGCTCTACCGGCGGGCCGGGTTCGAGGCGCCCTCGCCGCAGGAGGCCGCAGCCGCGCTGGGGGCGGACCCCCGGGTGGTGCAGGGCGTGGTCCGTTTTCTCGTTGACCAGAAACGGCTCGCCCGTGTCGGCGGCAAGTGGGTCATGCACCGCGAGCTTCTCGACGAGGTGGCGGCCTCGGTGCAGGCGTGGGGGGTCGAGAACTTCGAGGTCGGGGCGTTCAAGGAGCGCTTTGCCCTCACCCGCAAGCTTGCGATTCCGGTGCTCGAGTGGCTTGACTCGCAGCGAGTCACGCGCCGGGAGGGGGACCGGCGGCGGATCCTGCGTCGGCGCCCGGGTACGCCGCCGCTCGCATGACGCGCAGCCCCTCGGAGACCAGGTTCCCGACTTCCACCTCGACGACCCCGTCGAGGTACGCCCAGGCCGCGACCGGCCCGGCCTTGCCAGCGGCGGGGCGGAACGTCCAGGCCGCCATCGAGGCGAGAAGCCACGGTCGCAGGCCCTCCGGGCAGGCGAGGAAGACCACGCGCTGGCAGCGCCCGTCCGCGCCCACCTCGGCGAGGACCCGGATCGGCTGCCGCCAGGCACGGCCGTCCACGCGGATACGTGGAGGTCGCTTCGGGCTTGCAGGCTGGTCCACCTTCGTGAGCGGGGTCGCCGGCAACTCGAGGTCCCGCGAGTCGGGCGTGGGGAGTGCGAAAGTTTCGGGCACGGGCGGAGGGCCCGGGTCAGGGGCGGTCGCCTGGAGCTTCGCCACCCGCCCCTCGTCGATGCGCCCCTTGAAGTCGATGGCGAGAGGCAGCCAGACTGGCACGGCGGTGCCGCCAGCCCGAGCGGGCGTGAAGCTCAGCTCCAAAACCGACTGCCGGAGACCAGCCTCGATTCCCGGCCACGGCAGGCGGGTGAAGACAACGCGCCTGCAGGAGCCCTCGCCGTTCACGTAGGCGGAGGCCAGCACCGCGAACGTGTCCGCGAACTTCTCCCGCAACGGAGTGGCAAGCGGAGACGGCGGGGAGAGGACCGGTGCGGCGAACGGGTTGGTCGGAGGTACCGCAGGCAGCTCGAGTGGGACCGGCACCGGGAGGTCGACCCGAGTCTCCCACGGCTTCTGGGCCAGTGCCGGCGTGCACAGCACCAGCAACGCGAGCGTCGTTATGCGGCGCATCGGCTCATCTTACCCTTTCGCGGCTGCCCAGGAGCTCCCCGTTCCGATGTCCACCTTGAGGGGGACCCGCAACTCCGCCACCCCTTCCATGACGCTCTTCACGAGGGTGCCTGCCTCCTTTGCGGCCTTGCTTGAGACTTCGAGGATCAGCTCGTCGTGCACCTGCAGCAGCAGGCGTGCCGGCAGGCCTTGCTTTGCGAGCTCCCCGTGCAGCCGGATCATCGCCAGCTTCATCAGGTCCGCCGCGGTCCCCTGGACCGGCGCGTTGATCGCCTGGCGCTCGGCGTTTCCCCGCACCTGGCTGTTGGTCGCGTCGAGGCCGGAGATGAAACGCACGCGCCCGAACAGCGTGCTGACCTTGCCGGTTTCGCGGGCCTGCTCCTTGGTACGGTCGAGGTACTCGCGCACCTTCGGCAGGCGCGCGAAGTAGGCCTCGATGAACTTCTGGGCCTCGGCGTTGCTCACCCCAAGCTCGCGCGCCAGCGCGTAGGCTCCCATGCCGTAGATCAGCCCGAAGTTGATCGTCTTGGCGGCTCGGCGCTGCTCCGGTCCGACCAGCTCGGGGGCCACGCCGAAGACAAGGGCGGCCGTGGCGCGGTGGATGTCCTCGCCGCGGGAGAACGCCTCCTTCAAGGCGGGGTCCTCGGAGAGGTGCGCCAGCACCCGCAGCTCGATCTGCGAGTAGTCGGCGGCGAGCAAGACGTGATGAGGGTCGGCGACGAACGCGCGCCGGACCTCGCGGCCGAGCTCGGTGCGAACGGGGATGTTCTGCAGGTTGGGATCGGAGGAGGAGAGGCGGCCGGTCGCCGCCACCGCCTGGTTGAAGCGGGTGTGGACGCGGCCGTCCGCGCCTACCTGCTTGGGCAGCGCGTCAACGTAGGTGGACTTGAGCTTGGCCTGCTCCCGGTACTCGATCAGCAGCGCCGGCAGGCGGTGCCCTCGTGCCGCGAGCTCTGTCAGCACGTCGGCGTCGGTGGAAGGAGCCCGGGTCTTCGCGGTCCGGCGCAACACGGGCAAGCCACGCCGCTCGAACATAACCTCTGCGAGCTGCTGCGGCGAGTTGATGTTGAACGGCCCGCCCGCCTCGGAGTGGATCTCCCGCTCCAGCTCGGCCAGCGACGCCACCAGGCGCCGGTCGAGCTCCTCGAGCACCGCGGTATCGAGGCGGATCCCGTGCCTCTCCATCTCCTCGAGCACGGGCACCAGCGGCAGCTCGAGGGTTGTGAACACCTCGTCGAGCCCCTCCTTCTTGAGGCGCTTGGCCAGGAGCGGCGCCAGCGCGGCGACAGCGCGGGCACGCTCGTCGGGGCCTTCTCCCACCGGCGGCGGGACGCCAAGGCGCTGGCTCAGCGCTCCCAGCTCGACGCTCTCGCCGGGGGCGAGCAGGTAGCCCGCCAGCATCGTGTCGCGGGGCACGGCGGTCGGCTTCCCACCGGCATCGCGCAACGCCGCGAGCAGCACCTTCGCGTCGTGGCACCAGAGTTTTTCGAGGTGCGGTGTGACGGCACGTGCGAGCGCTGCCGGGTCGGCCGTCACCGCCACCACCTCCTTGACGGTGGCGACCGCGAGGCGGCCTTGTGTGAGCGCTACCGCGGTCCCGTCGCGGGGCAGCAGCGGCTCGATGTCCTCGAGCGTCGCCTCGCGGGCGGCGACAGCGGGCGCGGCGGCCTTGGGCTCGAGCTCGGCGAGGAGCGAGGTGAACCCGACCCGTCGGTAGAACTCCACCAACTCCTCGGTCCGCGCCGGCCGGCGGGCGAGGCCGTCGAGCTTCTCGCGCAGCTTGAGGTCGGTGCGGATCCGCACGAGTTCGCGGGAGAGCTCGACCTCGTCTCGGTGCTCCTCCAGGGCCTTGCGGGCGCGGGGTGGTGCAACCTCATCCAGGTGCGCGTAGATGGCCTCGACGCTGCCCCAGGTTGCGATCAGCTCCTTGGCGCCCTTCTCGCCGATCCCCGGGCAGCCGGGGATGTTGTCCGAGCTGTCCCCCATCAGCGTGAGCACCTGGCCGACCCTATCTGGTGGCACGCCGAACACCTCCTCCACCCCCTTCTCATCCAGCAGGCGCTCCAGCCGTGTGTGCCACATCTTGATCGAGGGGTCGCGCACGAGCTGCATGAGGTCCTTGTCGGTGGAGGCGATCACGACTTCAAACCCCGCCGCCGCGGCCCGCTGGGCGATGGTGCCGATGACGTCGTCGGCCTCGACGTCGGGTTCGGTGAGCACCGCGACCCCGAGCAGACCGAGCGCCTCCTGCGTGAGCGGGATCTGTACGCGCAGCTCCTCGGGCATCGGTGGGCGGTGGGCCTTGTACCGCTCGTCCATCCGGGTCCGGAACGTCTCCTTGCCGACGTCGAACGCGACTCCGACGTGGGTGGGTTTGAGGTCTCGCAGCATCTTGTGCTGCATGCGCAGGAAGCCGTAGGCCGCACCGGTGGGGGTGCCGTCGGGGGCGGTGAGCGGGGCACGGATGGCGTAGAACGCCCGGTACAGGTTGGAGTGCCCGTCCACGAGCAGCAAGCGTTGCATGGGCGAACGGTACCACGACACCTGCACGGGGATGACGCTTTGCGAGCGCCGCGCACGACACGATGTGTGAGGGACGACCCCACCGTTTCTCTCGAGCCTCACGCCTGGACTTGAAGTACCCTTCCCCCGTGGTGAGCAACGCGGACCTCGCCGAGGCGTTCTTCCAGCTCGCCGAGAGCCACCCGCCGGGGGAGCTTCGACTGGCGCTGTTGCGGGCGGCGTACGCGGTGTTTGACAACCCCCGTGAGCTTGACGGCGTGCGCCGGCTGCCCGAGACGGTCCCACTGGAAGTTCTCCCCACGATGGCCATGCTGCGCGGCTGCCGGGGTCGCGATGCCGTGGCCGCCGCGGCGCACCGGCTGGCCGGCCCACACCGCCTGCGCGGCAGCCCGACCCGCGAAGGTTTTCTGACCGCGGCGGAGGTGTCCAGGGTAGTGGCGGACGGCGGCGGCCTCGACCCCCGACACCTGCGGGGCGCGGCGCACTGGCACACCCGGGCCTCGGACGGCGCCGCCACCCTCGAAGCGATGGCACGTGCGTGCCTGCGCCGGGGCGCGACGTGGGGGGTGGTGACCGACCACACCCGCGGGCTCGCGTGCGTGAACGGCCTCGACGCCGAAGGGATCGAGCTTCAGCGGCGGGCCGTGGCCTCGTGGAACCGGCGCCGCGGCGAGGAGCTTTGGGTGGTTCAGGGTCTGGAGGTCGAGATCCTGGAGGACGGGCGCCTGGACGTCCCGCGCACGGCTCGTGAAGGTGTCCTGCTGGTGGCGGCGATCCACACCGGGCTCGCCGAGCGGCGGGACCAGACCGGCCGACTGGTCCGCGCGCTCCAGGAGCCCGGGGTGTGGACGCTCGCCCACCCGCGGGGGCGGCTGTTCGCTCGCCGCGCGGGCATCCGTGCGAATTGGGAGGTGGTGTTCGCTGCCGCGGCCGAGGCTGGTGTTCTCGTGGAGGTCAACGGGTTTCCGAGGCGTCAGGACCTCGACCCGACTCTCATCGCCCTCGCCGGTGGCGCGGGGTGCCGGTTCCTGCTAGCCTCCGACGCCCACCACCCCCGCCATCTCGCCTTCGACGCCACGGCGGTGGCGCTGTGCTCGCAGGCCGCCATCTCCCGCGAGGCGATCGCTAACTTCGGCCCGCTCGACCACCTCGCTGCCGGCCGGCCTGACCTCGCGGTCCCCTAGTCCAGTCCCGCAAACAGGTCGGTGGAGATGTAGCGCTCCGATGTGGAGGGCACGACAAAGACCACGAGCTTCCCGGTGTTCTCCGGCCGGCGGGCCACGGTGAGCGCGGCCTGGGCCGCCGCCCCCGACGAGATGCCGCCCAGGATCCCCTCCTCCCGCGCCAGACGCCGCGCCATCGCGAACGACTCGTCGTTGCTCACCTGCACCACCTCGTCGACGAATCGGGTGTCCAGGTTGGCGGGGATAAATCCGGCGCCGATCCCCTGGATCTTGTGGGGGCCGGGTTGGCCCCCCGAGATCACCGGCGAGTGGACCGGCTCGACCGCCACGATGCGCAGGGTCGGCTTGCGAGGCTTCCACACCCGGCCCACCCCTGTGAGGGTGCCGCCGGTGCCGACCCCGGCCACGAAGATGTCCATCGTCCCGTCGGTGTCGCGCCAGAGCTCCTCCGCCGTGGTGGCCTCATGGATCGCGGGGTTGGCGGGGTTCTCGAACTGCTGCGGCATCACCGTCCCCGGGATCTCGTCCAGAACCTCCATCGCGCGCCGGATGGCGCCCTTCATCCCGTCCGAAGCGGGAGTGAGGATCAGCTCCACCCCAAGCAGCTTGAGCACCTTTCGCCGCTCGATCGAGACGCTCTCCGGCATCGTGATCACGCAGCGGTACCCCTTGGCCGCCGCCACCATGGCGAGGGCGATGCCGGTGTTGCCCGACGTCGGCTCGACGATGACGGATCTGCCGGGCACGAGCTTGCCGTCCCGCTCCATCGCCTCGACCATCGAGACGCCGATCCGGTCCTTGATCGAGTGGGCGGGGTTGAAGAACTCCAGCTTGGCGGCGACCGTTGCGGTGCACCCTGCCGTGATCCGGTTCAGCCTCACAAGCGGTGTGTTGCCGATCAGCTTGGTAATGTCCTCTGCAATGCGCATTGCGTCCTCCTAGATCTCGAAGCTCGGTGTGGTCTCGTGCTCGCGCTCGACCTTCACGAGGCCGGCCAGCTTCAGCGGGGCGAGCACCTCCTGCTGCGCCTCCGCCAGGCGCCCGGCAAGCCAGCGCACCGCCGCCCCGCCGGTGTTCGGGGGCGGCTCGGGGAGGAAGAGCTGGGCCAGGCCGATCGCCTCCGGCTGGGCCGCGAGGCGCACGCCCCCGTGCGGGCCGCGGGTGGTGACCACCAGCTCCTCGTGTGCCAGCTCGCCGAGCAGGCGGGCCAGAAATGTCGCGGGGATCCCGCGGCGGCGTGCGACCTCGCTCACGGTGAGCGAGGCCGGGTAAGCGGCCGCCAGCTCGAGCAGCGCCTCGAGGCGGTAGGCTTTCGTCTCATTCACGACTTTTATGATGATCTTACTCTCAATACTTGTCAAGGCCCCTCCATCCGGGACTCGTCCCGGATGTGGATGCTCTGGCCGACAAGAAAAAGGGCGGCAGCTCGCGCTGCCGCCCGTGGTACCCGTTGCGGAGTGCCGCTACCGCTTCGCCGGGATGTAGGTCGGGTCGTTGGTGACCGCATCCACCACCGACGCCGACGTCATCACGTTGGCGCCGGAGAGGACTTTCACCGTGGCGAAGCCCCACCCGAGGTCCGGCATGTTGGCGCGCGCCTGGAACGGCTGCAGGTCCTGCACCACCTGCCCGGCCGGGATCGTCAGGTTGTAGGTGTGCAGCGCGGTACCCGCATTGTCAAACAGGGTGATTTCTGCCTGTGCGGGCTGCGTCCCACCGTTCGCCACGCCGATGTTGGTGCGGTACTTTCCGGTCTCCTGGCGTAGGCCGATCAACTCGACCATCTGCCCGGCAGACAGCCCGAGGTTACCGATGTGGCCGTCAACGAACTGGCCAAACGTCCCCTCGGTGCTCTGGTTGAAGATCCGGCCGGTGACCAGGAGGGGCTTGTCCGAGCAGATCTCGAGTGCCCCCTTGGCCTCGACGCCGAGCATCGCGACGATGTCCGTGAAGACCCCCTGTCCGGACGCTGGAACCGTTCCCGTGGTTGTGAAGTTGCCGGAGCCGGTGTGGAGGATGAAGCGCAGGGCAGCCGCGGCGGGTGTCAGGTTCATGGCGACCATGTCGGTTCGCCACTGGCTGCCGGTTAAACCCTTGCCGCGGGTGGCGATCTCCGCCCAGTAGACGTACGGCGTGGTGCAGGAGACCGCGCCCACGTTGTTGCCCGGACCCCCACCGATGCTCGGATCGCTGTAACCGCCCGTGGTCGAAGTGAGGTGCTCGACCGCGTAGATCGACACGTCGAGGACGCGGTTCACGAGCCCGGGGTTGTGGACACCCAAGCTGGCATCGCTCTCGACCATGAGGAGGTTCCAACCCGACTTCGGAATCGTCGGGTCTGCGACGCTGTAGAGGTTGACCGGCGTGCCGGCCGGCGGCACGACTTTCACCGCGGTCATGGCGACCGGGCCGATCGTGCTTGAGTCGGCCAGCGTGACCGACATCCCCTGGGACCCGTGGGATTCGGCGAAAGCCACCGTTGTGAAATCGCCGGCGCTGGTCAAGCTCTTGAGGCCGCCGACATCGATCGTGTTCCCGAGCGCGATTTGGGCCTTGAGCAGGTCGGAGAGGGCCTGACCAATTGCCGCCGTGAGGGTCACGATCTTTTCCTCGACCGGGGCCTGCACGTCTTCGGCCGTCAAGGTGGCGTGGCAGTCGGAGCAGATCTCCTTGGAGGCGTAGAAGGTGTGGTTCGTGCCGCCCTTGTTGTACGAGAGCAGGTCAGGCGGCGGGGTGCTGGCCATGTGGCAGGTCACGCAGGTCTCCTGCACGCGAGCGTGGTACCCAGGGCCACTCAGGTCGACCAGGTAGAAGTTCTGCCCCATCAAGACGTCCGTCTGGGGACCGACGTGCGGCGCCCGTGCGGCGTCGGAGACTTTGAAGTTGCTGTCGTTGCGGAGGCCCCGACGGGCGTTGTGGCAGACCATGCAGATCGCGCCCCGCCCGACGTCGGTTGCGGTGAACCCAGCCATCAGCGGCGGCGTGGTGCCGGTGACGCGCACCGTCGCGTTGCTGGCCGCGCTGCCGGAGGTTGTGCCGATCCCGTGTGGATCGTGGCAGGTCTGGCACGTCTGCGGGTGGATCTCGTCCTCGGTCCACGTCACCGGGACGCTCGACGTCGTGTAACCCGACTTCCCCCACGCGAGGAAGCCGTTGGCGGTGTGGCACTGCGCGCAACCGCCGCTCATGCCCTCGCCGACGGCGCCCTCGTAGTTGGCGTGCGCCGAGAGCTGCCACTGTTGGTAGCGACCGTGGCGCAGAGGCTCGCCGTGGCACGCTCCGCACACGTCCGAAGAGAGCGTCACGCGCGCGTCGCTCTTGGTGTGGGCGTCGCTCTGCTGTGGCCCATGGCAGTTCTCGCACTGGATGTTGGCCAGCTTTGCGGTCTTCGGGAACTGGGTCAGGATGTTCGTCCAGTTCGTCGGGTCGCCGTGGGTCAGGAGGTTGGTGCCGA
>MEKI01000010.1 GCA_001766905.1 Acidobacteria bacterium RBG_13_68_16
TCACCATCACGCCCTCGCGCACGGTGGCCATCTGCGGCCAGCGGTCGTAGTTGACGATCGTGGCGATGATGCTGCCCCCGAACGCCGGGCGGATCTGCAGCAGCAAGTTCCGGTGGAGATCCTTGCCCCCGGGCGGTGCGTGATCGCCGACCTGCAGGTCCGTACAATCCGCGGTCAGCCCGCACTTCAGGGCGCTCGCCACCGTCGGCGCGAGATCGCGTCCCATCGCCGTTGCGCCGTAGAGGACGATCTGCGGCGCGTGCGCCTGCGCGAGCTCGCATATGACCCGGGCGTACGTCGAGGTCTGGTACTGCCGTAGTAGGTCGTGCTCGACGAGGTAGACCTTATCGGCTCCAAACTGGCCGAGGCGGGTCGCCATTCCCTCGCCGTCGCCGGCGGTCAGCAGCACCGCGGCAAGCGGAACTTTCAGCGTGTCCGAAAGCTCCCGCCCCTTCCCGAGCAGCTCCAAGGGCACCTCGGAGAGCGCACCTCGTTCCTGCTCCGCAAACACCCACACCTCGCCCCGCCTGTTGACCTCGATCATCGCCGGCCCCGCGTGGCTACCCTACCCAATGGTGTGATCCTCGATGAGCTCCCGAACGAGGTGCACCACGCCCTCGTCGGTGGCCGGGTACTCCCGGTACGCGCCCCCGGCCAGCACGATGGACTGGACGCGGTGCACCTTGGTGGGGCTCCCCTTGAGGCCGCACCATGTGAGGTCCGCACCGACGTCGTCCAGGCTCCACTGCTCGATGAGCAGGCCGCGCTCCGCAAGCGCCAGGCAACGCCTCGCCACCTCGGTGGCTCTCGCGTCCTCGCCCGCCTCCGCAAGTTCGTGGGAGACGGCCTGCTCGACCTCGCTGCGGCAGCGCGCCTTCTTGAACTTCATCAGGCGCTTTGCCGCCGGCGGCCGGGGCGTGTTGGCGGTGTCGAGCACGGTGACCAGCACCGGAAGCTTCGCCTCCACCACCTCCCAGCCGTTGCCGAGGTTCCGCCTGACCCGCAACGTCGCTCCGCTCAGGTCCAGCAGCTCCTCCAGGTAGGTAACAAGCGTGTAACTGAGCTTCTCGGCGATCTGCGGCCCCACCTGCGCCGTGTCGCCGTCGATGGCCTGCCGCCCGCACAGCACGATGTCGGGCTCGAGGCGCCGGATGGCGCACGAAAGGATGTAGCTGGTGGCGTGCGTGTCCGAGCCGGCCGCGCGGCGGTCGGTGACGAGTAACCCCCGGTCCGCACCGCGGAATAGCGATTAGCGGAGCACGTCCGCGGCCTTGGGAAGCCCCATGGTCACGACCGTCACCGTCCCGGCGTGCCGGTCGCGGATCGCCAGCGCCGCTTCGAGGGCGTTGAGGTCCTCGGGGTTGAAGATCGCCGGAAGCGCGGCACGGTTGACCGTACCGTCGTCCTTCATGGCCTGCCCGGTAAGCCTCTTGGTGTCGGGCACTTGCTTGACGCAGACCACGCAGTGGTATCCCACGCAGCGACTCCTCACCCGAGCAGCCTTGTGACCGGCGTGCCCCCCAAACCCGAGTGAGGGTAACAAACGATAGCCGTTGAGGACAAGACCCGCTGCACAGGTCCGAAGTCAAACAAAGACCCGTCAGGAAGATAGGCCCGACGGGTCCCGAGGTCTGGCTGCTACGGTTTCTTGGACGGCGACGGGGGAGGCGGCAGGAGCGGGTCGCTGCCCTCGAGAACCTCGGTCGAGGGTTTCGTGTCGCGCGCCCAGACCGCCAGGTCCACGAGGATCCGGTCGCCCGAGGCCGCCAGCTGATTCAGCGCCGCGAGCGCCTTCTCGCGCTGCGCGGGCGAACCGAGATGACGCACGAAGTTCAGCTCCAGGATCGCCTCCCCCCGAAACCGCCGATCGGGGCCGGACGTCGCGACGGCCACGATGTGGTCCAACTTCTTCCCGGAAAGTTCCAGACTCACATCGCCCGCGGCGTTCTTCTGCACGTAGGGCGCCAGGTCCGTCTCCGTGAGGCGCTGGGCGCCGGCCAGTTTCTGTGGCGCGACCTCGCCGAGGACGATCGCCGCGACCAACGCGAGCTGTGAGTTGCCCTGCTTCACCGCGAGATCATAGATCCCCTGCGCCCCGACCCGGATGCACGCCAGGCCGACGAGGTCCGCGATGACCGTGACGTCCTCCTGACGCATCAACCGCCCCAGCCTGATCGCACGCCGGAAGTCCTCCATCGCCGTCGACGGATCCGAGACTGCCATGCCGCGGGCCACCCACGACTTGGCGAACGTGAGTTGGATCAAAAGGTTGGGAACTTCCGTCTCCCACCCCTTTATGGGGTAGATGTCGAGGTAGAGGCGCATCGTCGCCTGGTCGCACCAGGGCTCCGCTTCCAGCAATAGGGGGTCATCGCCCCGCAGCACCGGGCCGAGGTCGCCGGGACCATCAACCCGCCGAGCATGGGCTGCTTCGGCCTCCGCCCGACGCGAGCCGCTGCGCTTCGCGAAGTCCTTGAACCAGATCGCGGCGTTCGCGGAGCCGGTCCCGAGGGGCGCGAGAAGGTCGAGGTCGGTCCTGAAGCGCACCGCCCACTCCTTGCTGTCCGGACAGCTCCAGCACGGAACTTGGAGCGACTCGATTGCGACGGCGTGCGGGGCCGACACGGTTGCCGGAGGCGCCGTCGGTCCGTCAGCGCCCGCAGTGCCGGACGCCCGCGCCCAGTCCACGACGCGCACGCCGAGCAGATCTGCAAGGACCAGGATCACGGCCACCGCCGCGACGACCTCGAGCGACCTTGAACGTTTCGGTCCGGTGCTCACGACGCACTCTCCTTTCCGTTGCCCGTCCCGAGCAACGTGCGATCGGTTTCCTGCTCCTCGACTACACGGTACGCTTCGGTGCCGATCAGCGGCCGCGCGCCCTCGTCCAGCCGGAGCAGCCGTCCGATCGCCGCCAGCTCCCCGTCGCCGTCGCGCGCAGAGAGTGCTGTTTGTCTTGCTGCCGGCGCCCGGCCGGAGGGCAGCTCCGTGATACCGATATGGCAGATCACCAGCACGCCGGCCGAGACGGCCCAGGCGACGCGAAGCGGGCGGCTCTCCCAGATCCGGGTCCAGAAGTCGCGCCCGGCCTCGCGGGCGAGCGCTTCCCCCGCGCCCCGCAGTGTCTTGTCCTGCAACCCGCGCGGCGGCTCGGGAGGTCGGAGGCCGGCAAGCAGTTTCTCGAAAGAGCCGGGTTCCTCGTTCATTGCGTCCCCTCCATGAGGCGGCGGAGCCTCTCGATCCCCAGGCGGTAGCGGCTGGCCACCGTAAAGGTGGGTACGCCTGTGATGTCACCGATGGCGGCGAACGTGCAATCGGCGAGGTGTCGCAGATAGATCACGTTCCGCTGGGCGGGCGGCAGCCGCGCGAGCAACTTCGAGGCACGCAACGCGTCGAGCGCGCGGGCGTCGTCGCTCTCCGGCGCCGCCAGGAACGGCACCTCATCCAGGGGCTCGGCCGCCCGCCGCTTCCTGCGTCTGGTCAGATCGATCGCCACGTGGTGCGCGACCCCAAGCAGCCACGACCTCGGGTCCTCGACCTTGCCCAGGCGCCGGTGCCGCTGGGCGACGCGGAGAAAAACCTCTTGGACCACGTCGCTCGCATCCTCGACCGACCCCGTCCGCCAGAGGGCAAGGCCAAAGATCTGCCGCGCCGCAGCCTCGTAGAGGGCCCCGAGTGCGCTCGAGTCGCCCGCCGCCAGCCGGGCGAACAGCGCCCCCCAAGCAACCTTCGGCACCTCCGGGTGACGAGCCGCGCTCACAGCCTCGCTCAGCCCCCGCCCCTCCACAGGCTGTCCGGCGACCTCGTCGGCCACGGCTTCCATGCTAGTAGAGTCGTCGGAACCCGTGTTTCTTGTCACCCTGGCCAGGGGGCTGTCCTCAAACGCCGGGAGCGGCGCTCAGTGCTTCCAGCGCTCGACCATCACCCAGACTTTCGCCTTTGCGGCAGCACCTGCGATCCCTTGCGGTGTGCCGGCGACCCTCGGCCACCCTTGTCTGGACGCCTGTTTTAGTTTGCGCACAGCTTTCGCAGGTACCGGATGCTCCGCTCGGCGGCCGTGTCGGCGTCCGGCAGCGGCTTGAACTCCCCGGAAACAAAGCCCTGGTAACCGGTCGCCGCGAGCGTGTCCAAAATCGCTTTGAAATCGAGGTGGCCTGCACCCGGATACCACCGGTTGGAATCGGCGACGTGGAAGTGGAAGATGCGGTCGCCGCACGCGCGGATGCTGTCCTCGATCACCGGTTCTTCGATGTTCATGTGAAAGGTGTCCAGGAGCAGCCCGAAGTTCTCGGCACCTACCCGCTCCGCGAGCTCCAGCCCCTCGGCAACCGTGTGAACGAGATCGGTCTCGTACCGGTTGAGCGGCTCGAGGGCGAACCGCACCCCGGTTCCAACGGCCGCAGCGGCGCACTCCCTGATCGCCTCGATGAGGTACTCCATCGAGCGCTTGTGCGCCTGCCCGGGCGGTGTGATCCCCCGGATCAGACCGAGAATGACCACGGCGTGCAGGCGCGCCGCCAGCGGAATGTGACTCTTGATTCGCGCGATTGCGGCCTGCCGCACCGAAGCGTCGTCGCTCGTGAACGACAGCTTCTCCTCGCCCCACGCCTGCCCGGTGCCGATGGCGGGCACGGCTAACCCGTGCCCGCCAACGACACGATCGAGCTCATCCGCATCCACGAGACGCGGATCGCGGATTGCGAGCTCCACCCCGTCGAACCCCCACCCGGCGATCTTGGCCACGTTCGCCTCGAAATCGCCCTTGAACGCCACCGCCTCGAAGCTGGCGGCGTGGGTCGAGAGTACGACGCTGAGCCTCATCACTGATCGAAACCTTGACCGATCACCGGCAGGTTGTACACCGGCTTCCACCCGGGGCTCATCGGCTCGCGAAGGTACGGCTCCATGTCCTTGGCCGTGCGCAGCGTCACCTCCTCGACCGGCGGGACCTTTCCGGGAGGGAACACCTCGAGAATCTGGTCGTTGAGCAGCGTCAGGTAGCGCAGGATCGCAGCGACCGGGCGCTTGGCCTTGGCGGCCGAGCCGTGGGTGGACTTTCCGACAACCCCCTCCGGCGTGGCCACGATCTCGATCGCGAAGTGGCCCTCACCCTCCGACCAGCGGCTCGGCCTGTTGAACGGGTCCACCGACTTGTCAAAGTGCCCATCCGGCAGGTAGCTCTTGCCCTTCGTGTCCACGGCGTACTTCATGTCCACCATGTCGGGGTGCAGCAGCAGCCCGAGCGAGGTCTCCGACTCGTCCGCGTGCACGAAGTTGGTGTCCAGCTTGCCGCCCTTCTCGGTGGTCCGGAAGAACTCGCGCACCGCCCGGTGCCAGTCGATGACGCGGAAGATCCCCGGCAGCTGATACCGCTTCTGGAACTGCTGGATCGCCGACTCGAGCATCCAGAGGTGGCCGTGGTTGTTGATGATGATCTGCTTCCGGAAGCCGTCGTTCCAAAGCCCAAGCATCACGTCGATCATCAGCTCGCGTGCCACGTTCTCGCGAACGATGACCGTGCCCGCCATGCCCAGGTGGTGGTAGGGGTGCGAGCCGTAGTTCAGCGGCGGCAGCGCCAGCGCGCACGCTGCACCGCGCTTGGCGGTGTAGCGCCGCAGACCCTCCAGGATCTGGCTCACGTAGAGGGTGTCGGACGCACTCGGCAGGTGCTTACCGTGCATCTCGGTGCAGCCCACCGGGATGAAGACGATGTCGTTCTTCTTCCGGTTGGCCTCGACCTGATGCCGGACGGTGGTCTGGATGTACGAGCCGGACTTGCCCCACTCGGGAGGCGACGGGATGCCGTACTCGGCAAGGATCGCGTCGACTTCCTTGTCGCTCGCGTCCCACACCGCCTTCTTGCAGCGGCCGACCGTGTTGTCCTCGAAGAACAGGTCGGGCTGGTCCGTCTTCAGCAGCGTTGGTGTCTCCTGGTATTCCGCCATTTGTGATTCTCCTTTCTTTCCAGATTTCAAGGTTGGAAGCTCCTCACTTCGGTTGGTTTCTCCTTAAGTGACCCTTCTTTGAACTTGATGGCTTGCCGTGTAGACCAGCCAACGGAGACAGGGGCACCTTCACCTCCAGAAGTCGATCGAGGCTGGTGCGAATCACCCCATCGCCGCAAGTGGTCCGGATCAAACCGGCCCGTTCGGCGCTCGATGTCGTCCCGGCCACTCTCGCGTCGCTCATGACAGTGCCCTCACGCTCCCCCGTACGTCTCGCGTTTGAACTCCTTGATCTCCTCCCGTGACTTCCGAAGCGGCCCCTCCGCTTCGAGCTTCAAGCTGGTTGCGGCAGCCGCCCAGAGCGTGGCCTCGGCGGGAGGAGCGCTCAGCCTCGCCGCCACGTACGAGCCGAGGCACGTGTCGCCCCGGCCGCTCCGCCCGACCACCGAGGCCGAGCGGAACTCCACCTCGTGGAACCGGCCCTCGGCCAGAACCAGCAACCCGTTCCTGTGCGTCAGCACCACCTCGCGTGGCCCGATCCGCCCGAGCGCGCCGGCCGCCCGCCTCAGGTCGCTCTCCCCCGTGAGTGACTCCGCCTCCACCGCGTCGGCTTTGAGGACATCCACGAGGGCGAGCACCTGGTTCATCTCGGGCCACTCACGGTGATGGAGCCTGCCTGCGCCGTCGCGAACGCGAACGAAACCCTGCGCGTCTGCCGCGATCGTCGCGTCCTTTCCCCGGAGGTCCTGAAACACTTCCAGAGGCACCTCGCCGCGGATTGAGGGACTGATCACGAAGGCGCGCGCCTCGATACCCCGGACCTGGTCCACCGTGAAAGACCCTGCAGTCGCTGCCACCGTGAGCACGCGCTCGTCCACGTTCGCTGTCGGATACTCCAGCCGCATCAGGGTGGACGAAGCGGTCTTTTCCGCGAACACGGTGACGCCTGCGCGCTCGAGCGCCTCCACCACTCGGGTGTCCTCGCCGGCAAGCCGCGTGACCGCCGCCACCCTGCACCCCAACGCGAGCGCTGCGAACGCCGCGTAGTTGAAGCCCCCACCGTCGACGTGGCGCGTGCCGGCGGACGTCACGATCGTGTCCTTGGTGTAGTTGCCGATGGTGGCGACGTCGTAGCGCACCTTCACCATGCCAGGCTCTCCTCAGTCACGCAGCCGCACCCGCCACAGGGTCGTTGCGAGGATCAGCGAGACTACCGACGAGGCGACCCAGAACCAGATCGCGGTCGAGAAGTCGTAGTGGCGGACCCCGTCAACGATGACCATGCCGCGCTGGATCATGTAGCCGCTGATGCGCTCCTGCGTGGCCGCACCCACATAGGAAAAGACACCTATGAAGCCCATCGCGGCACCGGCCGCTTTCTTGGGCGCAATGTCGATTGCAAACAACCCGCCGAGGGATGTCACGAGGCCGGTGAGCCCGAACCCATACAGCAGGAAGGCCGCCATCATGACCACCGGCTTCCCTGGCGGGCCGAAGAAGATCAGGAGCAGGCCCGCGAGCTCGAGAACGCCGAAGATGAGATTGACCGGTGGCCTGCGCGCCTTGAAGAGCTTGTCCGACGCGTACCCGAACGCTATCGCACCCAGGATGCCGGTCACCGTGTTGGCGGTGAGCATGCCGCCGGCCAGGAGCAGGGAGTAACCCTTGGCCTCCTGCAGGTAGAGAATCCCCCAACTGTTGATCGCGTACCGCGTGACGTAGATCGACGCGCTCGCGAGCGCCAGCACCCAGATTTCCGGCAGCTTGAGGATGGAACGCTGGCTGGCCCAGATGCCGCCTTTCCTCTCTTCGGAGGCCTTCTCCCCGTTCCAGTGGTCGTTTTTCCAGTCAGCGACCGGGGGCAGGCCGAGCGTCTGCGGCCGGTCCTGGAGCATCAGGTAAATGCCGATCGCCACCACGATGCAGACCAGCCCCGGCACCCAGTACCCGGCCCTCCAGCCCCAGGCGGTCACGACCACGGCGACCCCGAGGAACGTAAGTCCCTCGCCGATCGCGTGGGC
>MEKI01000011.1:0-1856 GCA_001766905.1 Acidobacteria bacterium RBG_13_68_16
GAGGCTGTGGGTCGGGCGTCTCCTCAAGCGCGAGCCGTGACCTGAACCGGCGCAGCACAGCGGCTCTCATCACGATCTATCTTCGCCTGTCCGGGCGCCGGAATGCTGCTACCGCTGAGCATCACCAGCGGCTGCACAGACCGCTGCAGATGCCCTTCTACACCGCTGCAAACGCCCTGTTCCAGCGCCGCTGCGGCGTGGATCGTGCTGCACGCAGCTCGCGTTGCGGCACTCCCGTGTCAACCGATCTGACCACTGAACCTACCGCTTACCAGGCTCACACGCCGGAGCAGGAACGACCAGAACGCAGAGCTGGATCTGGTTCATCTGGCCCTGTTCATCGCCGATCCACCTGGGTACTATGCGGTGGCGACGGCGCGCGCGTAGGAGCAATGCATGCCGGCTCTCAGCGGTCGCCACACGATCGCGGGCGAACCACACATGAAGGCGATCCGGTGGTATGTCGCAGTCGTCCTCGTATTCGGCACGGGGGCGCTGGTGCCGTTGGACGCTGGTGCGAGCGACCGGGTCGCCCAGCAGGGCGGCCGACCCGCCCCAGGGTTCGACACACCGGCCGCGATAGAGGATCCGATCCCGCGGACTGAGGACCAACCGCTCCTTGTCGTTCTCGCGGACTTCCCTGACCGCCCAGGCCTCTTCACCGGCCAGCAGTGGCAGACTGTGTTCTTCGGGGCAGGCGGGTTCGAGGACTACTTCCGGGAAGTCTCGTACGGGCAGCTGCGCTATGCGGGCGATGTCGTGGGTCTCGCCGAGGGCAACCCGATCGTGAACGGCTCGACCGTTGCCTATGTGCGGCTGCCGAACCCCATCACGTACTACGCCGACGGGCAGTACGGGTTCGGCGATTTCCCCAGGGACGACGGCGGGGTTGTCTACGACGCGCTCGCCGCGCTCGACGCCGCGGACTTCGACTTCACACCGTACGAGGATCCCGCGACCCGGCGCGTCGAGAACATCGTGGTCGTGTTCGCGGGCAGTGGCTACGGCTACACCGAGGATCCCGACAACTCCCTCCAGGCGACGGCTTTCCGCTTGGCGCAGCCCTTCATCTCTAGCGACGGGCAAGTCTTCGACAACTACACGTTCTGTCCCGACCAGCAGGGGAATCTGACGGGCCAGATCGCAAACGTCGGCATATGCGCGCACGAGCATGGGCACGCACTTGGCCTGCCGGACCTCTACGACTTCTCGTTCACCACGACCGGGGACGGCAGGTTCGACCTCATGGCCTTCGGTCTCTACGGTGCCGGACAAGGCGTTCGTCCCTTCCAGCCGGGGGCATTCTCGAGGGAGTTCGTCGGCTGGGTTCAGGCCACCGTGGCCCCCGTCGGCGTGACGAGCTACACGCTCGATCCGTCAGAGACCACGCCCGACATCATCAAGCTCTACCCGAACGGCAGGCCGGGCGATGAGTACTTCCTCCTCGAGAATCGCCAGGCCCTAGGGTTCGACCAAGACTGGGAAGACATCGGCCTGTGCGAAGGACTCCTGATCTGGCACGTCGACCAGGCGATCGTCCGCGACAACCCCTACACGGTTAACACGCTCGCCTCGGCAGGCGGCCCCCAGCACCAGGGAGTGGTGATTGTCGAGGCCGACGGCCGCTACGACATGACCCGTTCCGTGAACTACGGAGAGTGCTCGGACACATGGGCCTCGGGGACGTGGGACGCGGGGACCTCGCCAAGCTCGGACCTGTGGAGCGGGGAGGACAGCGGCCTTTCGGTGACCGTTGCCCCTGCCCTCGGCGATGTCGTGAACGTCACGGTTGGTGTCACCGACACATGCACGAACCCCTCGAAGCCCTTGCCTGTCTCCCCCGCGAGGGGTACGAG
>MEKI01000011.1:1870-5313 GCA_001766905.1 Acidobacteria bacterium RBG_13_68_16
GGCCGAGACTCATATGGGGCACGGCTGCTTGCACCGACTCCTACGTCGTCACCGTCCGCCGCGACTCCAAGACGGGGCGTGTCGTGGACTCGGCGGCCGGCCTGACATCAAGGAGCTACCGGACCCGAACCCTCGCACGCGGCCGGACCTACCTGTGGCGAGTCGGGGCATGTCTCGTCAATGCCTGTGTCTACTCGCGCTGGTGGGGCTTCGAGGTCAAGGCCTGAGACGCCGCTCACAGGTCCGGGCCGACTGCTTCAGCACTCCTCCAACCGCCACCCTCGCAGCGGTGTATCACACCGCTTGCACCCTGGTGCGATGCTCCACACCCGCTGGGACACTCGCCTCCCATCCTGCTGACACGGGAGGGCCTACCTCACCGAGCACGAACGAGCGGGACAAGCGCCGCCACCATCCACGTGCCTAGGTACAAGAACGCGGCCTCAGGCGACACGACCCGTCCCAGAGGAACCCGGCGACCACGCTGGCCGCCAGGTTCCCGAACGCCTGAACTCCGGCAAGGAGCCCGAAGGCTGACCCGCGTAGGTCGGCCGGCGCATTCGAGGGGCTCGGCCAAATGTAGCGGAGGCAGGGCCTCATGCTGCTTTGGAGGGGATACCCACGTCTTACGAGACATCGTCTGCTGACCCCTGCGCCGGATCGGCCGTTCGCACTGATGGATCGTGTTCACGGGCGCCCGTGCGGCGGCGCAACAGGCGAAGCAGGGTGGGACCGTGCACGGCGACAAGTGCGAGCGCGGCTGTGATAGCTAGGTTCCCCCGCCAGGCTCCGACGGCACCGGCGATCACCGCGATCGCTATGTTCGCGCCTCGAAGGTCGCTCACCAGCCAGGCGTGTCGCAGGCCCGCGTAGATCAGGAACGCCGCCAGCCCCCAGACAGGCAAGAGCCCAAGCAACACCGGCACCTGCTCGGCGAACAGCAGTCCTAGCATGAGGAATGCCCCGCCCAGCACCAAGTTCATCCCGGCGGTGCGAGCACCCAGGCGTGCATGGGCCGTGAGACCGCCCGCGCCATGACACATCGGCATTCCGCCGAGAAGTCAGCTCACGATATTGCCGACGCCTGCGGATAGGCAGACCGCGCGGGGGCTCACGCGTCGCGCTGCCGGTCCGAAGTACTCGTGCTCCAGATCGTTCACAGCTACCACCGCGTTACCGAAGGTCAGCGGCAGTTGGGGTACGACCAACAGCAGGAACGCGGTCGCGAAAGCGCTCGCCGGTGGGATGTGGAATGCGGGAAGCGTGAGCGCGGGGCCACCGACGCTGGGGTCGGCCGTGAGGACCGTCGCGACCACCCCTGCGGCGATGATCGCGATAGCGGCCCAATAGTGGCGCGTACGCGCGGCTAAGACGACGCCTACGAACGCCGCGAGCATCAGAACCCACGGCCACGGTGACTCCGGAGTACCGGCGAACACGGCGGGTGGTGTTACCGCGAGCCTGACCGCAGCTATCACCAACAACACTCCCACGCCGAGCTGGAGCGAGCGCACGACCGGCTTCGTGAAGACGCGTGCGATGGCGTCCGCGATGTGGTGGATCGACAACACCAGCAGGAAGCCCGCGATCTCGAGGCCAGCGGCGTGGATCACCTCGGGCCCGAGCTGCTGGGCGACCACCACGGCGGTGAGCGCCTTCAGCGGTTGCACCGGGAACGGTACGCGGAACACCAGGCCGGAGCCCAAGACCAGCAGGCCCGCGCAGACCATCACCGATCCGGCGTCGAGGCCATTGATCAAGATCAAGGCGGCTGACAACGGCACCATCACGCCTAGGTCGGCCACAGCTCCGGCTACCTCGCCCACACCAACCTGGAACGGCCGATACCGGCCAGTGGACACCGCCGTGCGCCTGTCTGGGGGTATGGCTCGCATCTCGGTCCGGAGGATACGGGGCGTGGGCGCCAGTGGCGCCACGACCTCCTGGGCGGCCTCATCTACAAGTACGAGACTGTCGCGTGACGGATCGGAGTACTGGCACCCTTCAGGTCGGTCCCGCAGCCAGAGGGAACGATGGTCAGGCGACGAGATGCGCGGTGGTCTCATTCACGAGTGCGCGTTGGCAGCATGAAGGCGGTCAGGGGTCGTGAACCCTTCACCCTCCGCTATTCGGCGCAGCGCCCTTCGAACATAGCGTTGACTTCGGCGTGGGAGAGGGTGTCCGCAGTCATGGTCGTGTAGGTTCCGGCCTCGAGCCACTCCCGAGCCATCTTGCGGATCAGAGCAAGAGTCGCCCGCATGGCGCGCGGTCCGAAGGTGACTCGAGCGACGCCGATCTCCTCGAGCTCTGGCAGCGACGGCATGCGATTGCCGGCAATCACGTTGATCGGCGCGTCGATCTCCTTGACCAGACGGGCGATCGTCTCCTTGTCGAGCGTGCCCGTGTCGGGGACGAACACACAGTCAGCACCAGCCAGCCTGTACGCGTTGCAGCGCCGGATCGCGTGGCGCAACTGCTCGGCGGGTGTGCCGTTGGCGACAAGGTAGACGTCGGTCCGCGCGTTGATCACCAAATGGATGCGTGCGGATGAAGCCATCTCTCGGACGGCACGGATCTTCTCCGTCTGCAGCACTTCGTCAAACAGTGGGTCGGTTGAGTCCCCGGTGCCGTCTTCAAGGTTGATGCCGACGGCGCCGACGCTCAGAGCCGACTCCGCCGCTCGCGCTACCCCTTCCGGGGTGGTCGCATAGCCAGCCTCGAGATCGGCGCTGACTGGCACGGAGACATGCTCCGCAATCCGACCGATCGCTTCGATCATCTCCTCCAGGCTGATTCGCTGTCCGTCCGGGTAACCGAGCGTGGCGGAGACGCCGGCGCTCGTCGTGGCTACCGCCTTGAAGCCCTCGAGTTCGTAGAGTCGAGCGCTGACTACGTCCCACGCGTTGGGCAGGATCAGTAGCTTGGGCGCGTGGTGAAGGGCCAGGAACTCTTCAGCCTTTCGTCGTTGGTCCTGCGTGATCATCGTTAGACTTCCCCTGTCGTCGTTCTGATCGAGGTGAGCAGCCACGTCTCGGACACTACGCCCAGTCCGCGCTCGCCTCACTACAGGGCATCACATCGCACGTAACTCGGAAGATGCAGGTCAGCCGAATCGGAGTTTCTGCACCCTTCAAGTCGGCGATCGGCCCGTCGGGCACACCCTTCAGGGTTCGCCGAGCACCTCCGGAACGCAGGTGTAGCATTTCGCCGGAGTTTCGACATGGTCGACGATCTGCTGCGCACCGAGGGGCTCTCGCTCCGGTACCCGAGCGGCACCCTCGCGCTCGATGAGCTGACCGTCGACGTCCCCCGCGGCTCCGTGGGGCTGGTCGGTGCCAACGGCGCCGGCAAGACGACGCTGCTGCGCCTGGCGCTGGGCCAGCTGCGCCCCACCGCGGGCACGATCGAGGTCGTGGGGCGGGCCGTGGCCGACGATCCGATCG
>MEKI01000011.1:5413-5685 GCA_001766905.1 Acidobacteria bacterium RBG_13_68_16
GCCGCCCCGCGCCGCCCGCCAGCGCGCCTCGGAGGTGCTCGACCTCGTCGGCCTGGACGAGGCTCGGTTCCGGCCGATCGGCGGCTTCTCGACGGGCATGCGCCAGCGCACGAAGCTGGCCCAGGCCATCGTCGCCGACCCGGAGGTGGTGCTGCTCGACGAGCCCACCGCCGGCCTCGACCCGATCGGCCGCGAGGAGATGCTCGCCCTCGTCGGGCGGCTCGCCGGCTTCGGCATCTCGGCGCTCGTGGCCACCCATCTGCTCGACGACG
>MEKI01000011.1:5784-6019 GCA_001766905.1 Acidobacteria bacterium RBG_13_68_16
TCGAGGTGAACGACGGCGCCGCACGCCTCGCCGACCTCCTCGGCGTCGCCGGCGTCGCCGTCACCGTGGTCGACGACGCCACCCTCGACGTACGGGTCGACGGCGACGAGGGCCATGTGCTCGATCTCATCCGCGACGGTGTGGACGACCTCGGCCTCGCCCTCAACGCCCTGACCACTCGGCGCACCTCCCTCGACGAGCTGTTCTTGGTACAGCCCCAGTGACCGCGCCGCTG
>MEKI01000011.1:6177-6332 GCA_001766905.1 Acidobacteria bacterium RBG_13_68_16
GCTCGCGATCGCCACGATCCCGGCCGTGGTGAACGTCGGCGTGAAGTACGTCACCCGCAATACCCCGGCCGCAGACTTCGACCTGATCACCTTCCGCGAGTACGTGGGTGTGTCCACCACGCTGCTGCTCTTCGTGGCGATCACGGCGCCGGACA
>MEKI01000011.1:6517-7263 GCA_001766905.1 Acidobacteria bacterium RBG_13_68_16
TCGTCTACCGGTACCGGCAGGTCCCGTGAGCGCGACGCCCGAACTGCCCTTGCCCCCGGACGACCCGGCCTTCGCCGAGGAGGCGACGGTCGTCGTCAGCAGCGCATCGGTGTCGTTCGGCCCGAAGGTCGCGCTCAACGAGGTGTCCTGCTCCTTCGGCCCCGGGGTGACGGGCCTGATCGGCCCGAACGGCGCGGGCAAGACCACGCTCATGCGGGCGATCTGCGGGATGCTGCCCCTCAACGTCGGCACCGTCCGCGTGGGTGGGCTCGACCCACGCACGCAGCGCGAGGCCCAGAGCGCCCTGGCCCTCGTCCCGGAGGAGGACGCCAGCCCGGGCGTGGTCTCGGCCCGCCAGCTGGTGCGCTACGCCGCCGCCCTCCACGGGGTGCGCGACCGCGCCGCGCCCGAGCGAGCCCTGGCGGCCGTCGACCTCCTCGACGTGGCCGAGCGCAAGGTCGGTGGCTTCAGCAAGGGGATGCTCCAGCGCACGAAGGTGGCCACCGCCCTCGTGAGCGACCCCACCGTCCTCGTGCTCGACGAGCCGCTCAACGGCGCCGACCCCGTCCAGCGCGTGACGCTCATCGAGCTCTTCCACCGCCTGGGCGACGAGGGTCGCACGGTGATCGTCAGCTCCCACGTGCTGCACGAGGTCGAGCGCCTGGCCCGCCGCCAGATCGTGCTCGTGAGTGGCCGGCTCGCCGCGGCCGGCGATCACCACGCCATCCGGAGTGCGATCGCCGACC
>MEKI01000011.1:7405-7653 GCA_001766905.1 Acidobacteria bacterium RBG_13_68_16
GCTGGCCCTGCCGTGCACGGGCGCCCTGCTCTTCGGGCTCCTCGCCCGCACCGTCGACGAGCCGACGGCCGCCGGCCGGTTCAACACGATCAGCGGTGCGCTCTTCGGGCTGATCCTGCCCCTGGCCTGCCTGGTGGTCGGTGACGCCGTGCTGGGCGCGGAGGTGCGGGCCGGGACGTTCGGCCTCACGTGGCTGTCCCCCGTGCGCTTCTCCACCATCGTCCTGGCCCGGTGGTCGGCCGGCTGGC
>MEKI01000011.1:7763-7976 GCA_001766905.1 Acidobacteria bacterium RBG_13_68_16
TATCTGGCGCTGTTCGTGCTCATCGGCGCCGCCTTCCGGCGGGCGGCGTGGTGGTCGCTCGCGATCGTCCTGCTCGGCGAGCGTCTCCTCGGCGCCGTGCTGACCGGCATCGCGCAGCTGTCGCCGCAGTGGCTGGCCGCGATGGTCTACGCCGGGCTCGGTCCGGACGCCGACGGGCTCGAGCGCGCGGGCATGCCCACCGGGGGCGCCGCC
>MEKI01000011.1:8206-8424 GCA_001766905.1 Acidobacteria bacterium RBG_13_68_16
CGCGTCAGGGTCACCCTTCCGCGTTCGCCCGTAGGGAATCATCGGTCCTTCTGCTTGTTCGCGTCGTACTCCGGCATCGCCCCGCGCAGTCGTTGGTTCCGCTCGGCCGTCATCCGACTCACCTGCTAGGCGAACCAGGCCGCCGCTTCCCGCTTCCATGCGGGGGCGATTCTCTTGCCGGTGCTTGACCCGGCCATGATGAAGACCTGTACCTGCCC
>MEKI01000011.1:8442-9091 GCA_001766905.1 Acidobacteria bacterium RBG_13_68_16
CTGGAGCGCTCCCAGCCACAGCTCGTCCACTCCGTATCGCACGCTCCGAGGTGGAAGCTCCAGGTCTCTTCCAGACTGACGCAGGAGGTCCAGTCCGATCCTCCTGACCGCGACCGCAAGGGCTCGAATTGCCAACCCGACCGGACTAACCCCTTCAGAGAAACGGAACCGAAAGAGCTCCTCCAACCAGGCCGGAATCTCATCGTCGAGGTGCGTCGTGCCCGCCTTGTTCGCGACGTCTCTGACGAGGCGGTCCCAACTGTAGTCGCCCGCTGCCAGTGACGTCGGGTCTGCCCATGATCCCCTCACCAACAGGGCGTTGCTCGTCATCAACTGCACGAGAGACACGCGTTCGGGCAGGCTCCTCAGAGCCGCGCGAGGGACATCTTCGATTGGAATCGCGCCAAGTCCGAAGACCATTTCCCTGGTCGCTCGCGTGTGACTATGCGGTGGCAGGGTCGCCAGCACCGAGGAGAGCGGAATCCCCGCTGCTTCGCTGAGACGCGGAAGGAGGAAACAGCCCTGGGACCTCACGGCGAGAAGTCGAAGGGTACGGAGGATTTCGTCGTAGCCAAGTTCATCGCCAGAGTCAACGGCAGCGATACCGCGATCGAGACCACGTATGGCGCGGGTCGTATGCCCGACGAAC
>MEKI01000011.1:9099-9566 GCA_001766905.1 Acidobacteria bacterium RBG_13_68_16
ACGAAAGCGTCGGCCCGCGTTCTTCAAGTCATCCTCGATCCGTACATCTCGGGGCTGCAGCTCTCCGGGTGATGTTAGACGTGCCCGGGGTCAACGGCCTTGCTCCCGAATTCTGGCGCGCGTGTTGAGGCGGATGAACTCCGGTAGCACGACGGCCCGAGCCAGAAAGTGCGAGTCGGCTTCGGTGCCACGTCACGAACGAAGCCGATCGAGACTGCCAAGGCACCGGCCGCGAGCGCCCGGATGGCCGTGTCGAGCGGCGCATGAGCCAGGTTGTCGAGTCCATTCCTCGCGTTCGGCTCGATCATGCGTTCGCGCCGTCTGGCGGCGCCGCCTCCCCAGCGCTCGCGCGGGAGCTTCCGGGCTGCCGCGGAAAGGAAGGCCCTGTCGAGTCGCCGGAGCTTCGGACGCCCGCACTTCCTCCTGAACACCCTTAGCTGATGACGAAGAACGAGGATCTCGACCTC
>MEKI01000011.1:9589-9898 GCA_001766905.1 Acidobacteria bacterium RBG_13_68_16
AAGGGACGAGCCCGAGCCAGCTGCGCAGGATTTGGCAACGATCGACAAGAGCACCGCGGCATCCTACGGAAACAGCAGGTCCCGCGCTAACCGAGGTTTACGACCCCTTCTGGCTTTCAGCGAGAAGCGATCGTCAGCCGTTCGCGGCCAATGTGAATGCCCCCTTGATCGCCGAAAGGAGGACCGGGATCGCTGAGGTTTCGTCGATGGGCGCTGACGGGTTCTCGGCCAGGACCGCTACGACGTAGCTGTGCCCGGTGCGGGTGGTGGCCAGGTAGGCCAGAGTCAGGACTCCCGGCTCGGATCCGC
>MEKI01000012.1:0-69 GCA_001766905.1 Acidobacteria bacterium RBG_13_68_16
GCGGGCGCGCGGCCTCTCGGCGGTTGTTCGCCCCCGCTCGCGGCGCGCCGAGACTCCTCCGGCCACGTC
>MEKI01000012.1:141-17926 GCA_001766905.1 Acidobacteria bacterium RBG_13_68_16
CCGCAGTGCGCCTCGCCGCCGTGACCCTCGCTGTTCCCTGCGCTGCGCTTCGGGCAAGCGTCTCCCGGTGCCGATTCGCCCGCGGGGTGCCCGCGGGCTCCGGAGAGATTTGCCACCCGCGGCACCGGCGGATTTGCACCCCCGCCCAAAGACGTTCCTGGGAGCTCTCGAGCAGAACCGGTGCGTACGGGAGGGTGGCGGTGAGATTCGCCCAGCGGGCGACAGGAGCCATTGCGCCGGAGCGTGCGGGCACCGAGCGGGCGTCTCGCGGTGGGGTATCGCTGGCGAGGCTTCTGGCGAACAGCGAGGGGCCCCGCCGCGGGACGTCCCTGCTCGGTCGCACGCGCAGGTGGGTCGGAGGGCTGGGCTCGAGGCCCAGCCCAAGCGACCGCTCCCAGCCCGCAGGGCAACAAGAAAGCCTCACGCAGTGAAAGAAGGGAAGGGCAGCTCCAGGCTGGGCCCGCGGGCGAAGAGAAGGTCACGGAGTGAGACAAAAGGAACAGGGGTACGGGGCGGGGCCCCTGGAAGAGCTATGACGCGGCGAGCGACACGCTGCTCTGCAGCTGGGCGAGAAAAGCGTGGAAGCCGGGCTGCTCCACGGGGTCCCAGGGCTCGCGGGCGAGGCGGCAGCGCACGAACCCCCCCAGGAGCTGGCAGACCCACAGGCGCGCAAGCTCTTCCGGAGGGCTCGCAGTGCTGGTGAACCGCAGCTCCTGCAGCTGCGTGAAGTAGGCGGTCATGCGCCTGGTGTACTCCTGCAGCAACTCGCCTCCTGCTATCTGCAGTGCCTCGTCCCGGTTCCCGGAGGCGTTGAGCAGCAGCTCGAGGAGCAGACCGTTGCGCAGGCCGAAACGCTGGATGTGGCGCTGGAGCTGAAGGTGCGCCGCGTGCCCCTTCGGGACCGCCTCAGGCATCAGTTCCAGCAGCATCGTGGCGAACAGGCGCTCGGCCATGTGCCGCAACGCTGCTGCGATGATCGCGCCCTTCCCGGGGAAATACCGGTAGAGGGCAGCCTCCGTGAACTGAAGACGTCGAGCAAGCGCCGCCGTCGTGACGCCAGCCACGCCGCGGCTCTCGGCGAGGTCGAGCGCCGTGGCGACGATTGCCTCCTGGCGCGCCGCGTGATCGCTCATGTCGCGGCATTATACGAATGCGTGAGGTAATCCGCAATATGTCAACTGAACGTAACAGGAACTTAGGGCGTTTTTCGCCGTCGCGGGTACGGCGCCGGCGTCAGACGTGACCGGGCGAGCGGCCCTCCAGGTCCGCGAGTGCAGCGACCCGGGCGCGGCCGAAGAGGCCCGCGAACGGCCCGATAACCTCTTGGGAAAGACTGAGATAGACCGGCGCCGGTTCGCCCTCCAACGCTCCGAGGAGGAACCTCTCGCGAACGTTTTTCACCTGTGCGCGGGCGAGGTCCCGGTGGCTGAACGCGAGCGCCAGGTAGACGCCGGCAAAGACCCTGGCCTCGGCGGCGGACAAGGTCATGTCCACCACCCGCTTTGGAGGCCGGGCGGGCGAAAGGCGCTCACGTGCGAACTCCCGCGCCCTTCCCTGTACGAGGGGCCACAGGATGCGGTAGAGGCGCACCCCGGCCTTACTGACCCGGGTTCGGAACGCCGGCACGAGCAGATCCTGCTGGACCTGAGGGCGGTCCCCGATCTGGTCGAACGTCCCGTCGATCCCGTCGGTGAGGTGGGGGAGGTCCACGATAAGCTCGCCGGTCGCGGTGCGCAGTCGCAATGGGAAGCGCCAGAAAGGCACGAGCCAATGCCCTTCCTCCGGCTCCTCGTGGAGGTACGGGAGGGTCCTCCATCGGCTCCCCCGCATTGTCACGAGCCGGTAGCAGTTGCGGCAGAGATGAGCCTCCGCGTCGGGGGCGAACGGGAGGTCGGCGCCGCACTCCGGGCACCGGCTCGGCACCAGGGCAGGCGCCTCGCCCTGCAGGTCGTCCAGGGGACGCGATGCAAAGTCGAACTCCGGTGCCTCTCCCTCGACGGCCGCGGCTCCTCCGTCCACGAGCAACTCGAACCGTTCGCCGTCCAGCTCAACGTCTGCCAGGTGCCACGGCCTGTACACCAGCGCCACCACCTCGGGCACGAGCGTGGCGTGAATCGCGATGGCCTTGACCGGCAACTCGACGGAACGACGTCCGAGCTGTTGGACCCTCCGGTCGATCTCCTCCGCCCCGACCTCGACCGGAAGCGCCGGGATCGCCGCCTCCGGTGCTCCCTGGAGCGGTCGGAGCGCTCGTAGGTACGAGAGCTTGCCCATCGCCGGCAACGGCGCGCCAGAGGCCGCCACGGAGCCCTCGATCGTCGCGACTGCGAACTCCATGCGCTTGAGGTCTTGGTCATCGCGCCCGAAAGCGGCCTGGTACAGCGTCCCGAAGCGGTGCCAGTACGGTGAGAGGAAGCGCCGCCAGGCGCGTAGTGCGAGGCGCGGTGCGATCCTCGCCGCGAAGGCCTCAGCGGCGCGCGCGACCTCAGCCTCCACCGCATTCACGAGTGCCGGCGTGCGCCGTTGCGCCGGCATCGCCAGACCCTGCCCCGTTTCGTCTGCCTCGAAGCCCGACTCGGGGATGAGCGGCCGCACCCTTTGGTCGTAGAGCTTCAGGTAGTGGAGGTGACCGAGGTGTTTCGCCACCGCGGCCTTCAGCGAGGCCTCGTCCTTCACCGCGTCGGGGATGACCACGACGAGGGTGTCGCTGCCCCCTGAAACCACGTGCACGGACGCACAGAACTCGCACCTCGCCATGCGGTGGTAGACGGGCACGGCAAGGGCCGCACCGCAGGTCGGGCAACGCAGCTCGACCGAGAAGCCGGCTTTCTCCGGCTCGCGGCGCCGCTCGCTTGTTGGCGTGAACTGCGGTTTCGGCTTCCCTTCCCGCGGACTCAGAGGCGCTGTGACGCGCAGCGACTTGAGGCCCAGCGCGAGGCCCCATACCGCACCGACGAGACCGAAGGCGACGAAGACCTGGCCGTCGCGGATCACGAACGCCCCCGCCCACGCCACCACCGAGACGACCCACCCGAGCAGCTGCTCCGGGAAAGGTCTTCCGCACCAGCGCAGCAGGGCGGCAGGCGCCAGAAACCCGGCGGCGCCGCACACCGCAAACGGCGGCCTGGCGGCAGTGGGCGAGGCAACGGCGTGCGCCAGCGCCCACGCCGCTGACGGCACGAGCAGGGTGAGGGCCCAGCCGATCATCGGTATTCGAGCAGCTGTGTCAGGTCCAGGGCACCACTGCTCAGCGCCTTGAGCAGGTTCATCACGTCCTGGGCGTCGGCGATGCTGGTCGTCGCGTCGGCCATCGAGCCCTCGAGCAGCAGGCGCGCCGCCTCCCGTCCCTCGGGTGTCCCCGGCGCCGCGACCAGCACCTCCCGGCAGAGCTCGAACTGTTCACCGCGCGGCGCGGGACCCCGCTGCAGCCGCAGGAGCACGCCGCGCCAGTGCTCGATCTGCTCCGGGGTGACCACGCGGCGAGTGTATCATCGCGCCCGGTGTACGCCCGAGTTGCTTTTCCCACCGCGCTTCCAGACGCACTCTCCTATGGCGTTCCGGAGGCGCTCGACGGCCTCGCCGTGCCGGGCGTGAGGGTGCGGGTTCGGCTCCGTGGCCAGGTTCGGGTCGGCGTCGTGGTGGAGCTCGTCGAGGAACCCGGCGTGCCGGCGGAGAAGGTGCGTTTGCTCGAGGAGGTCCTCGATCCTGAGCCGCTCGTGCCCGCGCACGTACTGGAGCTGATCCGATTCGCCGCGGACTACTACGCGGCGCCGATCGGAACCGTCGTGCGGTCCGCGTTTCCCGGCGCGCTCCTGCGCGTGCCTCCTCCGCTTGTCCAGGTCGGGCCGCGCGCCCGCGAGCTGGCCGAAGAGGGGAGCCCTGCCGAGCGCCGCCTGCTGGAGCGGCTCCTGGAGGCAAGGCGGATCACGGTGGCGCGCCTTCGCACCGAGGGGTGGACGCACGCGCAGCTGTCGGAGCTGCTTCCGGCCCTGGAGTCGCGGCACGCGCTGAAGGTAGTGGAGCGCGGCGCGGGCCGGCCCCCGGGGGCGACGGTGAGCGCCGTGTTGCTTGCCGAGTTGCCGCCCGAGGAGCGCGCCCGCCGCGTCGGGAACGCGCCCGCGCAGGTGCGGGTGGTGACCTGGCTCGCCGACCTGGGCCGCCCGGTCCTGGAGGGGGAGTTGGTGGCGGCCTGCGGCTGCTCGCCGGGGGTGGTCGCAGGGCTGGTGCGCAAGGGCGTGGTCCAGCGCTTCCGGCAGGACAGGCACAGGGACGTGAAGCGCTGGGAGCTGACACCCCCTCCGCCGCCGACCGAGCTGACCGAACACCAGAGCCGCGCGTTGGCCGTCGCTCTCGATGCGCTCGGGAAGGGGGAGTTCAAGGCGTTTCTCTTGGAGGGCGTTACCGGCTCCGGCAAGACCGAGGTCTACCTGCGGCTGGTGGCTGCGGCAGCCGCGCGCGGGCTTCAGGGGATCGTGCTGGTGCCGGAGATCGCGCTCACGCCGGCGCTTGCGGGGCAGCTGGCCCAACACTTCGGCGAGCGCGTCGCGGTGCTTCACTCCTCCATGGCCGAGGGGGAACGCGTCGCCGCTTGGGGAAGAGCTCGTCGCGGTGAGGTGGACGTGGTGGCAGGACCGCGCTCGGCGCTCTGGGCCCCGCTGCACCGCCTCGGCGTGATCGTGGTGGATGAGGAGCAGGACGCCTCGTACAAGCAGGAGGAGGAACCGCGCTATCACGCGCGTGATCTGGCCCTCGCTCTTGGCCAGCGCTGCAGGGTTCCGGTGATGCTGGCCTCGGCCACGCCCTCCCTGGAGGTGCTCGCGCTTGCGGAGCAGGGTCGGGTGCAGGTGCTCGATCTCCCCGAGCGGGTGGCCGGCGGCCGTCTGCCCGAAGTCGAGGTGGTGGATCTGAAGGGGGAGCCTCCCGAGCCCGGCGAGCACGGGCAGCGCTTCCTCTCACGGCGCTTGTGCGAGCTGCTCCAGCAGACCGTCGCGCGCGGCGAGCAGGCGATCCTGCTGGTCAACCGGCGCGGCTGGGCGCCGGTGCTGCTGTGCCGGGATTGCGGGCACCAGGCTACTTGCCACAACTGCTCGATCCCGCTCACCGTCCACCGGCGGCAGAGTGCGCTCATGTGCCACTACTGCGGTTTTCGGCGTGAAATTCCGCAGGCGTGCCCGCGCTGTGGGGGAGAGGTGCTCGATCACGTCGGCGCGGGCACCGAGAAGATCGCCACGCGGGTGCGGGAGCTTCTCCCCGGCACGGTGGTGGACATTCTCGACCGCGACACCGCCCGCTCGCCGGCGCAGTTGCTTACCACGCTCGAGCGTTTCTCCGTTGGGGCGAGCCAGGTCCTGGTCGGCACCCAGATGGTCTCGAAGGGTCACCACTTCCCCGCGGTCACGCTCACCGGTGTGGTCAACGCGGACAACCTCCTGGGTTTTCCGGATTTTCGCGGCGCCGAGCGCACCTTTCACATGCTCACGCAGGTGGCCGGACGGGCTGGGCGGGGGGAGCGGCCGGGAACCGTGGTGATCCAGACCTACCATCCCGATCACTACGCGCTGCGCGCCGCCCTCACCCACGACGTGAAGGGGTTCGCCGAGGAGGAGCTGCGCTACCGCAAGGCGTTCCGCTATCCTCCGGCGACGCGCCTCGCCCTGGTGCGTTTCGAGGCCGCGAACGAGAACGCGGCGGTGGCGGCTGCGCAGGCGGCGGCCCGGGCCATCGAGCCGGTCCCGCCGGGAATGCGCGTGGTCGGACCCGCGCCGGCGCCCCTCGCGCGGCTGCGCGGCAAGTGGCGCGTGCATCTCCTCTTGCTCGCGCCCAGCCGGCCGCCGTTACGGGAGGCGCTGACCGCGATCTCGGCGGTGACGGTGCCGCGCACCGTCCACCGGGTCATCGACGTTGATCCGCAAAGCACGGTGTGAACTGCGGACTTCGTCTTCCCTATGCCCTTTTCGCTTTACCCCTTGCCTGCTTCAACGAGCGGCCAGCCGAGCAGGTAGGTAATGCGACACCCGCCGAACGACCGTAGCCTTCCAGCCTCCCACGTGTAGGAGCCGGGGGAGGACTCCGGGGTCAGCGCGAGCAGCTCGGCCGGCGAGTACGTTCGCAGACAGGAGACCAGGCCATCCCAGGCGGCCAGGAACGGGACGACGGGCAGCAAGTTCGTCCACAACACCCTCCGCCACGAGAGCGGCCGGATGAACGGGGTGGCGAACCAGATGAACAGGGGCATCGCGAGGATGGTCGGGCCCCAGACCAGGAAGTTGCGCTCGGTGTACTCGAAGACCCCGATCCCTCTGCGCTGCCGGACCGCGTTGGCGAGGATGCGGCGCGCCTCGGGCTTCTTGAAGTGGTGGAAGGACGAGAACATCGTCCAAAACCCTTCGAGGTTGCTCGGGACATCGGTCGCCTCGATCGGCTTTTCGACCACCGTGACGGTCGCCGACGACTCGCGCTCCGCCCTCTGGAACGCCTCCACGTTCGGGTATTTGTCGGTCAGCGTGACGCTCACCGCGACGCGGTGCCGGGCGGTGAGATCCCCGGCCACCGTGATTGCGGACTTGCCCCCCCCCGAGCCGAGGTCCACGATCGAGCCTGCCCCGCACGCCTGCATCGCGGCCCACAGCCTGTCGGCCACGGGACGGTACGGCCGGAAGCCCTCGGCAAAGTAGGACATCACGTCGGTCAGCAGGTCGCGCCACGCCCCCGGGAAGCCGCGCAGCTCGTGCAATTCCACAAGATGCACGCGTCTCATCGCTTGCTTGGAGTCTAACTCACGGTTCCGGGCGGAGGTTAGCGCTTGAGGCCTTGGGGAGGAGTTCTTTTCAGGCCTCAAGGCTGTGCGAGGGCACGCGCGAGGCGGCGGCAGCCCTCCACGATCTCCGGGGGTTGTGCGAAGGTGAAGCAGAGGCGGGCGTGGGGCCTGCCGTCCACCGTCTCGCCCACGGTCTCCGCGGGCTCCGGGTAGAACGCCGGGCCGGGGAGGAACGCCACGCCCTCGTCCACCGCGCGCTCGAAGACGCGCCGGCTGTCGCCTCCAATCTCGAGCCAGTAGAAGAAACCGCCGGACGGCGACGCGAAGCGAGCCGACGACGGCAGGTGCTCGCGCAGGGCCGCGCCCATCGCCGCGGCCTTACCCGCGTAGTGGGCCCTGATCCTTTCGAGATGCGATTCGAGAAAGCCGCGGCTGCAGTACTCCGCGACCAGCACCTGGGCTACGACCGAGGTGCACAGGTCCATGCCCTGCTTGGCGATCACCATCCTGCGGATCAGTTCGGCGTCGCCGACCGCCCACGCCACCCGAACGCCCGGGGCGAGGATCTTGGAGAACGACGACGCGAAGATCACGCCGCCCTCGGCCAGCGAGAACAACGTCGGGATGCGCTCCCCCCGATACCGCAGTTCGCCATACGGGTCGTCTTCCAGCACCGGGATTCCGAGTCCGTGCGCGATCCCGGCGAGTTGCCGCCGCCGCTCCTCGGACAGACAGGCGCCGGACGGGTTGGAGAAGTTGACGATCGTGTAGATGAGCTTCGGCATGTGGCCGGTTTCCTGGCGGCAGCGCTCGATCACCTCGGGGAGCCTCTCCACCTGCATGCCGTGCTCGTCGCACGGCACGAGCGCGAAGCGCGCGCCGGTCGCGCGAAAGCTGTGCAGCGCGCCGGGGTAGGTGGGTGCCTCTACGACCACGACGTCGCCCGGGTCCAGCAGCACCCGGGCGGCCATGTCCATGACCTGCTGCGAGCCGGAGGAGATGATGATCTCCTCCGCCGAAACGGGGCGCCCGAGGAGGGGCTCCATGCGGCGTTGGATCTCGGCGACGAGCGGGCGGTGGCCCTCGCTGGCGCCGTACTGCAGCGCGGTGGGGCCCTGGGCCCGCAGCGCCTCGGCGCAGGAGGCAAACTCCTCCACGGGGAAGATCGCGGGGTCGGGCAGGCCGCCCGCGAACGAGATCATCCCGGGCCGCTGCGTCATCTTGAAGAGCTCACGGATCGGCGAAGGGCGCATCCCCTCGGCCAACTGGGAGTAGCGATAGGCAAACGCCACGGCTCACCTCGCGCCGCGGTGGCGGCCTCGCGATTGTACGACCTCGGCGCCCGGCGGCATTCCTGCAACGCGAGTTCCTGGCCTCGCGAGCTTTCCGCAGAGGCCAGGGGCTAGAGAGAAGTTACCCCCTCGAGCCTCGTCGTCGCCCCCGTGGCTCACGCCTCATGCCTCACGCCTCTAGCCTGGGTGGCGGGGCGGATGGGCGTACCTTCAAGCCGGGGTGGATGGACGATGAACGAGCCCCGGCGTCCGCACGGTGGGACGGGGCGTCCTCCCAGAACGCCAACGGGGCGTCGCACCTCCCGCCGTGCTGACGTCGATCCTGGCACACGCCTTGCTACGCTACTGGCCTGGAGGACGAGTGTCATGGGGGCAAAGGCTCGTTTTGTTCTCGGTTTTGTCTTGTCGGCGTCCGCGGCGCTGGCGCAGCAACCAGCGCCGACTGCGCCTGTCTTCGTCAGCGAGGTCACCGTCAACAACATCACGGTGGACGTCAAGGTCGTGGACGCGCACGGCGTGCCGGTGGCGGACCTGCGAAAGGCGGACTTCCGCATCGTCGAGGACGGAAAGGATCAGGCGATCACGAACTTCCTCGCCGTGATCGGCGGGCAGGTCACCGCCTCTCCCGACGGCACGGTGGTCGGCCAGGCGGCCCCGCGCCAGCTCGTGGTGTTCTTCGACCTGTACCAGCTCATCGAGCCGGACAAGCGAGCCGTGCTGGACTCCCTCAGGGACCAGATCTCGGTGGGCCTGCCGCCGGCCGAGACCATGTCCATCGTGAGCTTCGACGGGACGCTACGTGTGCACACGCCGCCGACCGCCAGCCGCGAGAAGCTACTCGAGGCGCTGAAGGCCGTCGAACGTCTGCCGGGCGCCGGGCTGCAGCATCAGATCAGGCTCTCGACCTTCAGGACCGATGACCTGCGCACGGGAAGGAGCTACGCCGGCTACGAGTTTCGGCGAACCCAGAACGAGGAGTACTGGAACGAGATGAAGCAGATCATCGGCCGGGTGGAGAGCGCTTTCTCCGCCACCCTTGACCGTTTCGCACTGGCACCGGGCGCGCGCAAGGTAATCGTGATGGTGTCGCCCGGATTCCCGCGCGTCGAGAACGTGCCCACCTACCGCGCCTACGATTTCTTCCGGGACACACCACCTTCGGAATATCGCAACGTTGGCCTGTTCGATCATGCAGCGCGCCTCGCGAGCGAGCTCGAGTACACCCTCTACGCCCTCGATCCGTCGGGCAACAGCCTGAGTGAGGTCAGCGCGGCCAATTCACGCCCTACAGGGTTCACCGACGTGGCCAACGTGAGGTTTTGGCGTGAGGCGGATCGCAAGGACAACCTGATCAGAGCCGCGCAGATCACGGGCGGTGAGGCGATGTTCACCACGAATGGGGGGGCGGCCCTCGCCGACGTTGAGAGGCTTACCTCCAGCTACTACTCGCTCGCTTTCCAGCCCGAGCACTTCGGCGACAGCAAGGAGCACCAGATTCAGGTGGAGATCGTTGGGCACCCCGACTACCAGCTGACCTACCGGAAGAGCTACGTTGACCGCCCGCCCGAGCAGAGAGAGGCCGACCGCACGCGGGCCGCCCTGCTCACCGGCCAGACCGAAAACTCGCTCGGGGTCGAGCTCGTGCTCGACAAGCCCACGAGCAAGTTCCGCTGGGGTGCCGAGGGCATGCACGTCTACCGCTTCAACGCGGAGCTGCGCATCCCGTACGCCCGCCTCACATTGCTTCCGCGCGGGTCGATCGCCTGGGGTCAGATCCGGGTCGTCGTGATGGCCACCGATCCCAAGGGCAACCAGTCGGAGCTCACTCATCAGAAGGTGCCGATCGAGATTCCCGCCGACAAGCTTGAAGAGGCACAGCAGCGGGGCTACTTCGCGTACCGTTTCACCCTGGAGATCGAAGGTGGCACCAGGACCCTTCGAATCGCCGTGGACGACGTGCTTGCGCACACGACCTCGGCGGTCGTGGCAGACCTCAAGCTCTGAGGCTCCAGGAGCTCTCGAGTGGGCGCCACCACCGCCCCCTCTTTGCTAGACTCCGCACGGGGAGGGCGCTGTGAGGACCAACCCGACGTTTCGCGTTGTCTCTGGGCTCCTGTTGCTTGCTGCAGTGGTGTTTGCCCAGGAGGTACCGCCGCCTGACAAGCCGCCGGCGGAGAAGCCGGCCACGGGCCAGATCGGCGGGTTGCACTTCCTCGACGTGATGGAGGTCACGATCGTCAACGTCGAGGTCACGGTCACCGGCAAGAAGGGGCCGGTTCTCGACCTGAAACCCTCGGACTTCGAGGTGTTCCAGGACGGGAGGGTGCAAGACCTCACGAACTTCGCGGTGTTCACCAGGGCGATGCCCGCGGTGCCGACGCCTGCCGCGACGCCGCTGCCCACCGCGGTACCCGCCGTCCCTACCCCGGAGCCGACGCCAGCGGCGAAGAGGGAGCCGCGTTTCGTCGCGTTCTACGTGGACAACGAGTACGTCATGCCGATGAACCGCAACCGGGTGATCAACAAAGTTGCGGACTGGGTCTACACCTACCTCAAGCCCCCCGACCAGGCCATGGTGGTGTCCTACCAGCGAAGCCTCAAGGTGCTGCAGCCGTTCACCTCGGAGCCCGAGGCGGTCGCCGCGGCCCTCCGGGTCATGAAGCGATACACGGGCGGAGCCACCGACGCCGTCAACAGCAGGCGGCAGGTCGAGGAGTACATCGAGCAGAACTCGAACACCGCCGGCAGCGTCCTCCAGGCGACGGACCAGGCGCGGAGCTTTGCACGCGAGCAGTACAACAACCTGACCTTCGCCGTTGGGGCGATCAAGGAGCTGGTGGGAATGATGAGCGGCCTGCCGGGGAAGAAGGCGATCATCTACGTCTCGGACGGGTTGCCGATGACCCCCGGCCTCGAGCTCTTCTACGAGATCCAGGACAAGTACCGCAACCCCAGCGTTCTGTCCGAGGCGCGCGACAACGATGCGACCGAGCTCTTCCGCAGCCTCGTGAACACGGCTGCCGCCGCAGGCGTGACGATGTACACAATCGATTCCGGCGGTTTGCAGTCCGACTCCGGTATCGAGGCGGAGAACCGCCAGCCCCGGTCGCCGATTTCGGCCAGCATCATGTCGAGCAACTACCAGGACTCGCTGAGGTATATGGCGGATCAGACCGGGGGCCTCGCGATCCTCAATGCCAACGACCCGACCCCAGGCCTTGAGAAGATAGCCGACGACTTCGAGACCTTCTATTCGCTGGGGTACCGTCTCATCCCCTCGGGGCAGGACCGCATGCACCACATCCAGGTCAAGGTCAAGGGCCACTCCGAGTACCGCCTGAGCTACCGCAAGACCTTCATCGAGAAGACCCTGCCCACCCGCATCGGCGACCGGGTCGTGAGCGGGCTGACGTTCGACCTGGAGGACAACCCGCTCGGGATCGAGCTCGTGACTGGCGTGGCCGCCCCGGCCGACGACGAGCGTTGGACCTTGCCGGTGGAGGTCCGCATTCCCTTCGAGAAGGTAGCGCTCATCCCCGAGGGTGACAGCCTGATTGGCTACCTGATGGTTTACTACGCGGCCCGGGACGACGAGGGCAAGCAGTCGGACCTACAGCGAACCGAACATCCGATCCGGATTCCGGCCTCTCAGTACGAGAAGGTCCGGAGGCAGTTCTTCACCGTGAGTGCGAACCTGCTGCTCGAGCCCGGGAGATATCGCATCTCGGTCGGGGTGCGCGACGAGCTCACCAACCAGGCCGGCTATGCGGTCGCACGCCAGGCCGTGCACCCGGAGACGAGATGACCGGCGGCGGCGGTTCGGGTCGCGCCTCGTGGAAGTCCCCCGGCATGCGCGTGATGTTGCCGGCGGTGGTCATCGCCGTGCTGGCGTGCGCGGTGGAGGCGGCGGCTCCGACGCCCACTGCGGGCCCGGCGGCCCGGGTCGGGGGCACGCTCGACAGGACCTGGAGCACGGTGCAGGGCCAGGTCGCGGACGTGCTGCTCCTGACCCGCATCCGCGTAGCGCTGCTGGAGCGCCTCAAGGAAGACGGGCTGCGCGTGACGATCGAGGTCCACGGCGCAAGCGTCGACCTCTCCGGCCAGGTCGAAAAGGGTGAGAACGTGGAGCTCGCGGAGCGGGTCGCGGCCTCCGTGAAAGGGGTCCGGACGGTGCGCAGTCGGGTCGCGCTGGCCCCCAAAGGCCAGGTCCTGGAGCCGCCGATTGCGAACGCGCTGGGCAGGGCGGAGCGTGCGGTCGCCGACGCCCTGCTTGAGGCAAGGGTCAAGACCCGCCTCCTCGAGGAGCTCGGCAAGGTGGCCTTCGACATCGAGGTCGAGGCCTCCGACGGCGTCGTGAGCCTTTCAGGGACGGTCCCCGACGGCGCAAGGGGGAAGCTCGCGGTGAACGTCGCCACGGGGACACCGGGTGTCAAGGAGCTCCACGATCTCCTGAAGATCAAACAGTAGGGCAAAGGGAAAAGGGCACAGGGAAGACCAGGCAGCCCGGTCCCTGGCCTTCCCTTTTCCCATTCTTTCCGTGTTCCGTTTTCCCTTTCACCTCTTCCCTTTCCCGTCTTCCCTTTCCTTGCAGCGGCGTACAATGCGGGCAGCCGGTACGAGCGTACAGGGAGGGGACCCCCCATGGACGTAAACCTCGAACCAGATTTCCTGAGGGTCACCGAGAGGGCCGCCATCGCCGCCGCGCGCACGATGGGGTACGGCGAGCGCAAGCACTCCGACAAGATCGCGGTGGAGGCGATGCGCAAGGAGATGGACACCCTCGCGATCAACGGCACGATCGTGATCGGTGAGGGCGAGCGCGACAAAGCGCCCATGCTGTACGTCGGCGAGAAGGTCGGAGCCGACAAGGACGGGCGCCTGGGTTACCCGGAGATCGACATCGCCGTGGACCCTCTCGAGGGAACCAACCTGTGCGCGACCGGGTCCAACAACGCCATCGCGGTGCTCGCCGCGGCGAGCAAGGGTGGGCTCCTGTACGCGCCGGACATCTACATGCAGAAGATCGTGGTCGGGCCCACGGCCCGCGGCTGCATCGACATCGACGCCTCCGTCAAGGACAACCTTGCGCGCATCGCGAAGGCGTTCGACCGCGACGTGCACGACCTCACGATCGTCGTCCTCGACCGGACACGGCACGAGGAGCTCGTCTCCGAGATCCGCGAGGCAGGAGCGCGCATCAAGCTGATCTCCGACGGCGACCTCTCGGCCGGGCTGTCAACCGCGATCCGCGGAACCGGCATCCACGCCCTCATGGGCATCGGCGGTGCCCCGGAGGGAGTACTCACCGCGGCCGCCATCCGCTGCCTCCACGGGCAGATGCAGGGTCGCCTGGTGGTCCTGGAGGACTGGCACCGGAAGCGCCTCGAGGAGATCGGGATCTCCGACCACCACCACGTGTACAGCGAGGCGGAGCTGGCGTCGGGTGACGACGCGCTCTTCGTGGCTTCGGGTGTGACGAAGGGAGACCTGCTGGAGGGGGTGCGCCTGTTCGGGGGCGGCGTGCGGGTCTCCTCCGTGATCATGTCACTATCCACCCACACCGTCCGCTTCATCGACTCCGTCTACATGGAGGAGGACGGTGTCCTCGAGGTCATGCGTTAGCGCCCCGGTTCCTGCCGGGGCGAGCATCCGGAGGCCGCAGTCGGGGTAGAATGCGGGGTCGCTGCGCCGCAATCTCCGCAGCGGCCCGCAAAGGGAGGTGCAAGGTGTCGAGTCCGTTGGAGAAGTTGGAACCCCGCCTCATCTGGAAGCACTTCGACGCAATCCGCCAGATCCCGCGTCCCTCCAAGCACGAGGAGCGCATCGCCGAGCACGTTGTGAACTGGGCCAACTCTCGGAACCTCGAGGTCAAGCGGGACGGTGCCGGGAACGTGGTTGTCAAAGTCCCCGCGACGCGCGGCCACGAGAAGGCTCCCGTCATCGTGCTCCAGGGCCACCTCGACATGGTGCCGGAGAAGAACTCGGACGTCGCGTTCGACTTCATGGAAGACCCGATCCAGGTGCGGGTCGTCGGGGATTACGTGTACGCCACCGGGACCACCCTCGGCTCCGACAACGGCGTCGGCGTCGCGGCCGCAATGGCCTTGGCCGAGGATCCGAAGGCGGTGCACGGCCCGCTCGAGCTGCTGTTCACCATCGACGAGGAGACAGGTCTCACCGGGGCGATGCAGCTCGACGCCAAACTTCTTACCGGCCGCACGCTGATCAACCTCGACACCGAGGAGGATGCGGCGCTTTACATCGGATGCGCCGGCGGCGCCGACACCCACGCGACGTTCACCATCACCCGGGAGGAGTCGCTCAAGGGCACCATTCCGGTGCGCATCTCGGTGCGCGGTCTGCGCGGCGGGCACTCCGGCGTGGACATCCATGAGAACCGCGGCAACGCTCTCAAGTTCCTCCTGCGCACGCTCAACGAGCTGCGGGGGAAAGGGATCGAGTTCGGAATCGTCTCGGTCGCCGGCGGCAGCAAGCACAACGCAATCCCCCGCGAGGCCGATGCGGTGGTGCGGATCTCGATGAACGACGAGAGCCCAGTGGCCGCGGCGGTGGACGAATACGCCCGCATCCTCAAGGAGGAGTTCGGCGAGATCGACCCCAACCAGCGGGTGGAGTGCGTCACCCTCGAAGACAGGGAGGACAACCGCAAGGTCTGGATCCGCTTCGACCACGACCGCGTGCTCGACGCGATGCTGGCCTGCCCACACGGCGTGCTCGCGATGAGCCGCGCGGTGGCTGGCCTGGTCGAGACCTCCAACAACCTCGCGGTCGTGACGACCGAGGGGAACACGGTGAAGGTCACGACCTCCAGTCGCTCCTCGGTGATGCCGTCCCTGAAGGCCACCACGGAGCAGGTGGGCGCCGCGTTCCGGTTGGGCGGCGCCGAGGTCGAGCAACACGACGGCTACCCCGGGTGGAAGCCGAACCCGGAGTCGCCGGTGCTCAAAACCGCCCTCAAGGTGTTCGAGCGGGAGTTCAAGAGGGAGCCCGCGGTCAAGGCCATCCACGCCGGCCTGGAGTGCGGCCTGATCGGGGAGAAGTACCCCGGCATGGACATGGTCTCCATGGGCCCGCAGATCGAATCGCCGCACTCGCCCGACGAGCGGGTACAGATCTCCACCGTGGACCGCTTCTACACCTTCCTCAAGGCCACCCTCGCCGAGCTGGCGTAGCCGGCTCACGAATGACCAATTCCAGCCCCGGGGTCGCCGCCCCGGGGTTCTTTGTTGTTCCTGCTTCTTGTGGCGCGGCTGCCCTCAGCCGCGCACCCTCTTTGCTGTCTCGCAAATGTGGGGGCGGCGCGCCGCGCCGGCAGGCACGCGCGGAGCGCGCGCCTCGCAGAAACCAAGGCGCCCGCCCCACATCGGCCGGAGGGGCCCACCAGGGGTATGATGAGCACGGAGGACGTCGATGCCGAAAGGTGCCCTGCTCAATTGCGACGGCGTGCTGGCGGTGCTTGCAGCGGAGGGGCAACGCCTTAGGGCACTCGGTGTGCGCCGTATAGCGGTGTTCGGCTCGATCAGCCGCGGCGAGGCGACCGAGGTGAGCGATCTGGATCTTCTGGTTGAGCTCGACCGGAAATCGTTCGACGCGTACATGGACGTGAAAGAGTTTCTCGAGGACCGTTTTGGCTGTTCGGTTGACCTCGTGCTTGCCGACGGAATCAAGCCGCGCCTGCGCCCAATTATTCTCCGCGAGGCGGTATATGCCCCGGGACTTTAGGGCCTACCTCGAGGATCTGCTTGACGCTGCCGCAAAGATTCGCGATTACACGGCCGGGTTGACGTTGGAGACGTTCCGCAAGGACCCGCGGACAGTCGATGCCGTGGTGCGGTGCGCAATCTCGAGATCATTGGGGAGGCCATCAAGAACGTGCCGGAAGAGCTCCGTTCCCAGCATCCCGAGGTGACGTGGCGGCGAATCGCCGGACTGCGAGATCTGCTCATTCACCAGTATTTCGGGATCGACTACGAAATCATCTGGGATCTCGTGTGTCACCGGTTGCCGGTACTCGAGGAACAGGTCAGGACCATTCTGGAGGCAGACGGGCCGAGGAGCCGAGGTTAACGCGCCGCCGCTCTTCCTGGTTTCTGTGGCGCGGCTGCCCTCAGCCGCGCACCCCAGCCTCGTCTGTCATCCCGAGCCCTTCGACTTCGCTCAGGACAGGCTCCGCGAGGGATCCGAGCAGGTAGGAATACTGGACCCCTCCCAGATCCCTTGTCGGCCCTCCGGGCCTCCTCGGGATGACAGCAGCGCGAAGCGGCCGCTTCCGGCCATGCACCTGGTTGTGCTCCGGCGAATGTGGGGCCGGCCCTCCGCGCCGGCAGGCACGCCCGGAGGGCGTGCCCCACAGAGCCAAGGGCGGCGGGGAGGAGCGAAACCTTTCTTGCCGCGCTGCGTATCTGGATGTGGATGGCGAACCTTGGGCGAGGGTTGCCACCCAAACATCCTTCTCCTCCGGGGGCGGTCATCCGCCCCTCTTCTTATGGGGCGGCGTGTCCGATGCGACAGGCGGGATGACCGCGGGAAGGTTCGACGTTGCTCGAACTCGCATCGGGCAACCGCAGTCGCACCAGGGTGTTACACGAACTGAAGGTGCTGGTAGTCGTGACGGGACCGGTCATTGCCTGGCTGTCGCTCGGCCTCATCTGGGGCGGGACCTGGCTGTTCATCAAGATCGGCCTCGCGGACGTGCCGCCGTTCACGTTCGCCGCCATCCGATTCCTCCTCGCGGCCGTTCCGCTGCTTCTGTTCGTGCGAGTACGCGGGACACCGCTGCCGAGGAAGAAGAGCGACTGGGTCCTTACGGTGATCACAGGCCTGCTCGGCTTCTCGGTCGGGTACGGACTCGTGTTCTGGGGGGAGCAACACATCCCCGCCGGGCTGACCGCGATCCTGTTTACGACCTACCCGCTCTTCGGCATGGTCTTTGCCCACTTCATGGTGCCGGGCGAACCGATCACGCTGCGGCGGCTGGCCGGCGTGATGCTCGGGATCGGGGGCGTGGCCCTGATCTTCGGCGAGCAGCTCACGCTCGGCTCCTCCGCGGCCGTTTTGGGAAGCGTGGCAGTGGTGGTTTCCGCCGCATGCGCGGCGCTCTCGAGTGTGCTGATCAAGGCGCGTGGCGGCCACCTCGACCCCGCGTTCCTCGCCGTCGGCCAGATCCTGGTGGGCGCGGTCCCTCTACTCGCGGCCGGGCTGCTGCTGGAGGGGAGCCCGCTCTCCCTTCGCTGGACCCCGATGGCGCTGGTCTCGCTCGGCTACCTGGCGTTTTTCGGCTCCTCGCTGGCGTTCGTGCTCTGGTACTGGCTCATCCGGGCGATCAAGGTCACGACCGCCCAGCTCCTGCCGTTCGTCAACACGTTGGTCGCGGTCGTCCTGGGCGCGGTCGTGCTGGACGAAGAACTCGGCTGGCGTGCCCTTGCGGGCGGCTTCGCCATCCTCCTCGGGCTGGGGGTCGCCCTCGTGCCCAACGGGCGCAGGCGGCACGTTGTCTAGACGGCGGGCAGGGTAGGGGTCAGGCCTCCATCACGTAGCGAGGGTTGCAGCAGTCGTTCCCCTGCATCAGCGTCGTGGTGAGGATCAGCTTCATCTTGGGGTTGAACGCCGGGGTGGCCGCGACGTCCGTGTGGCACAGGCAGGCGTAACCGATGTCCGCGGCGTCGGCCTCGCGGAACGTCTTGGCCCACAGGCACTCGGTGATCCGCGCCTCGAA
>MEKI01000013.1:0-2058 GCA_001766905.1 Acidobacteria bacterium RBG_13_68_16
CGATCGCGTCCTCGCGCTCCACGGCTAGCGCCCACACCGGGCCCGACGTCATGAACTCCACCAGCGGCGATCGCGTCCTCGCGCTCCACGGCTAGCGCCCACACCGGGCCCGACGTCATGAACTCCACCAGCGGACGGTAGAAGGGCTTGTCCTTGTGCACGACATAGAACGCCTCCGCCTGGTCCTTGGAGAGGCGCAGCACGCGTGCACCCCTGAACTCGAAACCCTCCTGCTCAAGGCGGGTGATGACCGCGCCACAGTTGCGGCGTGTCACGGTGTCCGGCTTCAGAATCGCCAATGTCCGCTGCCCCATGCCAGGACTCTCCCCTCTTCCCCTTATCGCGGCACCGTCACTGCGCGGTGTCCGCGGTCTCGGCGGGCGAGCCGCTCCCACCGGGTCAGGCTCTCCCCAGCGCCCGCGCCATTGTGATCCCGATCTCTGCGGGCGTGGCGGCCACGTGGATCCCGGCCGCCACGAGTGCCTCTATCTTCTCCTTGGCCGTGCCCTTGCCGCCAGAGATGATCGCGCCGGCGTGACCCATACGCCGCCCGGGAGGTGCGGTCTGGCCGGCGATGAAGGCGACCACCGGCTTGCGCATTCTCTTCTTGACGAACGCCGCCGCTTCCTCCTCGGAGGTGCCCCCGATCTCGCCGATCATCACCACCGCCTCAGTCTCGGGGTCGCCGTTGAACGCGTCGAGGACGTCAACGAAGTTCGTTCCGGGCACCGGGTCGCCCCCGATGCCCACGCAGGTCGACTGGCCGAGCCCCAGCTTGGTGAGCTGGTCGACGGCCTCGTAGGTGAGGGTCCCGGAGCGCGAGACCACGCCGACGCTCCCCTCCTTGTGGATGTGCGCCGGCATGATGCCGAGCTTCGCCTTCCCGGGGGAGATGATCCCGGGGCAGTTGGGGCCGATGAGGCGGCACCTCGTCCGGGCGAGGGTCTGCATGACCATCGCCTCGTCGTGCGCAGGGATGCCCTCGGTGATGCACACGACCAGCTCCAGGCCGGCTGCCGCGCTCTCCAGGATCGCATCGGCGGCGGCCAGCGGGGGCACGAAGATCAGGGCGGCGTTGCAGTCAGTTTTCTCCCGGGCGTCGGCCACCGTGTCGAAGACGGGCACGCCGTCTACCACCGTGCCGCCCTTGCCGGGCGTCACGCCGGCAACGATCTTCGTGCCGTACTCCCTGCACTTGGCGGCGTGAAACTGGCCCTCCTTGCCGGTCAGCCCCTGGACGACGACGCGTGTCGAGCGGTCAGCCCAGATCGCCATGGCGCCTCCTACCTCCCTTTCCGGGGGGACGGCGGCCCCCCGGCTGCGCTCTTGACCGCCGCGACGACCGCGGCGGCCGCGTCCGCCATGGTGTCCGCGGGCTGGAGCGCGAGCCCCGATTCCGCAAGGATGCGCTTGCCCTCCTCCACGTTGGTGCCCTGCAGCCGCACCACGATTGGAACCTTGACCTTGAGGCTCTTCGCCGCGGCAACCACGCCCGCAGCAATCATGTCGCACCGCACGATCCCGCCGAAGATGTTGATCAGCACGGCGCGGACACCGGGGTCGGAGAGCAAGATGCGAAAGGCATTCTCCACCCTCTCCTGGCTCGCACCGCCGCCGACATCCAGGAAGTTAGCCGGGGTCCCTCCGTGGTGCTTGATGATGTCCATGGTGGCCATCGCCAGGCCGGCGCCATTGACCATGCAGCCGATGTTGCCGTCGAGCTTGATGTAGTTGAGGTCGAACTTGGAGGCCTCCACTTCGAGTGGGTCCTCCTCGTCGAGGTCGCGCATGGCGGCGATCTCGGGATGGCGCACGAGCGCGCTGTCGTCGAAGTTCATTTTGGCGTCGAGCGCGAGCACGTCGCCGTCGGCAGTGACCAGAAGCGGGTTGATCTCCGCCAGGGTCGCGTCGCTCTCGTTGTAGGCACGCGCTAGGGCCGTCACGAACTTCACGAACTTCTTTAGCGTGTCACCCGAAAGATCGAGCGCGAAGCCGAGCTTGCGCGCCTGGTACGCGTGCAGCCCCTGGCAGGGGTCGAAGTGCTCCTTGAGGATGGCC
>MEKI01000013.1:2099-5475 GCA_001766905.1 Acidobacteria bacterium RBG_13_68_16
GAACTTGGAAGCCATCAGCACCGGCAGCCCAACCGATCGATCCAGTACCACGCCCAGGTAGAGCTCGCGCGCGATCTCGAGCGCCTCCTCGACCAGTACCTTGTGCACGATCTTTCCCTCGGGCCCGGTCTGTTTGGAGACGAGCTTCATCCCCAGGATCTGCCTCGCCACCACGAACGCCTCTTCGGCGTTGGTCGCGAGCTTGACGCCGCCGGCCTTGCCCCGCCCCCCCGCATGGACCTGGGCCTTGACCACCGCCTTGCCACCAAGGTCGCTCGCGGCCGCGCGCGCCTCCTCCGGCCGGGTCACAAGCCGGCTGCGCGGGATCGCGACCCCGTAGTGAGCCAGTACTTCCTTTGCCTGGTACTCGTGGACTTTCACGACGGCCTCCGCAGCACGACTGGAGCCCGCATTGTGCACGGGGGCCGGTGATTCCGCAACTTGGCCCGGCGTCCCGGCGGCCGAGATCAAACGCTCGGTTCCGCCTCAACGCACGTCGGTCGGCCCCTCAGCCGCGAGGGCGTGCAACTCCCCGTCGGTGAGGATCCGGTCCGCGCCCTTGGCGGCGGCGAGGAGCCGGGCCACGGGAGCCTCGTCCGCCCGATACCCGTGTTCCAGCAGCCACGACCGGACGTTGGAGGCACCCGACATCGGCCCGACCTCGATCTCCTGCTTTCGCCCCAGCCAGGAGGCGGGGACCGCTGAGTAGACCAGGTCCACCAGCGCCTCGCCCCCCACCTTACCGGCCTTGGCGATCGCCGATGCGTGCACCCCGGTCGAGGTCCTGAAAGCATCCCGGCCCACCATCGGGGTCCCCGGCGCGATCGGGACCTCGAGCATCCGGCTCGCGCTTTCTGCATACTTCATGAGGCGGGAGAGGTCGGGCCGTGCCCATCCCAGCAGGCGCACGTTCACCAGCAGTTGCTCCATCGGTGGGTTCCCCACTCGCTCGCCGACGCCGAGCGCCGTGGCGTGCAGGCGGTCGGCGCCACCCCAGGCGGCGGCGAGGGCGTTCGCGACCGAAAGCCCGCGGTCGTTGTGCCCGTGCCAGTCGATGCCGACACCCGGCGCGCCGAGCTCCCTCACCGTCTGTTTGACGAAGGCCGCAAGACGGAACGCGCCGAGAGGAGTCGCCTGCCCGGTGGTGTCGGCGACACAAATCCTCCTCGCGCCGGCACGCACCGCCGCACCGTACAACCGCCGGAGGTCGTCCGGGTGTGAGCGAGTGGAGTCCTCGGCCACGAACGTGACAGGCGCGCCTCCCCGCACGGCGAACGATACCCATCGCTCGGTGCGCTCGAGAAGATCGGCAAGCGACCACCCCTCGACGTGGCACCGGATCGGCGAGGAGGCAAGGAATAGAGCCACCTCGACCTCCCTGCCCGTGCGCTGCGCGATCTCAAGGATCGCACGGATGTCCGCCTCTGCGGTCCGCGCCGCGCAGTTGGGCACGATCGGAAGGCCGGCGTCAAAGATCGCCCTGCACAGCGCCTCGGCGTCCGCCGCGGCGCGGGTACCGGCTCCCGGCAGCCCAACGTCGGCGGAGGTGATGCCCAGGGAGGCCGCAAGCTCCAGGAAGCCGATCCGCTCCTCGAGGGAGGGGTGCCTGGCGGAAGGGCTCTGGAGCCCGTCGCGCAGGGTCTCGTCGTCGAAGGAAACCCCGCCCGGGGACGGCGCGGGCGAGGGCCCTGCGTCGTTCCAGTCGAAGACAAGATTGCCAGTACGTCCCTTCATCGTGCCCTCATGTCTGGCCATCCCGGGCGAAGGCCAATCGCCCGAGAACTCCGCGCCCGTGCGACCGCAGCCGCCGCACCACGCAGGCGACGCCGGTCATCACTTGCCGGTGAAACGGGCCGGCCGCTTCTCGAGAAACGCCGCGAGGCCCTCGCGAACGTCCTCGGTGGCGAAACACAATCCGAAGAGCGCCGCTTCATGCTCCTGCGCCTGGTGAAGGGGCAGGTCGAGGCCGATGGTCACCGCCTGCAGGCAGCGTGCCGCCGCGCCCGGTGCGACGGCCAGCACCTCCTCCGCCAGCTTCTGCGCTGCCTCGTGCAGCTCACCGGGCTCGACGACCCTGTTCACCAACCCCCAGGCGTGCGCCGTCGCCGCATCGACCGTCCCACCCGTCAAAAGCAGCTCCAGGGCCCTCCCCTTCCCGACAAGGCGGGGCAAGCGCTGAGTTCCCCCGTAGCCGGGGATTAGGCCCAGCTTAACCTCGGGCTGCCCGAAGCGCGCGTTGCTTGAGGCCACGCGCAAGTGGCACGCCATCGCCAGCTCGCACCCGCCGCCGAGGGCGAAGCCGTTCACCGCCGCGATCACCGGTTTTGGCAGGGCCGCAATCGCGTCAAAGAGGCGTTGCCCGCGTTGGGCGAGGGCCCGTGCCGCCTCCGCCGAGATTCCGACGAACTCCGCGATGTCGGCACCGGCCACGAACGCCTTCTCCCCGGCGCCCGTGAGCACCACCGCTCCCACCGAGATATCGGCGGACGCATCCTCGACGGCCCGCGCCAACTCGGCGATCACCGAGGCGTCGAGGGCGTTGAGCTTGGCCGGACGGTTGACGGTGATCCATCGGACACCGCCTTGGTCACGGAGGAGCAGGTTCTCGAACGGCATCGGTTCCTCCCCCACGCTGCGGCAGGAGGGTACCACTCTCCGAACCGGTTCCTACCTCCTCGCCACGAGCCACGATCGCGCACGGACAGCCCGCCGCGGTCTCTCTTCGCCTTTCCAGCGGCAACCGAACGTCCCCCAGGTCGTATACTCCGGGTGTGAGGGGCTTGCGTCGCGTCTGGCTGCTACTGCCGGTGGCGCTGGCGCTCGGCTGCGCCAGCTCGCGGCCCGACTACCCCTTCATGACCCCGAGCGAGTGGAGGGAGGAGCTGATTCGGCGCGGCGTCGATGTGCGCCAGGTCCCCAACCCGCTGGGGGTGGTGGAAGCAATGCAGAAGGAAGCCCTGGACATTGCCGGCATCGGTACTCCGACCGACCGCCTGCAGAGACTGCAGTCGGCTTTTTTCGACCAAAAGGTGTTCCCATTCCGCTATGCCAACCGCGGCACCTATACCGCCGTCGAGGCTTTTTCGCGCCGCGAGGGCAACTGCCTGTCGTTCACCAACCTCTTCGTCGCGATGGGGCGCTCGCTGGGCATTCCGGTCACGACCGCCCTCGTCGCCCGCGCGCAGGCGAGCGAGAAGGAAGGCGACCTCATCATCGTCAACAACCACGTGGTGGCGGCCCTTCCGTACGGCACGCAGTGGCAGTACTTCGACTTCGACCGCAGGCCGCACGAACGACCGACGCTCTATCGGCCCCTCGACGACCTGTGGATCACGGGGCTCTACCTGAACAACCGCGGTGCCGACGAACTGCGTGC
>MEKI01000013.1:5597-5823 GCA_001766905.1 Acidobacteria bacterium RBG_13_68_16
GGACTAAGAAGGCTATGCGCCTGTACAAGCGAGCCCGCTATCTCGGCCCGAAGCTCGCCGACCCGTGGGTGGCGCTGGCCCGCGCGGAGCTTGCCAGATCCCGACGGGATGCCGCCCAGAGGGACCTCGAAACGGCCCTCACCCTCGAGCCGAACCACCCCGAAGCGAACATCATGCTCGTCCAGCTCAAGCAGCCGCGGGCATCGGCCACCGCGCGCTAGGCGTA
>MEKI01000013.1:5930-7005 GCA_001766905.1 Acidobacteria bacterium RBG_13_68_16
CCCCTGCCAGCACGCCCAAATCGCTGTTCCGGCGCGTAGAGCGCACGCTCGATGCGATCGAGCACGCCGGGGATATCCTCGGCACCATCCGAAACGTGACGTCGTACATGACGGTCAACTTCAGGGATGATCTCGGCATTGTGGGCGGGCGCATCTACCGCCTCGACGGCAGTGACTACGAACTCGTGCAGGTCTTCGGGACGGCTGACCCGGCGCCGATCGGAACCCACGTGCCGCCCGACTACGCCCCGATCGACGCCGCGCTCGACTCTGGACTCGTCGTCATGGCCAGGAACGCCCCAGGGCTGGACCCAGCCCTCGAGGCTCAGCTCGGCACCGGGGAGCGCTTCGCGGCAATTGCGGTTGCCGACGGCGACTACCTGATCTCGTTCGACGTCGACCCGGCGCGGGGTTCGCTGGAGGATCTGCAGTCCTCGCTCAATATCGTGCGCCTCGCGGTCAACCAGAAGCTACGCCAGGAGCGGTTCGAGGAGATCCTGCAGGACGCGCGGCGGATCCAGAGCTCGATCCTCCCCAAACGCACACCGCGCTACGCCGATTTCGACATTGCAGGCGATTCTCGCCCCGCGGAGGTCGTTGGCGGCGACTTCTACGACTACATTCCCGTCACCACCGACATGTTCGACCTCGTGATCGCGGACGCTTCGGGCCACGGTCTCCCGGCGGCCCTGCAGGTCCGGGACATCTATGTCGGCCTGCGCATGGGCCTCACGCGCGATTTTAAGATCGGCCGGACCGTGGAGCGCCTGAACGCGATCATCAACCGCTCCAAGCTCGCCTCGAAATTCGTCTCGATGTTTCTCGCTGAGCTGGAAACCAACGGCAACGTGATCTACGTCAACGCAGGCCACGTGCTGCCTTTCATCCTGCACGACGACGGAAACATCGAGTACCTCCGCGAGGGCGGCATGGTCCTCGGCCCTTCGCCCGACGCCACCTACCTGCGGGGCTTCGCGCAGCTCCAGCCGGGCGACGTGATGGTGCTCTACACCGACGGCATCACCGAGTGCCACCACCACCAGACCGGGGAGGAGTTCGGCCTCCCGCGCCTCCA
>MEKI01000013.1:7015-19529 GCA_001766905.1 Acidobacteria bacterium RBG_13_68_16
GCCCGGCACGCTGACAAACCGGCTGCCGAGATCGTCCAGACGGTCTTCCAGGCAGTCAGCCGGTACGCTGCGACGCCCACGCCCGAGGACGACCAGACAATTGTGGTGGTGAAGCGACCCAGTCCGCCGACGTAGGTCGTCCGCCGTGGACCCCCCTGGTGCCAGGGTCGCCGCGCTATACTCGCGCCCATGATCACGTTCAATGCGGAGAGCTTCTTCGCTCTCGCCGGGTTCCAGCACGCCGCCCTGTTCTCGCCGGAGCGGCCGGTCTGGGAGGCGCTCGGCGAACCCCTCGACGCCTACCTCGCCGCATGGAAGCGCTGGGAGGCGGAATCGACGCTGCCCACCGGAGTGCATCTGATGGACGGACCGGTCTTCATCGCCGCGAACTGTCGCATCGATCCGGGCGCGGTGCTGTGCGGCCCGATGATCGTGGGGGAGGGGTGCGTGATCCGGACCGGTGCCTACCTACGCGGACGTGTGGTGCTGGGCCGGGAGTGTATCGTCGGCGCCCACACCGAGGTGAAGGGCGCAATCCTGCTCGACGGCGCTCGGGCCCCCCACCAGGCCTACGTGGGCGACAGCATCCTCGGCCGCGACGTCAACCTGGGCGCCGGGACCATCCTCTCCAACGTCAAGAACGTAGGTCGGGAGGTCAGCTTCCGGCACGACGGGAAGCTCGTCCGCACGGGTCTGAGGAAGTTCGGCGCCGTGCTCGGCGACGGGTGCCGGACCGGTTGCAACACCGTCCTCAACCCGGGTGTGCTTATGGGCCCCGGGTGCGTCACCTACCCCAACGTTTCACTCCGCTCGGGGTACTACCCCCCCCGCACCCTGATCAAGCTCCGCCAGGTCCAGCAGCAGGTGCCGCGCGAGCAGGTCGGCTCGGAATAGTGGCACGGGTCTTGCACAACCTGGGACGAGGAGTGGAGGGAGGCGCAACATGAAACGCTCTCTTCCGGTTATCACAGCAGCCCTGGCGCTTTTGGCGGCGGCATCGGTGGCCTTTGCCGGGGACGACGTGACCTCGCTGAGCTACATCTCCTACCTCGAGAGGTACGCCACGTTGCAGCCGTCGCAGACCGGCGAAACCCTCGACGTTGTCGTCAACATGCCGGTCCTCGCCGGCGACCGACTGACGACCTCTCGCGGAGCACGCGTGGAGGTGCAGCTGGCCGACGGGAGCACCGTTTGGGTCGACGAGTTCTCGACCATGGACTTCGACGCACTCGCGTTTTCCCGGGATGATTCCTCCGAGCGCAGTGCCCTTTACCTTGCTGAGGGCACGGCAGCGGTCGAGATCCCGGCGATCGCGGCCGGTGACGGTACGCTGCGCCTCGATTCCCCCGCCGGGACGGTTTTCTTGAACCGGCCTGGGCTCTACCGCCTGGAGCTGCGCGGAGACGAAATCCGCGTCCAGGCCTTCAGCGGCCTTGCCGAGCTGCCGGTCGGCGTTGGTTCCGCAATTCTCCGCGGAGGCGAGGAGGGCACCGTCAGCGGGAGCGGTGAATTCATAAAGGCGGGCATCTCGGACCGCACCGACGATTTCTGGAACTGGGTGCAGGAGCGGCGCAACCCGTCGCCCAGCGGGCGCACCGCGCAGCACGTGGACACCCGCGCCGCGGGCCGCACGGCCGTGCTGGACAGTTATGGCGACTGGGTTTACGTCGACACCTTCTCCAGCTGGATGTGGCGGCCACGCATTGGACTCGGCTGGGCACCGTATTCGTACGGCCGCTGGTACTGGACGCCGGTGGGCTGGAACTGGATCTCGTACGAGCCTTGGGGCTGGTACCCGTTCCACTACGGCTCCTGGTACCTCGACGCGAGCTTCGGCTGGGTCTGGGGTTGGGATTCGATCTGGTCCCCCGCCTGGGTGCACTGGTTCTACACCCCTGGATACGTCGGCTGGTGCCCGCGGGGCTACTACGACTGGTGGTACTACCACAACTGCACGCACTGCTGGGGCGACAAGTGGAGGCATCCGGGGCGATGGAGCGAGGTGGCGTTCGACTTTTCGGGACGCGTCCGCCTCGGCGACGTGGACCCGCGGCCGTGGACGGTCGTGCCAGCGGGACAGTTCGGTAACACGCACCTGGAGCGGGTGCGCCTGGATGCCGGCCGGTTTCTGCGAGACCTCCCGGGCGACCGCACGGGCGTGGTCCGCACCGGGCCGATGGTCACAACTCGGCCGTCACGCGGCCAGCCCGAGCGGGGCGTCGAATCGTTCTTCCGCCAAGGTGTCACCGAACGCGATCTCCCCGACCTCTCGTCGGTGCTCCGCCGCGAGTCGGTCTCGGGTGCGCGCGGCGCAACCGACACTTCGAAGCTGCGCCCTTCGCTCACCAGGGACCTCGGCGCTGGCCCGCGGGTGCCCGTGACCGGCCCGACGACCCGCGGCGGTACCGAGACAGGCTCGGGCGGCTCGGGCCGCGGGGGCACCACGACTCGCGGAGGAGGCGTCGAGAATCCGCCGGTGCGCTCCACGGTGCGACCCGAGGTGCAGCGTGGGCGGGTGAACTCGGGCACGTCCGTTCAGCCTCCGGTGGAGCGGCGTCCGGTGGAGCGCCCGGCTACCCAGGGAACGCGCTCGAGCCAGCCGCGCGAGGACGGCAAGCCGCCGAGCCACAACGTGGATTCCAACCGCGGCTCGACGACGGAGCGCCAGCCGGCTCCGACAACGGAGCGTAAGCCGGCCCCGACAACGGAGCGTCAGCCAGCCCCGACCACCGAGCGTCAACCGGCGGCGGCTCCGGAAAAACGTCCACCTGCGCAACTCCGCGAGCCCGTGAAGTCGCGTAGCGATCCCTCGAGTCGCGTCCGCGAGAGCAACTCCAGCCTTCGACAGGTCGACAGGAGGGTGTGGAGCGCCCAGTCCTCCGCGAGCGCTTCACGCCGCGAGGCTCTCGCACGAACCGCCAACACGGCACGGTCGACGTTCTCCGAAGCCCGCAGACAGTCTGGCAGCGTCGAGGTCCAGCGCGTAGCCGCGCCGCGCGAGTCGTACCGCGCCGCGCCCGTCTCCCGCGCCCCGGCGACGTCAGTCCGCAGCGCAACGAGCAACGTTTCGGCGCCCAGGACGGTCTCCTCGGCGGGCGGCGCACCCCGCGCCTCGGCCCCGCGTGCGAGCGGCGGCTCAACCTCGCGGTCGAGTGGCGGCTCGGCCCCGCAGTCGAGCGGCGGCTCGACCCGACACCGGAGCGACTAGTCCGACCGCGGTCGGCCCCGCTACAATCGCGGCGTGGGACGCGAACGGCCGACACTGCACGAGGGACCCGATCCGGGAAGGGGCGCATTTGCCCCTCTTTTCCTGGCCTTGGTGGCGCTCGCCGCGGGGTGCTCGGCCCCGCCGATCTCTCCCCTGCCACGCCAGCCAATCGTCCCGCCGACGTGGCTCCCGGCCGTGCCGGCCACCCACGACGCGCTTTCGGGCGTTCTCGGGGCCCTGGCCGGGGCCGGGTCGCGGAGCAGCCGCGACGGCGTCCGGCAGGACATGTTCGCCGGCGCCCTCGCCGCCATGGCGCACTTCGGTCCGTCCTCGACGCCCGAGCTCTTTCCGCCCGACTCGCACGTACTCGCCTACTTGGTGGACGCTCACGTCGCGTGGTCCATCGCCCTTGGCGAGGCGCGGAGGTTCAGGAGGCTCGACGTCGCCGCGCTGCGCAAGGTCCCGTTTCCGCTCGACCGCCGGACCAGTACCCTCGAGGGGCTGGCCGGCGAGATCGCCCGCCGCGCCCCGTGGGAGCCGCGGCTCGCGCTCTTCCTGAATCCGGGCTGGAAGGGCGGCCCCCCGCTGCCCTTGACGGCGCTCGAGGGTCACAGCCTCGACTGGCAGCTGGCGGTCCACGCCGCTCTCTGCGGACGGACGCCGGGTTTCTGGGAGGTCGATCGCGAGCGCAGGGTGCTGAAGGTCTCGGCGTTCACCGACTCGTTGTGGGGCCTGCCCATCGACTGGCCGGCGCGGGCGCGCAGGCTCCTCGAGCTGGTGCCACCTCCCACGAGGCTCCTTGAGACCGTTCAGGCAACCTGCGGCCCGAGCCTCCAGCGCTGCACCGTGATGTCCGTCGGCATCGACGAGGCGCGGTTGTTCGAGGCCCGCCCTCGCCGCTAGCGCAGGGATCTAACCCCACCGCCGAAGCCAGTGCTCGAGGGTGAGAAGCGCGTAGACCGCACGGGCGCCGCGCTCGCGATCGGGGTGCTGCGCCCATGAGCGCCACTGGACCAGGCCGTCGCCGGCGAGCACTCCGCGGATCGCCGCCGCCGGGTCCGCGAGCACCGTCTCGACCTCCCCGGCCCAGGGGCCGGCAAGCCACGACGCGAGCGGCACCTCGAAGCCGCGCTTGGGCGCTCGCCTGACCTCCTCCGGGAGCAACCCCGCGGTCGCGGCCCGCAGCACCGCCTTGGTCTTCCAGCCGCGCAGCAGGAGCGACGGCGGGAACGTCGCCGCCCGCTCGAGCAGCTCGTGGTCGAGGAACGGCGAGCGGGCCTCCAGTGAGTTCGCCATCGTCGCGCGGTCCATCTTCACGAGCAGGTCGCCCGGGAGAAAGAACTCGATCTCCTGCGCCCGCATCCGGTTGACCGGATCGCTCCCCTCCGCCCGCGGTACGGCGTCCGAGCCTCCCTCACCGCCCAGGAGGCTCGCCGTCTCGGCGCGGGTGAGCTTGACGGGTCCCCAGGTCAGGTAGGGATCGGCGCCGGAGCGCAGGCCTTCCACGAGGCGCTCGCGCCACGCCGCCGGAACTCCGGGCAGGAGCCGGGCGGCGGCAGGGCCCCACCGACGCGCGCCGGGCAGACCCGAGAGGCGTGCGGCCAGGAACCTCCGGTAGCCTGCAAGCCCCTCGTCGCCGCCGTCACCGTTGAGCACGACCTTGACCAGCCGTCTGGCCTCCCGCGCCACCAGGTAGGTGGGGATGCACGAGGGGTCGGCGAGAGGCTCGTCGAAAACCTCGGCCATCTTCGGGAGGAGGCCAAGCCCCTCCTCGGGCCGCACCTCGACGACGCTGAGCCCCGCCCCGGCGCGGGTCGCGTTGGCGCGCGCCAGCGGCAGCTCCTCCTCCGCGCCGCCGAACGCCACCGTGATCGCCTGAAGCGAAGCGGACTCGCGCGCCGCGAGACAGGCCACAGCCCCCGAGTCGAGCCCTCCCGAGAGGAGGACGCCGAGAGGGACGTCGGACCGCAGTCGCAAGCGAACCGACTCGCGTAGCAGGTGCACCAGCTCCCGCTGCGCCTGGGCGAAGCTCACCCGCGGCTCGGGTTCCAGCTTCAGTCCCCAATAGCGTTCTTCCCGGATCTCGCCCGTGCGCAGGTTCAGCGACAGCCAGTGGGCGGGGGGAAGCTTGTGCACCCCGGCGAGGATGCACTGTCCCTCGGGCACGAAGCCGAACCTCAGGAACGAGCCCACCGCACCCGGCTCGAGCGCCGGTTTGGGCGGCAACGCCAGGCGCAGGGCCTTCAGCTCGGAAGCGAACGTCACTCCCCCGGCTTCCCCGGTCCAGAAGAGAGGCTTCTTGCCGAGACGGTCGCGGGCCAGGAAGAACACCTGTCGGCCGCTGTCCAGCACCGCGAGTGCGAACATCCCGCGCAGGTGCTGGAGCATCTCGGGGCCGTAGTCCTCCCAGAGGTGCACGAGCACCTCGGTGTCCCCGACCGAGCGCAGGTGGTGGCCGCGAGCAAGGAGGTCTTCGCGCAGCTTCTGGTAGTTGTAGATCTCGCCGTTGCATACCGCGACCACCGCCCCGCTTTCGTCGGCCACCGGCTGGTCGCCGGTGGCGAGGTCGATGATTGCGAGCCTTCGAGCGCCGAGCGCCCAGCCTGCACCGGACCGTGACGCCCCCGCATCCGGGCCGCGGTGCACGAGCTTGCCCAGCATGGCGTCGACTAGCTCCCGCTCGCCCCCCGGCGTCCGGCCCGCAAAACCTGCAATCCCGCACATCGCCCCGACTCTAGCTGGCGGCGGCACCGGGAACAAGCGGCACGGCGCGTATATACTCGCGCCGTGGCGCTGGACCTCGCCCGTTGGCTGCCCGAGTTCCCCGTTCGCCAGCACTGCCTCTATCTCAACCACGCTGCGGTCGCGCCGCTGCCGGCACGGGTGGCGGAGGCCATGCGCGCCCACATCGCCGATCAGGAGAAGAACGGCGGGCACAACTGGGACCGCTGGAAGGAAACCGAGCTCTCCGTTCGCGCGCTCGCGGCCGAGCTGGTGGGGTGTCGCGCGCCGGACGTTTCGCTGGTGCGCAGTACTTCCGAGGGGATCTCGCTGATCGCGCAAGGCCTTCCATGGAGAAAGGGCGACGCGGTTCTCGTCGGGGAGGAGGAGTTCGCCGCCAACGTCGCCCCCTACCTTGCCCTCAACCGGCGTGGAGTGGCGGTGCGACGCTTCCCCACGCCGAGCGGCCGCATCGAGCTGGAGACGGTGCTGCCTCTGCTGGTGCCGCCGGTCAAGCTGCTGGCGCTGTCGTGGGTGGCGTTCCACACCGGTTGGGTCGCGCCGGTCGCCGAGCTGGCCCGTGAGGCACACGAACGCAAGATCCTGGTGGTACTGGACGCCATCCAAGGGCTCGGGGTGCTACCCGACCGCTTCGCCGACCTGGGGGTGGATGCCCTGGTGGCCGACGGGCACAAATGGTTGCTGGGCCCCGAAGGGATCGGGATCATGGTGACCACCCGTCAGCTGCGCTCCGGCCTACACCCGGTGCTTGCCGGGTGGCTCAACGTCCGCCGGCCGGGGCGCCAGTTCTTCCTGCACGAGCTCGTCTTCCACGAGGACGGCCGACGCTTCGAGCCAGGGGCGATGCCAAACGTGCTGCTGGCAGGGCTCGCTGCTTCCCTCGACCTGCTCCTCGAGGTGGGACCCGAGGAGGTCTTCGAGCGCGTCGTCTCCCACGCCCGCGCGATCACGCAGACGCTCCTCAAGGCCGGATGGCACGTCGGCTCGCCGGGTTCGGGGCACCCTATCGCCGGGATCGTCGCGGCCCGGCACCCCTTCCTCCCCGCCGACGAGATCGCCCGCCGTCTGCGTGGTAGACAGATCGAGGTGACCGCCCGCCAGGGGTGGGTGCGCTTCTCGCCCCACTTTTACGCGACGGCCGGTGAGCTCGACGCGCTCGCCGTGATCCTGTCCAAACTTTAATGAGACGAGGTATACTTTGCGGATGGCCAGAGACCGCGCCGTCGACGTCTTGATCCTGGGCGGCGGACCGGCCGGCAGCACCGCCGGGGCGATGCTGGCTGCGGCAGGGATCGAGACCGTGATCGTCGAGGGTGAGCACTTCCCCCGCTTCCACGTTGGCGAGTCGCTGTTGCCGCACACCCTCCCCCTGTTCGACCGCCTCGGCGTGCACGACGCCGTGCGAGCCCTCCCCCACACGCGCCGCAAGGACGGCGCCAGCTTCGTCACGCACGATGGCAGCAAGCACGTCGTGTACTGGTTCGACGAGGCGCTGCCGCCGGCGATCCCGTACGCCTACCAGGTTCGACGTGACGAGCTGGACAAGGCGCTGCTGGACCACGCGCGCGCCGCGGGCGCCGATGTGTTGGAGGGGTGGCACGCAACTACGCCAACGTGGGATGGCCGGCGCCTCACGGGCCTGGTTGTGCGCGACCCCGAAGGCACCGAGCACCTGCTCCGAAGCCGGGTGTTTCTCGACGCCAGCGGGCAGTCGTCGTTCCTGGCCTCCCGCATGGGCTGGCGCTTCCCCTACCAGAAGCACCGCAAGGTGGCTGCCGTTTCCCACTTTAGCGGCGTCTGGCTGCCCGACGGCCGCGAGGCCGGTAACATCACCATTGCCCTCACTGACGGCGGCTGGTTCTGGCTGATCCCGTTCGCCGACGACAGCGTCTCGGTCGGCGCCGTGCTCGACGTGCGAAAGTGGCGCGCCCACGTTGGCTCCGAGAGTCTCTTCGCGGCCGCGGTGGAGGCCACCCCGGAGGTGGGGAGGCGCCTCGCCTGCGCCGAGCGCCTGATCCCGTTCAGCGCGATCCAAAACTTCTCCTACCGCGTCATGCAGATCGGCGGGGACGGGTTCTGCATGATCGGCGACGCGGCGGGGTTCCTCGACCCGATCTTCTCCACAGGGGTCTTCATCGGGACCACGACCGGCGCCTCCGCCGCGCAGGACGTGATTGAAGCGCTGGCCCGAAGGAGTCGCGTCGAGGCGAGCGACTTCGGCCCGACAATCGCGCTCACGCGGACGCTGCACCGGATCTTCTTCTCGTTCATTCGCGCCTATTACGATCCGCACTTCCTGGCGTTCTTCTTCAACCCTAGCAACAGGCTGCAACTCCAGGCGGCGGTGGTCTCCCTGCTGGCGGCCGATGTCGTGCGGCCGGGCACGTGGCTGCGCACATCTCGGTACCGACTGCTGCTCGGCCTTGCCCGCCTGCAGCGATGGGGCTCACGCTGGGGCCGTCACCTCGTCCCCCCGCTGGACGTCGCGCCTGCTGGGACGGGACGCTGAGATGAGCGCCGCGGCTACGGAAGTACTGGACCCCATCGACACTCGGGCGCAGCGCCCGCTGCTGCGCTGGTTAATCGGCTGGGCGTTGCCCCACCGCCGCCGCATCGTGCTCGCCACGGTGCTCGTGCTTGCCGGTTCCGTTCTCCAGGTGGCGGGGCCCCTCATCACCGCGGCGGCGATCGATCTCTACCTCAAGCCCGAGACGGGGACGGCAGCCCAGCACGTCCTGCACTTCATCCAGGCGCTTCGCCTGCCGAGCAGCGGCGGGGCGGGCCTGGCGACGCTCACGGCGCTCTACCTGGCGACCCTGCTCGCCTCCGCCGCGCTGCTCTCCATGCAGGCCCGCACCATGCTGATGACCGGCCAGCTCGTCATGCGGGACCTGCGCGACGCGCTCTTCGCACACCTCCAGAGGCTCGAGGTCGCGTGGTTCTCCCGCACGCCGGCCGGCCGCGTCATCACCCGGCTCACCAGCGACGTCGAGGCGCTCAACGAGCTCTTCACTTCCGGTCTGGTGGACATCTTCTCCGACGTGGTCGTGCTGGGCGGGATCGCGGGGATCCTGTTTGCCCTCGACTGGCGCCTGGCCCTTGTGGCGTTCGCGACGCTGCCGTTCATGATCATGCTCTCCACGTGGTTCCGGAAACGGGCGCGCACGATTTACCGGGAGGTGCGCACGCGCGTCGCGGCGATCAACACCCACCTGCAGGAGCACCTCGCCGGCATGTCGGTCGTGCAGCTGGCGCGCGCCGAGGCGAGGACCTCAAGCAAGTTTCGTGAGCTCGATGCCGCCCACCGCGACGTAAACATCCGCGGGGTCTTCTACTACGCGGTGTTCTACCCGTCCGTCGAGCTGCTGATCTCCGGCGGGATGGCGATGCTGCTCGTGGCCGGAGGCGTCTGGACAAAGGGCGGGACGCTCTCGCTCGGTGTGCTCGTCGCTTTCCTGCAGTACGTGCAGCGCTTCTTCCGCCCCATCGCCGACCTCGCCGAGAACTACAACATCCTCCAGGCGTCGTTCGCGGCCGCCGAGCGCCTCCAGGGCCTGCTGGCCACCGAGCCCCAGATCCTACAGCCCGAGGCTCCTGTGGCGTCGCCCCCACGAGCCGCAGCCTTTGCCTTCGAGAACGTCTCCTTCGCCTACGAGGAGGAGCGCTGGGCGATCCGCGAGCTGTCTTTCGCAGCCCGGGCCGGTGAGCGCCTTGCGGTGGTTGGCCACACCGGCGCCGGCAAGAGCACGCTGGTCAACCTGCTGCTGCGCTTCTACGACCCCCAGCTTGGCGCGGTGATCGTTGACGGTGTCGACATCCGCCGCTGGGACCTCTCGCAGCTGCGCCGCCGGTTCGCCGTCGTGCTGCAGGAGATCGACTGCTTCGCCGGCACGCTGCGCGAGAACGTCTCGCTCGGGCGCTCGGGGATCGATGACGCCCGCATCCGCTGGGCGCTGGAGCAGGTCGGGGCGGCCCCGGTCCTCTCCCACCTGCCCCTGGGCCTCGACACGACCCTCGGCGAGCGCGGTACCGGGCTGTCCGTGGGCGAGAGACAGCTTGTGTCGTTCGCACGAGCGCTTGTCGGCGACCCGGAGTTCCTGCTTCTGGACGAGGCGACGGCCTCGGTGGACCCGCTCACCGAGGCGACCATTCAGAAGGCGCTGGAACGCCTCCTCCAGGGGCGCACGGCGCTGATTATCGCGCACCGCCTCGCGACCGTCGTAGGGTGCGACCGCGTCCTAGTCCTTCACCTCGGCCGCCTGGTGGAAGAGGGGCGACACGAGGAGCTGCTCGCCCGCGGCGGGCTGTACAAGGCCCTCTACGAGTTGCAGCTCCTGCGGCCGTCGGAGGAACGCGAGCGAGTCTCCGGGCTGCCCTGATCGGGGAGCGCGAAGCTAACCGGTCGTCCCGTCCCTACGGTCACCCTCTTCGGGCTCCGAAGTTGCACGCTCCCGTTCCCGCTCGCGCCGGTACCGTTTGACCGCTCCCTTGAGTGTGGAAAGGGCGAGCGTCGCGCAGCGCGGCCTCATCCTTACGACCTCGCGGCCCAGCGTCTCCATGAGGTCGTTGCCGTCCATCGCCTCGATGCCGGCCAGGGGGGCGCCCTGCACCTGCTCCATCAGCACCGAAGCGGCGGCCTGGCTGATCGTGCACCCCTCGCCCAGAAAGCTCGCTGCCGCGACGCAGTCATGCTCCCGATCGACCTTCAGAAAAACGGTCACGACGTCGCCGCAGTCCGGGTTCCCGCCGGGCATGACCACGTCAGCGTCGGCCAGGCGCCCCCGGCGGCTCGGTGAGCGGGCGTGCTCTACAAGGACGTCGATGATCTCAGCCCGGGTCACATCGTCCCCAGCGCCGGCCTGGCGGCAGTGCGGCTTTCCTTTCGCCGCCGCTCGTCGAGCGACGGGTTCACGATCGGCAGCCCCACTACGTTGCCCCATTCGGTCCAGGAGCCGTCGTAGTTGCGAACGCTCTTGTATCCCATGAGCTCGTGGAGCACGAACCAGGTCAGGGAGGACCGCTCGCCGATGCGGCAGTAGGCGATGATGTCCTTGTCCGGTGTGATCCCCTGCGACTCGTAGAGGTTCTTGATCTCATCCGCCGGTTTAAAGGTGCCCTCGTCCGTCACCGCCTTCGACCACGGGATGCTCACGGCCCCGGGGATGTGCCCGCCTCGCAAGGCGCCCTCCTGCGGGTAGTCCGGCATGTGCAGCAGCTCGCCCGAGTACTCGCCGGGCGACCGCACGTCGACGAGGGCCCGACCCCAGGGCACCTCGAAGCGCTCCTGCCTGGCGTCGGGTTTTCCGATGTGCTTCAGGACGTCGTCGCGGAACGCACGGATCTCCGAATGTGTCCCGGCCACGCGGTAGCGCGTCGGTGGGTACGACGGCACCTCGCGGGAGATCGGCCGCTTCTCGTCGAGCCACTTTTTTCGCCCGCCGTTCATCACCCTCAGGTCGTCATGCCCGAACAGGCGAAACACCCAGTACGCGTAGCACGCCCACCAGTTGCTCCTGTCCCCGTAGAAGACCACCGTAGTATCCGTGGCGATGCCGAGGGTGCTCATCAGCCGACCGAAATCCACGGCTTTGATGTAGTCGCGGATACGTTCGTCGTTGAGCTCCGTGTGCCAGTCCACCTTGACCGCCCCGGGTACGTGACCGGTGTCGTAGAGAAGCACGTCCTCGTCAGACTCAACGATGCGCACCTTTGGGTCGTCGGTGTGCTCCCCGACCCAGTCGGTGGTGACCAGGACATCGGGGTTAGCGTAGTCAGCCATACATTCCTCCTTTTAGGACCGACGCGAACCGAACCAGGTTTCCCTCGGAGTGCAGCGGGCTCTCGACCGCTCGGCCGATGCGGCTAGCATGGGTCTTCTGCGTGAACGCTCGAGCGTGTGTGCAGGAATCAAGAATGGGCATCATTCGACCGCGATGACCGTACGTGCGAGTGCGTTCTGGGCTCGAATCAAGGGGGCACGCATCTGCGTCGGAAACCGCGCCGACCGCCATGAGCGGGACCGTTGTCTCCAAGCCCTTCCTCCGCTGCCTGCAGGCGCGACGATCGCACCTCGCGGGGGGTCGAACTCGAGGGCCGGGCGCGTCGCGATGGCCTCGTTCGGGGCAACATCGCGGGACGCCCCGCAATTCCCCGCCCGCGCGGTGGCCACAAACCGTCGTAATGCGTGCCGCCAGCTACGTTCTCCCTGGGGGAGGGACCGCAACTTGGACTTGGTCATTCACTAGGCGAACCGGGAAGGTCGCAATCGGCTCGGTGGCTGGCGGTGCGAGCACCTGACCTGTCCGCAGATCGAACTCGGTGCTGTGAAGAGGGCACTCCACGGTGCACCGGACCCGGTCCACGCTCCCCTCGTGGAGCAGCGCGTGCGCGTGCGTGCAGATATCGCTCACGGCAAAGTAGCTGCCGCCGCAGCGGAAGACACCCACCGTCACATCGTTGATGTCGAAGGCGCGGCCCTCGCCGTCCGGGATGTCCCCCACCCGCGCCACCGTCACGAACTCCACCTGCCCGCCTCCTTGCCCCGCGCAAACGGGCGCTCGGTGC
>MEKI01000013.1:19562-23413 GCA_001766905.1 Acidobacteria bacterium RBG_13_68_16
TGGAACGGTCCGCCCGGGGCCCCGACCGCCCGCCCTGAAGGGAAAAACGCCGGCCAATGCCGGGCATTCCGGGCAGGCACGCGCGGCGCCCCGACCGCCACCCACCTTCCGACCGCCGCTCTCTGTTAAATTTCCACCAGCTGGACCCCCGTTGAGGAGGGACGATGCCCCTGAAGGAGGAGCTTCCCCGGCTACGCGAAGAGATCGCCGAGGTGGACCGCGCCATGCTCGAGTTGTTGCGCCGGCGGATGGAGCTGGCCGCCGATGTCGGCAGGATCAAGGCCGCCACTGGCGCACCTGTCGTCGCGCGCGACGCCGAGGACCGGGTCCTCACCCGGGCAAGGCAGCACGCGGAGGCGTGCGGGGTCTCCGAGGACGTCATGGAGGAGATCTTCCACGCGATCATGCGCGGCTCGGTGGAGCGGCAGCACAGAGTTGGCGTCGCGGCTCGCACGAAACGAGGCGGACGGGTGCTCGTGCTGGGGGGCGCGGGTGCGATGGGTGCCTGGCTGGAGCAGTTCCTGCCGCTGGTCGGCCACCGGGTGGACGCCATCGATCCCGCTTGGGGTCCTCTCTCACGGGCCGAGGGGCGCTATAGCACCCTCGACGACGTCCCCGACCTTGACGCCTACGACCACATCGTCGTCTCGGTGCCGCTCGCGCGCACCCCGGATGCCGTCTCGGCGCTGGCACAGCGTCGCCCGCAAGGCGTGGTGGTGGAGATCGCGTCCATCAAGGCACACCTGGTGCCCGCGCTCGAGAAGGCCCGGAGTGCTGGCCTGAAGGTCTCCTCGCTCCACCCGATGTTCGGGCCGGGAAAGTCCCCGTACGAGCCCTTGACGTTCGTGGTTGCTTGCTACGACGAGCCCGAGGCGGAGCGCAAGAGGCTCGAAGCGCTGCTGCGGCACCCGTACACGCACCTGATCACGATCCCATTCGCCCATCACGACCGCCTGATGGGGTGGCTGCTGGGGCTTGCGCACCTCACCGGGATGCTCTTCGGCTCCGCCCTCACCCGCTCCGGTCTCGACCCCGGCGAGTTGCAGGCGTGCGCCTCGACGACCTTCGCGCGGCAGGCGTCCACTGCACAGTCGGTTCTTTCCGAGGACCCCGCGCTCTACCTGGACATCCAGCGCCTTAACCCGCACCGGGAAGAGGTGTACCGGGCGACGCGCGAGGCTCTGGACCAGCTCGTTGCGCTGGTCGCGGCCGAGGACCTCGAGGGGTTCCGAAGCACACTGGCCGCGGCGCGGGGCGCGGTCACGACCGAGCCATGAGGGCCCGCTACCACCTCGAGTACGGCAGCGTCCTGGTGCTCGCCGCGCTCCTGCGGGCGCTCCCACGAATCGCGGCGCTCGAGGTCGGCGCCGCGCTCGGGCAGGTCGGCTGGTGGCTGCGCATCCGACGGCGACTCGTGCTCGCCAACCTGGCGCAGGCGTTCCCCGGTTCGACGTCCCGCGAGCGACGGCGAATCGCAGTGCGCGCGGCGCGCAACTTCGGCCGCACGGTGGCGGAGTTCGTGCGCTTCGCCGGTTCCGATCGCGAGTTGGTCGGCGAGCTTGTGCGGCTCGAGGGCGTCGAGGCGCTGCGCGAGGTGCTGGCCACCGGCGGCGGGGCGATCGTCGTGACGGCCCATCTGGGTGCGTGGGCGCTGTACGTCACAGCGCTGGCCGCGGCGGGCATCCCCAGCGCGCTTCTGGTGGGCCGCCAGCACAACCCCAAGGTCCACCGGTTCATCCTCGGCATCCCCGGTGAAGCGGTGCATTTCGTCCCGAAGAGCAGGGGAGCTCCGCGCGACATCCTCCGCTGCCTGCGGGATGGACGGGCGGTCGTGATGGTCGCCGACCACCGGGCCGGGCGCCACGGCGAGCTCGCCCCGTTCCTCGGCAGGGTGGCTTCCACTTTGCCTCTGCCCGGCGCGATCTCCGCGCGGCACGGCACGCCGATCTTCCTGATGGCGGGCCGGAGGATCACCCACGGGGAGCACCTCGTCGCGCTCTCCCGCCTCACGCTGCCGACCGGCGGCGACGAGGACGCACGGCGCCACGCTATCACCGTCGCGTGCAACGAGGCGCTGGGCCGCGCCATCCTCGCCTGTCCGGAGCAGTACTTCTGGTACCACCGCCGCTGGCACGGTCAGTCGAACGGCGAACAGGCGGGTTAGGAGCTAGCGCAGTCTCTCGCGGCACGCCGACGTGTCGTTCGCCGGGCTGTTGACCAGGAGGCTCACGGGATAGGCCTGGAGCGGGCCGGGCGGGTGCGGCTTGAGGAGGGCGGCAAGCCGGTCGGTGTCCTTCTCGCCGGGGTCGATCCAGAGGGCGAAGTCGTCGGGGTCGAGGATCACCGGCATGCGGTCGTGGATCGGCGCAAGCAGTTCGTTGGCCTCAGTGGTGACGATGGTGCACGACTCGACCTGCTCGCTCCCCTCCCCCTGCCAGCGCTCCCAGAGACCGGCGAAACCGAACGGCCTTCCGTCCCGGAACGCGATGAAGTGCGGCTGCTTGCGCGTCCCCAGTTTCTGCCACTCGTAGAAGCCGTCGGCCACGATCAGGCAGCGCCGCGCGCGGAACGCCGAGCGGAACACCGGTTTCTCGGCGAGCGTCTCGGCCCGGGCGTTGATCATGCGGGCACCCATCGCGCGCTCCTTCGCCCACGACGGGATCAGCCCCCAGTGCAGGTGCACCAGATCTCGCCCGCCGTCGGCCGCACGTACTGCGGCGACGTCCTGAGTGGGCGCGATGTTGTAACGGGGCGCGAGCTCCGGCTTCTTCGGCAGGTCGAAGACCCGCACGATGATCTCGCTGTCCGAGGCCTGGGTGAACCGCCCGCACATGCCGCGATGATACAGGCAGCAGGGATGAGGCGCGAGGCATGAGCAACGCCGCTGCGAAGCCCGCGACGGTGGTCGCGCCAGCCCCGCGTTGATGCCTCGCAGGTCAGGCGGGTCGGGGTTTGATCGAGAGCGGCGGCGGAGGGAAGCTCTCGCGCAGGAACGTGAGGATCGCCTCGGCGGTGGGAATCGGCCTCTCCACACTGGGGGTGTGGCCCGCCAGCGGGATCAACGCCAAGCGGGCTCGCGGGAGCGCAGCGGCCATCGTGTGCGCCACCTCCGGAGGCGCGATCGTGTCCTCCTGGCCTACCAGGACGAGGGCAGGCACGTTGAGCTTGGCTAACACCTCCGTGCTGTCGGGGCGGTCCCGCATCCCCGCGAGGCAGCCGGCCAAAACGTGGTCGGGCACCCCGGCCGCCAGGTCGCGCAGCGCCGTTGCCAGCTTCGGTGCCCGCGTGTGGGATGACTGCCCGAGGAGGTTGGGGACGAACTCGTCAAGGAACGCGGCCGCCTCTCCGCGGCGGATCCTCTCGATGGCGATCGCGCGCCGCACCTTGCCGTCGGGCGTGTCTGCAGATGCCCTGGTGTCAACCAGGATCAGGCCGGCGAGCCTCTCGCCGTGCGCGGCCGCCAGGCGCAGGGCAACGTAGCCGCCCATGGAGTGCCCGCCCAGGACGAAGCGCTCCAGCTCGAGGCGGTCCGCCAGCCGCAGGACGTCATCCGCAAACGTCCCCATCCCGTAGGCGCTGTGCGGCTTCTCGGAGGCCCCGAACCCCCGCAGGTCCGGGGTGATCAGGCGAGCCGCCTGCTCCACCGCGGTGCGAATCGGGGTCCACATCTCAGACGAGAGAGGAAAACCGTGCAGCAGTACGACCGGCACACCCTCGCCGTGGTCCTCGACCTCCAGCGTCACGCCCTCGAGTTCGACTTGCATCGCCCCCTCCAGGCGCCAGTTTACGTGCCTCCGCGCCCCGCCGCCCCTCTTGACGTCAGGCCCAAACGGCACCACATTATGGGCGGC
>MEKI01000014.1:0-3394 GCA_001766905.1 Acidobacteria bacterium RBG_13_68_16
TCCGGCCCGCACCTCCACCAGCTACACTGTCACCCATGTCCTGATGTCGTCCTGTCACCCATCTCCCGAGGTCAAACAGCTTGTCCCCGCCCGATTCGTTTGCCCAGGAACACTGCTGTATTTCGCTCAGGGCAGCGGCACCTCGTACCAGCCGTCGGCTCCGTGGATGAGCAGCGCCGTCCCGCTCGCCGTCCCGATCTGCCAGAGGCCGGCGAGGGAGTCCGCGCGGTCCAGCCATGCAGCCAGCACCGCCCGCATTCCCTGGCGCGCGAACGCCTGCGCGACCTCGGTTGCGCTCCAGGCACCCGAGGAGGGGTCGAACACCATCACCTGCTTTTCGGGATCGTTCGCGAAGGCGAGCGCACGGCCGCCGCGCAGCAGCCGCGCGTCGGAGACCCGTGGGGCGGTCCCCGCAGGCGATTGCCAGCGCACGTCCCCTTTCTCGAGGTCAATGCCGATGAGCGCTCCTTGGCCGTCGATGGCTAATGCGACGCCGGCCGCCGGGTCCACATCGGCAACTCGCCAGTCGCCGCCGCTCCCCTCCCGCTTCCACGCAACGCCGCCCGGCGAGCGGTGGCGCATCGCGCCGCCCCCCTTGACGGTCAGTAGCATGTCGTCAGGGGAGAGCGCCACGACACCGGTAAAGACCTCCGAGCCGCGCGCCAGCAGCTTCTCGCCCGCGAACCGGTAGGTGGCCGCCACGCCGGCTCCCGGCGGGATCGACTCCGGCAGGCCGAAGAACTCGCGAGCCGGCGGGTCGAGCGGCAGGAAACCGTAGACCCCCTTGCCGTCCACGGTCAGCCGGCTGGCCTCGCTCGGGAAAAGCTCCGAGAGCCCCTCGTTGGGAAACGCCAGGCGCTCGCGCCCGTCCACCGTGATCACCACGAACACCTGCGGGAGGTTGCTGACCTCGTGGGTGACGTAGAGCAGGTTTCCGCCGCAGAACTCGAGGATGCGGGGGTTCTTCCCCGGAATCTCGATCGTCGAGAGTGACGTGCCGGAGGGCTCGAAGACCTCGAGCTTGTCGCCGCCCAGGATTGCGATGCGCCCGTTGCCCCGGTTCACGACAACCGAGGTGTCGGTCCCCGGGTACCGCGGGGCCGGTCCGGCGAGGCCCGCCGCCGAGGCCAACGTGGCGACCAGGCACGGCACCAGCGCTCTCCTCATCGGTCCTCCCCGCCCGCGGGACGTGCGGCCCGCGACCCGCCCACCCTACCACCTCACGGCGGAGCGGGCGAAACCCTGACCCCGGCCGTGCCGCGTCCGCCCCCCAGGCGGGGGTCGTCCGCCCAACCGCCGGGCAGGCTCGTCGGGGCGCCGGGCCGCGGGTGCAGCACCCCACGCGGGTCGCGGTGGCAGGAGAAGCAGTCGTCCCGCAGCGGGTGATCATCGGGCCGCACGCGCTTGCCCGTGTGCAAGTGGCAGGTGAGGCACTGTGCCTCCGTTTGGTCGAGCGCATGGTTCGCGTCGGCCGGCAGGCGCGGCGGCGTGCTTCTGGTGAGCAGCACTGCGACGAGGAGAGCCGCCGGTGCCAGGACCCACAGCAGGAGACGTCTTCGCCGCGCCATCGCGCGTATGGTACCCTGCCTCGCGATGCGTGGACTCGTTCGCGACACCATCCTGCTGGTCATCGCCACGCTGGTCCTGGGCACCGCGGCCAACCTCGTCCCCGGTCGCCAGCTCGCGTGGTGGGGCAAGGGGTTCGAGCCGCCCCGGGCCGGAGTCGACTTCAACTTCCTCGATCCCGGGTCCGCCGACGCGATGCGCACCTCTCTTCCCGGTGTCGTTGTCCTCGACACCCGGTCCGCCACGGAGTTTGGGGCGGGGCACGTGGCGGGCGCTGAGGAGATCTCCTACACCGAGCTGCAGGCGGAGCTGACGCCCGAGCGGCTCGGGCGCCTGCGCTCGGCTGGCGCGATCATCATCTGCGGCGCGAGCGACGAGACCGACGTGGAGCAGCTCCTCGCCCAGGAGCTGCACCGCCGCGGCCTGCCGCCACCGTACGTGCTGATCGGCGGCTTCCTCGGGTGGCAGGGCAGCGGGTTGCCGGTGGACGGGGGTGCCCGGTGAGGTGGCTGCGCAACCCGTGGCTGCACCGCCTCCTCGGCCTCGTGCTCGGCGGCATCTTCCTGTACGCCGCACACGCGAAGATCTTCGATCCGCGCCCCCTGGTCACGATCATCTGGAACTACAGCATCCTCCCGCCCGGGCCGGTTAACCTGATGGCGATCTACATGCCCTGGATGGAGCTGGTGGTGGGGATCGCCCTCGTCACCGGCTTCAAGCGGCGCGGCGCTGCCCTGTGCTCGACCGGTTTGCTGATCGCCTTCATGGTGGCTCTCGGGATAAACGCCGTGCGCGGCATCAACGTCGCCTGCGGCTGTTTCTCCACCAGCGCCGAGGACGTCAGCAACGCCTGGCTGCTGATCCTGCGCGACCTCCCGATGCTGCTCGCCGCGCTGGTGATGCTGGTGTTTCCCCCCCCGGCCGAGGGCCCGGGCGCACCTACCCCGCCACCCAGCCGGGCCTGAGGCTTGAAGCTTGTACGTCCTGCCCTCATCTGCAAGTACAGAAGCGGGCGAGACTGATACCTACTGTTCCGGGCCGACGTGGGTGTTGCGGCGCTCGCCGGCACTCTCCCGGACGAGCGACGGGATCAGCTCGTCGAGGTCGAGGGTGGCCCAGCTCGTGCGCGCCAGCTCCTGACCTACGCCGCGCCACGCCGCGTTGACCACCTTGACCCCGCGACCCTGGAGCCCTACCACCGGGAACACGAAGTCGCTGTCGGAGGAGACAAGCACCGCCACGTCGAGGGCGTCCGCCGCGGAGAGCTCGTAGAGGTCGGTGATCAGCGCCGCCTCGACCCCCTTCTCCGCCGACCACACGAGCGGCTGGCCGCACGATGGGCACGTCCCGGTCTCGTAGCCGCAGGAGCGGCACCGGATGTGGTCGAACCGCCGGCGGCGCTCGAGCGCGACGACGCTGGTCCCGGGCTGGCGCTCGAGGAAGTTCTCGAGCCACCTGCGCAGGTTCTCGTCGTCGGGGTCGCACGAGGCGTACACGCGCATCCCCTGGAAGTCCAGCTCGCCCGAGACCGGCAGGGTCTTCACCTTTTCCAAGAGCACGGATGGGAGGTGGGCCCAGTTGCACCGCGCGTCACCGGCGCGCTCGTTCCAACGCAGCTGGAAGTTCCAGTAGTCCACGAAGACATGGAGCCGCTGCAGCAATGTCGTTCCTCCCATGTCCGCCGCGCCGGCACAAGCCGGCGCGACGCCTTACGCCTTCCTGGCCTGCCAGCGCAGCACCGGCTGCCGGGCCGCGCGCACCTCATCGAGGCGCCGCACCGGCGTGCCGTACGGCGCGCCTTTGACCAGGTCCGGGTTTTCCCGGGCTT
>MEKI01000014.1:3429-4249 GCA_001766905.1 Acidobacteria bacterium RBG_13_68_16
GGTGTACTGGAGGTGGTATTCGGCCTCGAGCCCCTTGCGGATGTAGTTGGCGTTGAGTACCGCGCCTTCGGCCATCAGCCGGAGGCCGTCGCGCCCGAGCGAGCGGATGTAGGCCAGCGCCCGCGCCAGCATGCCGAAGTTGCCGTAGAACCCGCGCACCTTGCCGATGCTCTTCGGCCGGTCCGAGGAGAGCGTGAAAAGGTTGCCGGTCTTCTCGACCATGGGAACCGGAAGGTACGGGACGAGCGCCTCCGAGACCGCCACCGGGCCCGCGCCGGGACCGCCGCCGCCGTGGGGGGTGGAAAACGTCTTGTGCAGGTTGATGTGCAGCGCGTCGGCGCCCATCTTTCCGGGCAGGGCGATCCCGACGAACGCGTTGAGGTTGGCGCCGTCCATGTAGAGGAAGGCGCCCCGCTCGTGCAGCATCTTGGCCGCCTTCACGATCTCGGGCTCGAAGACGCCGAGGGTGTTGGGGACCGTGACCATGAGCGCGGCTACGTTGCCGCCCTCGAGACGCCTGGCGATCGCCGCGAGGTCAAGCGTCCCTTCCGGCGTGGAGGCCACCTCCACGACGTCGAACCCGGCGAACACAGCTGAGGCCGGGTTCGTGCCGTGCGCGGAGTCTGGGATCAGCACGACCCTGCGGTGCTCGCCGCGGTCTGCCAGTGCCTTGCGGATCATCAGCATGCCGGCGAGCTCGCCGTGAGCGCCGGCCGCCGGCTGCAGCGTTACCCGCGCCATACCTGTGATCGCGATCAGCGCCTGCTCCAGCTCCCACATGAGGGCGAGCGCTCCCTGCACCTGGTCCTCGGGCTGAAGC
>MEKI01000014.1:4291-8413 GCA_001766905.1 Acidobacteria bacterium RBG_13_68_16
TTGATCCGCGGGTTGTACTTCATCGTGCACGAGCCGAGCGGGTACAGCCCCTCGTCCACGCTGTAGTTCCACTTGGCGAGCCGGGTGAAGTGGCGCACCACGTCCACCTCGCTCACCTCCGGCAGCTCCTGGATCTCGCCGCGCAGCAACCCCGCGGGGATCGTCTTCGCCGGGTCAACGGGCGGGACCTCGAGCGGCGGCAGCTGGTAGCCGACCCGACCCAGGGAGGAGCGCTCGAAGATCAGTCCTTCGCGTTGGCGCAGGGAGGTCTTGTCGCTCATGCCAGCCTCCGAAGCGCGTCGAGCAGCCTGTCGCAATCCTGCCTGGTGTTGTGTTCGGTGGCGGCAACCAGAAAACCGCGCGTCAAGCCAGCGCCGAAGCGCGTGGTCGAGACGCCACCGAGGATCAGCTCCTCCTTCATGCGGGCCAGCAATCCGTCGGGGTCGTCGTGCAGAACCAGGAACTCGTTGTAAGTTGGGCCCCCAGGGAACGCGAGTCGGACCCCGGGCCCCAGACCCCCGACCCCACTCTTCAGGTACTCGGCGGTGGCGTGCGACGCGAGCGCGACGTCGCGTACTCCTTTTTTGCCGAGCAGCGACAGCACGATGGTGGCCGCGAGCGCCATCAGCCCGTGGTTCGTGCAGATGTTCGAGGTGGCCTTGGCGCGGCGAATGTGCTGCTCGCGGGTCGAGAGCGTGAGCACGTAGCCCCGCTTGCCCTCCGAGTCCACGGTCTCGCCCACCAGGCGCCCCGGGAGCTGGCGCATGTGCGCCTGCCTTGTCGCGAAGAAGCCCAGGTGCGGCCCGCCGAAGGCGGCCGGGATCCCGAACGCCTGCGCCTCGCCGCACACGACGTCGTACCCGAAAACGCCGCCGGGCGCCAGGATCCCCAGCGAGGTAGCTTCGGCCACCGCGTGGATCGCGAGCGCCCCCGCACTCTTCGCGACCGCGGCGAGGGCCGGCAGATCCTCCACAACGCCGAAGAAGTTGGGCGACTGGACCACTGCCGCGCACACGTCGTCGCCGACCGCTTTCGCGAACGTGGCGGCATCGACCCGTCCCATTGGGTCGGCCGGTACCGTGACGATCGTCAGGCTCTGCGGTGCACAGTAGGTGTCCAGCACCGCGCGGTAATCGGGGTGGAGCGAGCCCGCCACCACGACCTTGGGCCGATTTGGCACGAGCCGGTGCGCCATCAGCACGGCTTCGACCACCGCGGTGGCGCCGTCGTACAGCGAGGCGTTGGCCACCTCCATCCCGGTGAGCTGGCAAATGAACGTCTGGAACTCGAAGATCGCCTGCAGCGTGCCCTGGCTCACCTCGGGCTGGTAGGGCGTGTAGGCGGTGAAGAACTCGCCGCGCTGAAGCAGCGCGTCGGCCACCGCCGGGGTGACGTGGCGGTACACGCCGGCTCCCAGAAAGCTGGCGGTGCACTCGGGGGCGATGTTCCTCCCCGCGAGCGCCCAGAACTCCCGGCGCACCTCCTCCTCGCTGCGCGCCGGCGGGAGTGCGAGCTCGCCGCACCGGACTTCGGCGGGCACGGACTTGAACAGCTCCTCCACGGACGAACAGCCGACCGCCACCAGCATTCGGCGGCGGTCATCCTCACCGGCCAGGTACCGGTGCATCAGTGGGACTCCTCGGCGACGAACTTCTCGTAGGCCGCAGCGTCCATGAGCCCCTCTGGGGCCCCCGCCGCTTTCAGACGCACTAGCCATCCTTTCCCGTACGGATCCTGGTTGACCAGCTCCGGGTGGCCATCGAGCTCGCCGTTGGCCGCGAGCACCTCGCCACCGACCGGGGCGAACACCTCGGAGACCGCCTTCACGGACTCGATGTTGCCGAGCACGCCGCCCTTCGCCACCTGCTTGCCGGGGGCCGGGACCTCGACGAAAACCACGTCGCCGAGCTGCTCCTGCGCGTACTGCGTGATGCCGACGGTGGCCTCGCCGCCCCTGATCTGAACCCACTCGTGGGTCTTTGTGTACAGGCGATCCGTAGGTTGTGCCATGTCACGCTCCTCTCGTCATCCACGCTAGCGGGGGCGGCGGTAGAACGGTGTCTCAACCACCTGCGCCGCGATCTTCTGTTCCCGGATCTCGATGTCGAGCTTCGATCCCGGCTCGGACAGCTCGACGGGCACGTAGCCCATCCCCAGGGGCTTGCCCAGCGTCGGCGCGTGGGTCCCCGAGGTCACGATGCCCACCTCGCTGTCGCCCGACCAGATCGGGTAGGAGTGCCTCGCGATCCCCCGACCCTTCATCTCGAACCCGACCAGCTTGCGCTTGATCCCCGCGGCCTGCTGGCGGACCAGTGCTTCGCGGCCCAGGAACGACTCCTTCTCGAGCTTGACGATCCATTCCAGACCCGCCTCGAGGGGCGTCGTCGTGTCGTCGATGTCATTGCCGTACAGAGCCATGCTGGCTTCGAAGCGAAGCGTGTCGCGCGCGCCCAGCCCAACCGGCATGATCCCGAACTCCCTGCCTGCATCGAGGAGCTTGCGCCAGATTCGCGGGGCGTCGGCGGGAGCCACGTACACTTCGAAGCCGTCCTCCCCGGTGTAGCCGGTGCGGGCGATGATTGCCGGCGCGCCGTCGACCGTTCCGTCCACGAACCGGTAGTACTTGATCTCGGTCAGGTTCGCTGGTGTCAGCTTCCGGAGCACCTCAAGCGCCCGCGGACCCTGGATCGCTATCTGCGCATAGTCGTCGGACCGGTTGTGAACGTCCACGCCGTCGAAGCCGGCGGCCTGGGCGCACATGTAGGCGTAGTCCTTGTCCGTGTTCGACGCGTTGACCACAAGGAAGTACCGATCGTCCGAGATCTTGTGGACGAGCAGGTCGTCGACGAACGTCCCGCGCGGCGTCATCAGGCCGGAGTACTGGGCCCGGCCGGGTGTGAGCTTGGAGGCGTCGTTGCACGTCACGTGCTGCACGAAGTCCAGCGCTCGCCGCCCCACCACCTCGACCTCGCCCATGTGGGAGACATCGAACAGGCCCACCGACGTGCGTACCGCCCGGTGCTCGTCGATCACTCCCAGGTACTGAACCGGCATCTCGAACCCGGCGAAGGGAACGAGACGGGCCTTGGCCTCGACGTGACATTCGTACAGGGGCGTCCGCTTCAGGGTCGTTTCGGCCATCGCGACCTCCCGGCTACGGCCTGCCGTTTGTGAAGCCTATCACCACCTCCCCGGGAGCGGCAACACGGTTAAGGCAGGTCAAACGGGAGAGGAAAAGGGGAAAAGGAGGAACGCGAGATCGCTTCAGTCCGTTCCCTTTCCTTTCCCGTATGCCCTCTTACCCTTTCCGTGGTGAGAGCCGGAATTCATCCACCGGTCGGCACGGCCTCGGTAGGTTCCAGCTGGGTCGGCGCCGGGCGAATGGGGCGCCGGGCAGGAGGTCGTTCGCCTCTCCCCACCAGGTGCTGCACGAGCGCAAAGCCGCCCGGGAGCCCGCCGGTCGGGTCCGCCAGGCGCGCGTCGAGGTCCTCCACCGGCACCGTCGGCGTGACCAGTCCGGGATCGATGGGCCGGCTCCCGTCGTCCAGAGGCCACCGGACCTCGTAGTAGAGGGCGGGGACACGGGCCCAGCCGGTTTGACCGACCGAGCCCAGACGCTGGGCGCGAGCTACGGCCTGGCCGCGTTTTACCAGCGTGTCGCGCAGGTGCGCGTAGATCGTCATCACACCGCCGCCGTGGTCCACGACGACGAGGTTGCCGAGGCGCGTCCACTCGTTGGCCTTCCGCTCCCGGACGCTCCCTGCGAACACCACCCTGCCCGCACCCGGTGCCACGACCGGCTCGCCCTGGGAGGCGGCCAGCGTCACCCCGTACTGGGCCATCGTCTTGCCGGTGAACGGCGAGACGCGCCAGCCGAAGAGGGCGACCGGAACCACTCTCGCCACGTCAATTGGAGAGGCTGTGGGCAGCGAAGACAGCGGGCAGCGCAGCGCATCGTGGGGGGCCGAGAGCACTCCCCCCAACGTGTCCAGCCGCGCACCCTGTTCGCCCAGCCACCGAACGATGACCTCGTCCTCCGCTCCGCGGGGCGGGGGTGCCGGGCAGGGAACCTCCCACGCCTGTGGCTCGGTGCCGACGACCCATGCAACCCGCCGCGCGCAC